>CAZOJX010000010.1:0-27249 GCA_964580255.1 uncultured Lachnoclostridium sp. | reverse complement strand
AAAATATTCCATCTAAAATCGCACGAATGGAGTCCTCCACACGTTTTGTATGATAAGGACACATTTTTTTGATCTTTTCCTGACCATTTTCCATTGCGATCGGATAGCCTACATTTTCCAACATTTCAATATCATTATAATTGTCCCCGAAAGCTGCAATCTCCTCTTTTTTCAATCCAAAATGCTCCATAACAATCTGAATCCCGGCACCTTTGTCACAATTTGGATAAAGAAGATCGATCCAGTCAGCCCCGGAAGTTACCGGCTTTGCCGGCGGCTTGATCAATTTTGCCCAATGGTCAATCCTCTGGTCTGCTCCTTTATTTTCCCACCAGCCGATCTTCAGGCAGGGCTCTTTGATATCAGTCCAGTTTTCTACTACAGAAACCCGATTCCCCAGATTAAGAAGACACTGCACATAATAAGGATCCTTCGGTCGGATATAGGTTGTAGTCGCACTGGAGATCACTGCCTGAGTATGTTCGTCTGCATCTATTAACGCAACATTTTCCAAAAGCTGCTCCATCGGAACCACCTGTGCCTTGATCAATTTGTCCTGATAAAAGACTGCTGCACCATTTTCACTGATAAACACCATATCTTCCCAGACCGGCTCAAACAATTTTTTAATGCAATGGTACTGTCTGCCGCTGGCAGCTGCAAACAGGATTCCCCGCTGCTTCATTTCACGCACAAGGGAAAACATTTCCTCGCTTATTGAATTGTCCCTTCCATAAAGTAATGTTCCGTCCAGATCACTGGCAATCAGCTTGATCATGTGTTTCCTCCGTTGCTTTTCATTTTCTCTGTCTAGTCCTATTTTAGAGAATCTTTCCGGTATTTGCAACCGATAATCTGCTTTCTTAAATACGAATAATTTTGTCCTCTTTCATCGAACGATCTGCCGCATAACATACCAGATGTCCTTCTATCGAGTCTTCAATCGACGTACAGGAACTTGAAGGTTCTTTTCCGGAAAGCAATTCACAAAAATCTTTTATAAGCCCTCGATCTCCGCCATAATGTCCGCCCACGGTTCCTTCTGTTTCTGTAAAAGTAAATGTTTCTTCTAAATACCAGGATCTTGATTTGTCAAAATATCGATGAATTAGAGTTCCCTCATCAATACTTCCTTCCAGTTCTCCTTCAGTTCCCTGTATCCAAAGTGTGCGTTTCCCTTTCATCGCTCCCAAAATTACTGTGTGAACAGCTGTAGACTGGTCCGAAAATTTCATTGTAATATTCTGGTGATCTACAATATCTCCATCACCTTTATAGATACACATACCATGCGGATTATAGGTCTTTAAAGATTCAATCTTTTCTTCTTCTGTAACATCCTGCCAGTTCTTTCCGGTACATTGCCAAGGATATTGAGGAATCAGACAATTATCTATATACATCGCTTCTGCGTCGTAAATGCATTTTTTTCTGATATATTCCGGACAGTCTACCATACAGCGAGTACCTGATCCCTCCGGTGCATGTTCCGGCACGAAAAAGTCACGGCCTCCCATGCTATATACTTCTGTTACTTTTGCTTGGTTATTCAGCCAGCATAGAATGTCAATGTCATGACAGCATTTTGCCAAAAGAAGGGAGGAACCACATTCTGTTTCCTTATTCCACTTTCCTCTGATATAGGCGGCAGAACCATGGAAAGCACAGACACGCTCTGTTGATTCCATATTCATGATTTTTCCAAGAGTTCCATGGTCAATAAATTCTTTCACCTTTTTAAAAAATGGTGTGTAGCGAAGCACATGACACACGATCAATCTGCAGTGGTTTTCCCTTGCGGCCGCTTCAATTTCCTTCAGATCTTTTTCATTATTAACCACTGGCTTTTCTAATAACATATCATATCCCTGTTCCAAAAATGGAATCGCAGTTTCCTTATGATACTGATCCAGGTTACTAATGATCACACAGTCAGCAAGCTTTCCCTGTGCTAATACTTCTTCCTTGGTAAAATAGCAATTTTCTTCAGGTACATTAAAATTTTCCTGCATGTAACGCAGTCTCTCCGGATTAGGATCTACCGCCGCAGTAATCTCCATTGTCTCTAAATTTTTCACGCCTTCCTTGCAGTAAACAGTCCCTCTGTCACCGCAGCCAACCACAATCACACTAATCTTTTTTTTGCTCATTTGCTTCTCCAATCTGTCTTAAGATTTCAACTGCTTTTGCCGGAAAACGTCCCAAATGATCCGGTCCAACATTCAAAAGATAATTGATTCCCCGCTCATTCAAATGTTTTTTGATTTTTAAGACTTCTTCCGCACTTTTCCAGTTCTGATCATAAGACTTGTATCCCCAGGTGTCATTCAGGGTTGCAGGAGTTTCGAATAATCTGTCCCATTTTTCTGTTTCCGGAATTTCATTATCTCCCGCTGATTCATAATCATAGAGATCATGCCCGATACGGGAATTTACCAAGCAATCCGGCTGATACTTTTTCACCATTTCGTAAAGCTCTTTACTGTACTTCTTCGGCATCCCGATTGGTGTATCAAACCAGATCAGACAAATATCCCCATAATTTGTCAGAAGTTCTTTTACCTGTGGTTTAATCTTCTTTTCATAAACAACAGAATAATCTTTCTTCTCATTTTCCGGAAAATCCCAGTCATTGCCCCAGGACATACATCCGCAGTTCAACTCATCGATCTGATGTCCATTTGCATGAAATTCTGACCAGTCCAATGCCTGAGAATAATAAATTCCAAACTTCATATCATACTTTTTACATGCCTCTGAAAGTTCTTTAATAATATCTCTCTTGAATGGTGTTGCATCAACCACATTGAAAGAATCCACTTTTGAGTGAAACAGTGCAAATCCTTCGTGATGCTTTGTGGTCACAACAAAATATTTCATACCAGCATTTTTTGCTTCCCTGACCCATTCTTCTGCATCAAAATAAATCGGATAAAACACCTCTGCCAGCTTGTGATATTCTTCATTTGGTATACGGAAATAGGACTGAATCCATTCTGCAATTTGATCCATCTGCTGCCCCTTCCATTCCCCTCCCAGCAGGGAATATAAACCAAAATGAATCATCATTCCAAATTTTGCTTCTCGAAACCACTGTTTGTTATCCATCGTTCCTCTCCTTTTAAACTTTTACTCTTTCTATATCCAGTGCCTCACGATAATTTCCTTTGGCTGCGGACAAATTCTCATGCATTTCTCCTTCTAGTGAAAAAGAGAATGCAGATCCTTGAGATACGCATTCTCTTTTCTTTTTAGTCATTTAAAGCAATCAAAATGCTTATAGTTTATTTACCTGCTTCCCAAGCATCTAACTGACTCTGCATTTCAGCTAATACAGTAGACAGACCTGCTGCTTCTAAGGACTCATTTAACTTAGCGATTGCAGCATCAACATCTTTTACTTCACCACAGCCAATTGCCGGAAGCTGTTCTTCGATGACTGCCTGCATTGCAGCAATTTCTGTAGAAACCGGTTCAGCATCAAAGGTAAATCCTAAGATGGAGGATCCAGCAGCAGAACCATTGATTTCTGCTGTTTCTTCCCATGTTCCTACCTGTGTTGCATCTGTATAGTAATCATTGAATACGTTACCTATTAAGAAGCTGTAGTTTGATGGATAGGTACCTTCGATTGCCTGAATTACCTTGTTGTCTTTGTCAACAAATTCATAGTCTACACCTTCAATACCATGGCAAAGAAGATTTAACAGATCAGCATCTGTATTTAACAGATTGATAAATGCAACTGCTCTTTCTACATTCTTAGAAGTAGCTCCTACAGCAAGGTTTGTTGCTGTAATTGCAGAAGTTGTTAAAACAGCATCACCAAATGGAATAGACTCGATATTCCAACCGCGTGTAATAGATTCTGTAGCATCTCCGCCCGGTTTGTAAGCAGGGTTAATATCAACCGGGAATTCTTCCGGTTTTGTTATATCAAGAATTGCTTCCGGATGAACATATCCTGCTTCATTCCATTTCTGGAAAAGTTTTGCATAGGCTGCAAATTCTTCTGATGCAAACTGGTTGATCACTGTCGGATCATTTTCACGATATTTTACAACACCTGGTGTTGTATTGCTGATGAGAGCATCAAATCCCATTGCTCCTGCCAAATTGTCTAAAATTGATTTTGGTCCAATGAAGAAAATCTTATCTTCACCTGCATCTTTTAACTGTGCAAGGTATGGTTCCAAATCTTCTAATTTTTCAACTGCCTTGTAATCAAAGCCATAGGATTCCGCTTTTGCAGTATCAAATCTCATTGCTGCCTGGCGTACGTAAATCTGCTGTAATGGAGCTGCATAAATCTTTCCGTTAAAAGTTGCCGCATCCCACGCTGCCGGATTTAATACTTCTAAAAGTTCTGGTGCATAAGCTTCTAATGTTTCCTGTGTCAGTTCTGCATATGCGCCCTGTGCTACTGCAGTCGCCAATGGGTTCCAGGCACCTGTGAAACATACATCAAATTCTTCGCCTGCTACAAACTTCATATTCATCTTGTCTGTATATTCAGCCAGCGGAATAATCTCGATGTTAATCGTTGCATTGATCTTTTCTTCAGTAATCTTATTTACTTCTGCAACAATGTTGTCCCAGCCTGCATATCCGTCAACGCCCATTGCGTCTGGGAAACAGTAGGTTAAAGTTACATGCTCTGCATACAGATCTGTTTCTGCATTCTCTGTTTCGTTTGCTGTATCTTCTACAGCTGGTGTTTCTGTGCTTTCACTTTCTTTTCCGCCGCATGCTGCAAGGCCAAATACCATTGCAGATGCTAAGAGAAGTGCAAGCAGTCTCTTTGTCACTTTTTTCATTTTTTGTTCCTTCCTTTATTGTTTTTATGCTATAAGTTCCGTTCATCAACCCTTCACGGAACCAATTGCCATACCTTTAACGAAATATTTCTGAAAAAACGGAAATACACAAAGCGTAGGAAAAATTGTGATCATACACATAGCCATACGCATACCTTCACTCGGAAGATCTTTTGCCATACCGCTCATCATTCCTGTGCTGGCAAACTGTTTCACAAAATCCACCTTTTCCATCATACGCTGAAGCATCAGCTGCAAAGTCACATAATGACCTGTATCCATATACATCATTGCTTCATAATAGGAATTCCAATAATTCACGAACAATGTGATCGCAACCGTCGCCAACGCTGGTTTTGCAAGCGGCAGCATAATCTGAAAATAAATACGATACTCATTTGCTCCGTCAATCTTTGCTGATTCTACCAGTCCGTACGGGAGCTGTTCAAAAAATGAGCGAATAATGATCATGTTCATAACACTGAAAGCCAAAGGCAGGATCAGCACTAGGATATTATTTTTCAGATTTAAAATACTTACATTCACAATGTATGTCGCTGCCATTCCTCCACTAAAGTACATAGTAAACATTGCTATGAACGCAAAGGCTCTCCGTAAAGGGAAGCTTTTTCTGCTGATGGCATATGCATACATGGAAGTTACCATAACACCCAACGTTGTTCCGGCCACAGCAACAAATGTCGTTGTTGCAAAAGCATTTAGTAAAGGAGCCAAATTCCCAAAAACATACTGATAAGAAGCAATTGAAAGCACTTGCGGCCACAAACTGAATCCCTTTTGTGAAATTTCCTCTGCTGACGTCAAAGACACCGACAAAATACATACAAACGGATACAGCATGCAAAAACAAAGCATAACAAAAAACAGATGGATTACCAGATTGGGTACATTTACTTTTCTTTTCATTAGAACACTGCACCTCCCTCATCGATCTTTTTTGCCAGTTTATTTGCCGCCAGTAAAACGAGAAATCCGATCACAGACTGTAACAGTCCGATAGCTGCTGACATCCCAACATTTCCCGATTGACGCAGCGCACGATAAACGTAAGTATCGATCACATCTGTTGTCGGATACAACAGCGAAGAATTCTGCGGCATATAGTAAAACAAACCAAAATCTGCACTGAACACACGTCCTAGCGTCAGGATTGTAAACATGATCACCGTCGGTCGAATGTGAGGCCATGAAATATACCTTGCCATCTGGAAGCGGTTTGCCCCGTCCAATGTTGCTGCTTCATAATACGATGGATCCAGTGCCATCAGGTTTCCGTAATAAATGATCATTCCATAACCAATCTGCTTCCATAGATAACAGATCAGCAAGATCACCGGCCACACTTCCGGGGTAACATACCAACGTAATTCTTCCATACCAAAAAATGTCAGCACATTTTTTAAAATACCATTGACATCTGACAGATTCGCATATAAAGCATAGGACGCTGCTACCCAGGATACAATAAACGGCAAAAAGATAATCGTTTGATAAAACCGGATCGCAATACGATTTTTCAATTCATAAAGAAGCAATGCCAAAAGAATGGTAACAACAGTATTAACCAGTAAAAACAGCAAATTCATTCCCAGAGTATTTCTAACTAGTCTTCCTACTACCCCTGATTTGAAGAAAAATGCAAAGTTTTTTAATCCAACCCATTCACTTCCAAAGAATCCCAAATTGAATTTGAAATTTTTAAATGCCAGAAGCAATGCCAAAAGAATGGTAACAACAGTATTAACCAGTAAAAACAGCAAATTCATTCCCAGAGTATTTCTAACTAGTCTTCCTACTACCCCTGATTTGAAGAAAAATGCAAAGTTTTTTAATCCAACCCATTCACTTCCAAAGAATCCCAAATTGAATTTGAAATTTTTAAATGCCAGGATTAAACCAAACATCGGCAAATAATTAAACAAAAGCATTAACAGCAGACCCGGAACTGTCAAAGAAAACAACTGCCAGTTATCTTTTCTCTGCAGTTTCTGCATTCCTTTTTTTGTTTTTCCGGAACGCTTCAACGAACTTTTCATAAAACATCTCCTCTCTTTTGTCCTTACTCCCAATGAGCATTTTTAACAACTAATCATCGATTTCTAAGATTATTTTAAGCAAGATGATTATATTCCGCAACGCATAAACCGCTAATCGCACGCAATATTTACAGCTTTTTCTCATATTTCTTGATTTTTTGTTCGTAATTGTTATATAGTACATTTGGACATTGTAACACAAAAATACATTTTTCAATATCATTTTTATCATCATCAAGGGAGATTCCATAATGAGTGAAACCCAGAACAGACTTACGCGTGCAAACTATTTTGAAAAAGGAAAGCATCTCCAGATTTTTTACTGGAATATTACTTCTACCGCCCTTCATTCCCACGATTTTTTTGAAATTGAAATCGTCCTAAAAGGAAACGGAACTCATGTATTAAACGCAAAGGATTATCCGCTTCAGCCTGGAATGATCTGGCTATGCACTCCAGCGGATTTTCATGAGTTGATTCTTGATGAACCGGCAGAATATTGGAGTCTCATTTTTGACGAGTCTGTGATCTCACCTGAACGTTATCAGTCTATTTTAGATTCCGGTGCCATCTGCACGATCATTTCGCCGGAAAAGCTAAAAAGGATTGATAAAGCTGTACAGCTTTTAAATGAAGAACTTGCCACTGACGGAAATATTCGCTCTCTGATGGAATACATATTGGAAACGCTTCTTCCTGCTGAGCAAATCAAAGAAGATCTATCACCAATCCGTCAGGCGATCCTGTATACAGAAACTTTTTTCAAAAATAAGCTGACTTTAACGAGCGTTGCCTCCCAGGTTGGCCTTTCCCCTACTTATTTCGGGAATCTTTTTAAAAAGGAGACAGGAGAAACCTATATCAACTATTTAAATCATAAACGGGTTACCTTTGCTATGAATCTTTTGGATAATGGTATGAGTGTTTCCTCTGCCTGTTTCGAATCCGGTTTTGGATCCCTATCCGGTTTTTTACATACGTTTAAGAAAATTACCGGTATTTCTCCTAATGAATATCGAAACAGAAAATCAGAACATAAAATATCGGAAGATTATCTTATAAAACAAGCGAAAGGAGGCTCATATTTATGAAGAACCTGATTCCAAAACTTCTTAATGTTCCTAACGATTACCGTCCTATTCCTTTTTGGTCATGGAACGATCTTCTCGATATAAAAGAATTAAAACGGCAGATTCACTGGATGAAAGAACAGGGGATTGGTGGTTTCTTCATGCATGCCCGAGGCGGATTAAAGACAGAATACCTCTCCGAAAAATGGTTTGATGCCGTTCAAGCCTGCTGCAGCGAGGCAAAACACTGCGGTATGAGTCCATGGCTATACGATGAAAATGGCTGGCCTAGCGGTTTTGCCGGCGGAAAACTTCTTGAAAAGGAAGAAAATCGGGACATGTATATTCAGGAAACCTACGGAAATTATGATCCGGAAGCTGATGTTTCGTATCTGATCACGGAAGATAATTTGATTCGAGTCAACACCGTTTCTCCGGAAGGTACCTTTTTAAACCTTTTTTTAAAACGTGCTGCTTCTACAGCTGATGTTCTAAACCCTAATGTTGTCAGACAATTTCTGGATTGTACTCACGAAGCTTATCTTCGATCTTTTCAGGGAGATCTTGCCTCCAATACGGCGGGTTTTTTTACAGACGAACCACAATACTATCGCGCAGCCACACCTTATACACCGATGATCGCAGACTATTTTCAAACACAATATCAAGAAGATATTCTGGATTCTCTCGGTCTTTTATTTATCGAAAAGGAAGGCTACGAATCCTTCCGTTATCGTTATTGGCTTGGACTGCAAACACTAATGCTTGAAAACTTCTCAAAGCAGGTTTACGACTGGTGTAATTCTCATAAAGTCCGCTTTACCGGACATTATGTGGAAGAACCTTCCCTCGGAGGCCAGCTGATGTGCTGTGCTGGAGTCATGCCCTTTTATGAATATGAACACATTCCCGGAATTGACTGGCTCGGACCGATAACTGATAATGAGATTTCACCTCGTCAGCTGGGCAGTGCAGCCCGTCAGTTAGGAAAAAAACAGACCTTGACAGAAACTTTTGGCTGCTGCGGCTGGAACATTTCTCCCGCAGACCTGAAAAGAATCGCAGGATTTCAGTTTTGCTGCGGTGTCAATTTAATCTGTCAACATTTGCTGCCCTACAGTGATCACGGACAGAGAAAAAAAGACTACCCAGCACATTTTAATCCTGCAAACCCATGGATCAATGATCATTTTAGAAATTTTAATGATCAGCTCTCACGATTAGGGTATCTTCTTTCCGAATCCACCGAATTTGTGAATGTTGCTATGCTGCACCCAATCCGCAGTGCTTATCTGACTTATAAACGAGGAAATGAGCCTTACGGAATTCCACTTTCTGAGCTGGACGAACCACTGCGTAATGCCTGCCGCACCCTTTCTTCCCGCGGGATTGCTTATCATTTTCTTGATGAGACTCTTTTGGAAAAATATGGTTTCGTCGAAGATCAGCGAATTGTTTGCGGAAATTGCTCATACGAATATTTGATCATTCCAAAGTGTTATACCATGGCAGCTTCCACAGAGCGGCTGTTGAAGCATTACATAGAAGCCGGCGGAAAAATTCTTTTATTAGACGAGAAGCCCTCCTATCTTGAAGGCACACCTTTTGATTATGACTATTTAGAAAGCAATTGTACACTGGAAATAATTAGCAGTGCGCAACCGTTTTCTGTGGAAAACACAGCAAACGAGCTTTACTATACTTTCCATTCTATGGAAGACCATTCTTTTCTTTTTGTACAAAATGCTTCCGCTGCAGAGGGTTTTACACAGACTTTTCATTTTACTGATAATACCCGATCCTTCCAGGCTTTAGATCTAAACACCTTAGAATTTAGGTCAATGCCACTGAGCATCACTTTGGATCGCAATGAATCGCTGTTACTTTTTACCTCTCAGAAAGATGTACCTTTAAAGTCTTCAGATACAGTAATCTCTTTAAATTTTGCAAATGCTAAGGCTGAATTTTCAAAAAATTTTTTAACCTTAGATCAAGTAAGCTTTTCAAAAAATGGAACTGATTTTTCCAGACCTATGCTTTGCAATGCGCTATGCAATCAATTATTGGAGGAACGTTATGAAGGAAAACTGTGGCTGCGTTATCATTTTCAACTCCGTAAAATGCCTATTACCCTTTCTCTGTACGCTGAAAAAGATCCTACAGCTCGCTACTTTATCAACCACACAGAGCTGAATTTCAGCAACACTTTGGCAGAAGATCCTTCCGCACAGCAATGTGAGATTATTTCACTCGTTCATCTGGGAGAAAACATTTACGAAGTACAATGCGATTGGCATCAAAAAGAAGCTACCTACTACGCATTATTTGGAGAAGGCGTAACAGAATCTTTAAAAAACTGCATCGCATACGACAGCGAGATCGAGCCGGTCTATTTGGGCGGTGATTTTGGTGTCTATTCTGATTCTGATTTTATACCTTATAAAAAAGGCTATCTTTTGGGAACCGATTTTTATATTGATGTCATGCCGGAGTATATCACAGAACCGGTAACTGACGGACTAAGCTTTTTCCGTGGATCGCTATCCTTGACAAAAAAATTCTTCTTTGAAGATTCTAATCTTCGTGTTTCACTGGAAGGTCAGTATCTTTCAGCCAAATTATTTGTGAACGGACAAGATGCAGGAGAATTACTGTTTGAAAACAGCTTGGATATTTCCAATTTTGCAAAAGCAGGGGAAAATGTGATCACTGCAGTTTTTTCCATCGGTAACAGGAATCTTTTAGGTCCTTTTCATTCCTCAGAAGACGAATTGTTTGTCTCTCCAGATTCTTTTGCCGTTGATGAGCTTACATCTTCTAAAGACAAAAAAACGTTATATCGTTTTCAGACATTTTATAACACAAAAGAGCACGATAATTAGGGGGACTATATGAATTGGCATGCAAAATGGATCAAACCTGCTGCAGAATCTACAGAAGCTGCGATCAGATTTTCTAAAACATTTTCAATTAAAAAAGAAATTTCCAAGGCAGTGCTTTATACCACTGCATTAGGCGTTTATGAAGCCTCTCTAAATAATCATAGAATCAGTGACTATGTTTTGGCACCCGGCTGGACTTCTTATCATAAACGACTGCAATATCAAAACTATGACGTCACAGAACTTTTGTCCGACATAAACCATTTAGAAATCACTGTAGGCAAAGGTTGGTATCGCGGTGACATTTCCGGAAGAGTCCTTGAGGAACAGAAAAAACAGCCTTGCGGATTATTAGCTGAGCTTGTTCTTACTTACATCGATGGAACAACAGAATTTGTGTCTTCCGGTTCCGATTGGTTGTCTTTCGAAAGCAAGATCCGTTATTCAGAGATCTATCATGGCGAATTTTACGATGCTACTTTTACACCTTCCGGACCTACCCCTTGCAAGGAATTTAACGGTCCCTGGGAAACACTGATTCCACAGGAAGGTGAAAAAATCATGGAACATGAACGTTTTTTTCCGGCACGTATCTTTACAACCCCAAAAGGAGAGAAAGTCATTGATTTTGGACAGAACTTAACCGGATACGTGGAAATTTCCTTAACCGCAAAAAAGGGGCAACGGGTTTCCCTGTCCCATGGTGAAGTTCTGGACAGCGATGGAAATTTTTATAATGCAAATTATCGTGCTGCAAAAGCAAAACTGGATTACCTCTGTACAGATGGTTTTCAAACTTATCACCCTCACCTAACTTTTTACGGCTTCCGTTACGTAAGAATTGATGAATTTCCTGATGGCCTCGAAACTGCAGCTATTGAAAATTTTTCTGCAATTGCAGTTTACTCAGATATAAAGCAAACCGGATTTTTAAGCTGCTCCCATCCTTTGTTAAACCAGTTTTTCAAAAATGTGGTCTGGGGACAAAAAGATAACTTTCTTGACATTCCTACTGACTGTCCTCAACGTGACGAACGGCTGGGCTGGACAGGAGATGCGCAGATTTTCATACGAGCTGCAGCTCTTAATTTTGATGTTGAAAAATTCTTTTCCAAATGGCTAGGCTGTATGAGGGCTGAACAATGGCCGAACGGTTACATTGGTCATATGATTCCTGATACCTGGCATTTTGATGGTTCTTCCGCTGCCTGGGGTGATGCAGCTATCATCTGTCCCTGGGAACTTTATATGGCTTATGGCAATTCAGAAATTTTAGAACAGCAGTTTGAGTGCATGAAAAAAAGAATTGATTATATCACAAACGATACAAAAGAACCCTACCTTTGGATCGGCGGCATACATTTTGGGGATTGGCTTGGACTTGATGGTGATAAAAACTCTTTACGCGGCGGCAGTCGTGATGATCTGATTGCCAGTGCTTATTACGCATATTCTACTTTATTATTTGTAAAAGCAGGGAAAATCCTTGGTAAAGATGTTGCAGAATATGAACTCTTGTATCAAAGAATCAAAAAAGCTTTTCAGGAAAAGTTTTCTGATTACCATACCCAAACCGAATGTGCCATTGCAGTACATTTCCGCTTGGCAAAAGATTGTCAGGCGACCGCAGATCAACTCGCAGCAATGCTTCAGGACTCAAATCTTCATTTGACTACCGGTTTTGTTGGTACACCTTACCTGCTCCATGCACTCAGTGATTTTGGTCATGCAGAAACCGCCTACAGTCTTCTCCTGCGTGAGGAATATCCTTCATGGCTTTATTCCGTAAAAAAAGGAGCTACTACAGTCTGGGAACATTGGGACAGCCTTCGTGAAGACGGTACTTTTTGGGATACCAGCATGAACTCTTTCAATCACTATTCCTATGGTTCTGTAATTGATTGGGTTTATTGTGTCTGTGCCGGTATTCGCTATGTAGAATCAGCACCAGGCTATGAACAAGTAATCATTTCTCCAATCCCGGACAAACGGCTTGGCTGGTTAAAAGCAGAACTTGACACAAGGCATGGAAAAATTATATCCTATTGGACAAGAGAAGAAAATTTCTGGCGTTATGAAATTACAACTCCGGTCTGTGCCGATATCATTATCGACGGTAAAACTCGCCGCGTTTCCGCCGGAAGCTACTGCTTCTACAGTTCACATTAGAAGAAAGGATTCAAACACATTCATGGGAAATTTTTTCAGCATTGACAGCAAACTTTACAGATTCTTGGACAAACTGGCCGACTGCCTTATCCTAAACGCATTATGGCTTTTGTCCTGTCTCCCGATCGTTACCATCGGAGCTGCAAATACAGCCCTTTATTACACAGCACAAAAATCGATCCGCAGAGATGAGGGCGGCGTCTGGTCAGTATTCTGGCACGCCTTTCGCTCAAATTTCAAACAGAGCACCTTGCTTTGGATCGTATTTTTACTGATCTTTGCACTGCTTGGATTTGATTATTATTTTGCGTATCTCATGAACGGCAGCATTTCTGTCATGGGTGTCTTTTTCATCGTCATTCCGATTCTTCTCGCTTTGGCGATCACCTGGTCAATCTACTGCTTTGCTTATGTTTCACACATTGAAGATTCGCTGAAGATGGTATTTAAAAACACCCTGCTGATCTGCATTGCAAATCTTCCGAGATCATTCCTGATCGCCGTTGGATATATTGCATGCCTGGTGCTTTTTGCATTCCTTCCGATCGGTCCGTTGCTTCTGTTCCTTTTGCCGGTTCTCTACATGTACTTTCTGGTATGCCCGACATTGGAAAAAGTATTTGGAAAATACTGGAATATGACTCCGGAAGAAGAAGCTTAATTTGAGCGCATTAAAAAAGGTCTCCCTCACAGGAGACCTCTTTTGTTCAATATTGTATATCCGTATTCTTTATTCAAATCTTCCTGCACGATTCTTCTGCTATGATTTCAGTGGCATCGTTTTTCTCTGGCGTGTTACTATCAGTTATCTGATCCGTATTAAGAAAATTATAGCTGATTTGAATGGTTCTTTCAATAACGCATTTTTGCCCTTCTCAAGGCAGACTCTGCTCCAGACAAAGCGCCCCATAGCCCACTCTGGCATTGGGTGTTTCCCGAAACCCCGGAAGGGTTCTGGCACCTCTGCGCAAATAAGCTTTCACTTTATTTCCGAACAAAAAAGGATCCTTTCCCCGGACAACTCCCCATTCCATCAAAAGGGCGGCACTGCCGGTTACAAACGGTGTGGCAAAGGAAGTGCCGGAAACCATGCGGTAGCCGCCGCCCACTGCAGGTACCAGAATTTCCACTCCAGGAGCTGCCAGATCCGGCTTTCCCTCCCATGGAAGCACCTGAAATGCTCTGCCGGAAAATTCCGCATATGCCTCTGTGCGGCTGTCGTAAGCTGCGACGGATATCACATTTCTTGCAGCTGCAGGCACCGTAAAGCTTCCTGCGGGGGTGGGTGTTAAAAATCTCGTGCGGAGATTTGCTGTTTCTGAGACCGGAAGCCAAAGCTCTGCCAGATTCCAGACGATCCGGATCGGTTCAATGCGAAGCTTCCAGATTCCGGTCATAAGATAGGAGGTGTCAGGCAGGAATTCTATGTAAATCTCCTGAAGAACATTATAAGGATTCGGCGTACCGTAGTAGATTAAAAGATCCGTATCTGTAATGCGGAATCTCTGCGTCCCCAGGGTTTCCTCGATTGGTCCTGCAATCTCGCCGCCGGGGGATTCGATAAAGATCCGCACCTGATCCGCATAGGATTTCCAAAGCTGCAGATTCGTCGATGGCTGAAATTCTCCAATGGAAAATTCTGCTTCTGTTACATTTTCCTGTGTCAGAGTCAACGCCTGGTGAACACCGGAAGCCCCTTCATTTCCCATTCCGACGCAGATTACATTTTTCCCGACTCCGGATACAATATCCAGATAGTTTTCCAAAAGACTGCTTCCATCATGGGCACCGTAGTTATTGCCAAAACTAATATTCACCGCAACAGGTTTTCCCAACATTGCCGCTTTGCGGATGCAGTAGTCAACGCCTTCCATCAATTCGGTTGTTCTTGGAAAGCTTCGTTCTCCCGGAATTCCCAGTTTCACTACAATAAGATCCGCTTCATAAGCAACTCCCCGCAGTCTTCCGCCGCTTCCCCGGCCATTTCCTGCACCAATCCCGAGAACACTGGTGCCATGACCGCTGACATCCTCACTCGGCACGATCCTTCTGCGTTCCTCCAAAGACTCTGCCTGGAGTGCTGCATTGATTTCCTGTTCCGTATACTCTGTTCCGATCGGATAACCTTCCGGTGGATTTCCGGGAATGGTCTGATCCCAAAGATACAGGATCCGGGTACTTCCGTCCTCCTTTCGAAAATCCGGGTGCGTGATCGATACTCCGGAATCCACACAGGCAAAAAGAACCCCTTTTCCGCTTAATCCCTCTTTGTTTTCCATCTCCTGCTGTACGCCTGACAGACAGGACGCTTCCTTCGCTTCCTGCAGGGCAAAATACAGTGCTTTCGGTTTTTCCACATAGGTCACCTGTGGATTTTCCGTAAGTGCTGCCAGCAAATCCTCTTTGATCCTTACAACAGCAAATCCGCCAAACAGCTCGGTTACTTCCTCTGCTGTCTGGCGGACATTTTCCAGATTTCCTGTATACTTTATGATAACTTCCCAGGTTCGGTCTTCCCGATCAAAGCCTTCACTAAGATCCCGGGATCGCATTCTCTCCTCCGGTGTAGAATCCAATGCCAAATTTAATAAATTTTCCAATTTCTGATCATTCATAGGATAACCTATGCATCTCCTTGATCTTTTATACCGGACTTTTTCCGACTGGTCATCAGACCGCCGATTTTTCCTGTTTCTTTGGCTGACAGAGAACGCCAGCCTTCCTTCAGCACCTGATCCAACAGCCCCATTTCTTCGGCAATCTCGTATTTCATACGTTCTGTGCCTTCCATCTGCTGGATATCTTCTCTGGTAACCTTTTTTTCTTTCATAATTCCGGCTCCTTTCATCCTTTTTCGGATTATGGCCGGATTTCCTTCTTTTTATTCGAAAACCGTAAATTCTCCATCTAAAATCTGACGAACCGTCATTTCCACCTGTTTTGTGTGATACGGACACATTTTTTTAATCGCTTCCTTACCGTTTTCCATGGCAATCGGATAGCCTACCGACTGCAGCATTTCCATATCATTATCATTATCTCCGAAGGCTGCGATTTCCTCTTTTTGAAGCCCGAAATATTTCTGCAGGGCCAAAATTCCCACACCCTTGTGACTGTCCGGATAAATGATGTCCAGCCACTGGGCACCGGAAGTCACTACCTTTGCCGGAGGATTGATCTTCCCATTCCATTCTTCTTTCCGATGCTCTGCGCCGCCTTCTTCAAACCATGCGACCTTCACGCAAGGCTCTGTTACCTCGTCCCATTCTTTAACAACCGTCACGTGGTTTCCAAGCCGGATCAGATCGCTGACAAACTGCTCGGTTTTCGGACGTACATAGGTGGTATAAGGGCTTGAGAGGATCACCTGAGTGCCTTCGTCTTCGTCCACCATCAGCACCTGTGCCAGCCATTCTTCCTTTGGAAGCACATGCTGTGCGATCAGACGGTCTTCATAAAACACGACTGCACCATTCTCACAGATAAATGCCATATCCTTCCATACCGGTGCAAACAATTTCTTTAAATTCGCATACTGTCTTCCGCTGGCTGCCGCAAACAGGATTCCCTGCCGCTTCATTTCACGGATCAGTTCAAACATTTCTTCACTGACGGAGTTTTCTCTGCCGTAGAGCAGCGTTCCGTCCAGATCACTGGCAATTAGTTTAATCATTCTCCTGTGTCTCCAAAGCTTCTTCCTGCACCGGCAACGGATAGTAAAATTCGTCTTCCGGAAGCTCCATTTCCTGTTCTGTCAGGTAAGCTTCAATCGTTGCTTTCATTTCTTCTCCGGTCACGCAGACAGCATCTTTTGCAGAATATTTCATTTCCTCCATAAATACCTTCAAAGCTGCCGGATAACCTTTGGCAAAACTGGTATTCACGATCGTAACTCCATAGCCGTCCTCTGATTCTGCATTGATCGAAAGAACAGCAAACATTCCCGGATTCTCCTCATTTAACTCCAGAGCGTCCTCTAAAGAAACCGTTGCGATTTCCATCATTCCGCCCTTTAAAAAGGTTTCAAACTTGGAAAGATCCTCATATTTGTAAAAACGGTATACATTGGCTGCTTCCCCCTTCTGGGCATCCTGCATCAACCGCTCAAATCCTGCAGTCATTTCTCCTTCTATCACCGCAATCCGAAAATCGATGTTCTCTGTATCATGAGAAATCAGCTGAATCTCATTTTCTTCTACATAAGTTTCCGTTGCAGGTGCCTTTTTCTCTTCCTTTTCACAGCCTGAAATCATCAAAGCTGCCATCAGAATCAGAACTACATTGATCAAACTTTTTTTCATAAAAAACTCCTTTTTCAATTTTAAAAAAACTGAATAAGCACCGAAAACCGGTGCTTATCTCTATGCTTTGCTGTTATTTGCTTTTGTAGACAGGACATGGCGAGGCTTTTCTGCTTCCTCTTTGCTGTCCCATGGAAGAACATCTCCCGGCTCTCTTAAATACTCCAGAATTTCCCAGATTCCCTCACCGGTATAGGAGCTTACCAGGAAAATGTCTTCACAGCCGGTCAGTTTCAGCCATTCTACCGCCTGCTCCACGTTAGCTCCCGGTGCATCGATCTGCGTCACAATGCCAATGACCGGGCGTGTAGACTGGGCTACGATGTTTGGCGGATACAAACAGTATGGTTCCGTTGCATTGACCAGCAAACCTACCACATCTGCCTCATAAGAGTACAGAGCCAGTGCCCTTCCCAGACGATTCGTCTCAGCGTACTCCCCCGGAGTATCGATCACCACATCATAATGGTTTACATACTGTGTTTTATGATACCGAATGGTATCTCCTTTCAGCGCCTGCCGAAGCGTTGTCTTCCCGCATTCGGAACGCCCCATTAAAATGATCTTCTTCATTACGTTCTTGTAACCTTACAAATGGTAAATCCAAGTTCTCTGGCAAGATAATCGCAGATTACGCGAACAGCTTCTTCCACTTCTGCAACTCTGCCCGTAAAAATCAAAGTACCGCTGAAACGGTCAATAAAGCCAAGGTCAATGTTCGCTGTCTTAACTGCCATATCGCCTGCGATCACAGAAATCTCCGCAGGGCTCATGCTTAAGATTCCAATCGCTGCTTTTGAATAATCCAGTGCCGGATTTAATCCAAGTTTTTTGTATACGATCTCATCAGGGCTGGCAATGATATGTGCCAGAGTAACCTGTTTTCCAGGTACCAATTCCTGTACGATCCTCATTTTTCCTTCATTGGACGGTAACGTAAATTCCATCATTCGTCCTCCTATATCTGATTGTTTTGTTTCTATTTACACTATTTTTATAATACAACAAAATCAGACACAATACAAGAGCAAACAAAACAATTCTCCCTTACTCTGACGCCTGTTCCGCCGGTAAAATCTCCACCGCATTGCTTAAGATCCAGTCTACCCAGTCTTTGTAATATTTTCCCAGCACATGGGATTCATCGACAGTATATTCCGTCGACAGACTGCCATTTTCATCATCAAAAATGGGATTTACGTCCAGATAAAAAAGCCCTTTTTCCTCTGCAATCTCTTTTGTGGCTTCATTAAACCGGTTAATATTTTCGTTGTTATAGATCTCAGCCCCGGCAGACTTCTTTTCCGTAATGTGAAGATTTGCCTCGATAAAGATCACCGCCTCCGGCTGATAACTCTCGATCATTTCCACAATTCCTCTGTATTTGGAAACGGTCTGCCCAAAATCATATCCCAGCTCATTAATTCCAAGCATCAGATAGATCTTTTGAAACTGACGCTTGGCCAAAAGTTCTTCAAAGGTCATTTTTGTTCCATCGGATAGCGGAAATTCCTTTTTCAAAAGCTTGTAAACACTCATTCCGGTGTCCGCCAGAACGGTCGCTTCTCCAAGATCTCCGTACTGGTAAAGGCCTACTGTTCTGGAATCCCCCACAAACAATGCATCTTTAAAATAGCTTCTGTCTGCCGTATAGATCTTCGGCTCTTTTACAGTTTCCTCCGATTCCTCCGGTTTTTCTGTTTCGACAGCTTCTTCCGGAGAGGCCGGCAAAGCGTTCTCCTGTGATTCTTCCTCTGGCAGTTCCTGATCTATCGGCATTTCCTGTACCTTTTCCGGGAAAAATCCCTTAACGTCTGCGACTCCAACAACGAGAAAGCTCAAAGTCAGCAGGATCAGATACGGATATTTTCTTATCATTTGCCTGATCGACATTTTCTCATCCCCTAAAACTGATAATATAAAAACGGATCGTCCAGACCCAGATACATGCTGTGTACACATGCCCAGAAAAGGATCACCAGACCCAAGGCCACCCAAAGACTGCCTTTGTTTTTCTCATAGAATTTCCGAGGAATTCCTGTACAGCAGAAAAGTCCTCCCAGCAGCGGAAGGGCACACTGGTACAGATGGCTCACATAATCTGCCCGATAAACGATGGTTCCTCCATGATACAAAAATGGAAAAAGCTTTGTTACATAAATTCCAATTTCCGAAAGATCTGAAATCCCAAACAAAAGCCATGAGATCAGAATGAAACCGATCATATAAAGATGCCCGAAAACCGCCGTTTTCTCCAGTCTCTCCCCGAAAAATTTCTTTTCCAGAACGATCAAAAGGAAACTGAGCATTCCCCAAAGGATAAAGTTCCAATTTGCTCCATGCCATAGTCCGGTCAGCAGCCAGACGATCAAAAGGTTTCGATATTGGTGGCTTCGGTTTCCTCCCAGGGGAATGTAGACATATTCCCGAAACCAGCTTCCCAGAGTGATGTGCCATCTTCTCCAAAATTCGGAAACCGTTTTGGAAAGATAAGGATTTCGGAAATTGTCCGGAAAATCAAATCCCATCACTTTACCGAGTCCTTTTGCCATCAGAGAATATCCGTAAAAATCAAAATAAATCTGTAAGGAATAGGCGATCAGTGCCAGCCATGCCATGGGTGTGGAAATACTTTCATATCCGATGGCCGCAGCCTGTGTCCAGACAGCACCGACCCGGTTGGCGATCAGAACCTTTAATGCCAGACCAATGGTAAAAGAAGATAATCCTTCCTCCACATAGGCCAGCCGATGTTCTCTTTGTTTTAACTGCGCCCGCACTTCTGAATAAGTCACGATCGGTCCGGCGATCAGCTGGGGAAACAGACAGAGATATGTTCCTAAAGTAATGATCGATCTCTCTGCAGGAAACTTTTTCCGATATACATCGATCAGATAGGAACTGATCTGAAAGGTGTAAAAACTGATTCCCACCGGAAGGATCAGTTTCAGATACGGGATCGACACACCGCTCTTTGCTGCCTGCAAAAGGGTGTTGACCGTCTGAAACAGGAAATCTGCATATTTGAATACAAAGAGACTTCCAATATTGTAAAGCATTCCCACAAACAGCCAGCATCTTTGCACCGATTTTTTCTCTGTCCGGTCCATGAAATTTGCCGCAACATAATTTACCAGGATTGAGCACAGAATCAGAAAAAAATATGCCGGCTGCTCTTTGACTCCATAAAAGTAAAACAGCAGACTGCCAAGAAGGATCACCAGATTTTTCAATCTCTGCGGACTTATAAAATACACCAGTAAAAAGACCGGCAAAAACTGAAATAAAAACACAAAACTGCTAAATACCATATCGAAACCTTCTATAAATACTTTTTTACCATGAAAATTATATAGAATCAGGGAACACACTGCAACCAAAAAAATCTTAATGTTTTATGAAGATTTCTTTTCCCAGACAGAAGGAATAAATGATCTGTTCCTTTACCTTCTTTCCGGTCATTTGCTCCAGGCTTTCTGCATAAAGCTGCAGCTGTTTTTGATAACGTTTTATCAGCTCCTGTTCATTGCTCACATGATCTGTTTTATAATCGATCAAAACGATTTCGTCTGCTTCCTCAAAATAGGCATCGATGATTCCCTGGATCAGAACCTCCTGACTGCTGTTCGTATCTTCCAGAACCTCTTTTGCTTCTTTTGCAATGACAAATGGCTGTTCTCTGTACAGTATGCCCTTCTTCTCTGCCTCCAAAACTCTTTTGCAGAGATCACTTTGGCAGAACAGATAAATATCGTACGGCCGAACCGACTCTGCCATCGTCTGCTCCATTTTACCTTCTTCTACAAGCTTACGAATCCGTTCCTCTACCTGTGCAGAATGACGGATTCCGGAAAGATCGATACATTCTAATACCCGGTGATAAGCAGTTCCCCGCAAAGCTCCGCTTTGTTTGCGTTCCTCCCGCAAAAATGCCGGAATATACGGTACGATCTGCGGTTCTTCAAACATTTCCAGGACATCTTCCTCCATCGCTGCCATTTTCAGTTCTGAGACAGACACCTTTCCCGGAATATTTTTCTGTTCTTCATATGGATAAGTATAAGAAAACCGCTCCTTCAAAGTTTCCGGAATCTCTGCCTTTCTCTCACGGAAGGCTCCGTAATCGAAGGCTTCCTTCACAGTCTGAAGGGTTCGCTTCTCTACCAGTGTTTCCAAAGTTACCGTATGGATCTCAAAGGTTGGCTGGTCGCCGACAGAAACTTCCAGGATCCAATCCAAAAAGCTGCTTCCTCCGCACAGACTCTCATAATGTCCTCTGGAACAGAATGCCTTTTCCTCAGACAGCTTTTTAATCGCTTCCTTCGCATTTTTCAGGCTTCCGGTCATTACCAGCTTTTCCTTCGGTCTGGTCAGTGCCACATAAAGTACCCGAAGTTCCTCCCCAAGACTTTCCAATTCGATCTGTTTTTGGATCACCTTTTTGGACAGCGTAGAAAGCTTTATCCTTTTTTCCGGATCAATGGCATCTGTTCCAATGCCCAGCTGGGGATGCAGCACGATCCGTTCCTTGGTATCCTGCTTGTTAAATTTTTTACTGAGGCCGGACACAAACACGATCGGAAATTCTAATCCCTTACTCTTATGAATACTCATGATCCGAACCGCATTTTCATTGCCGGCACTGCTTTCTGCAATGCCGTAATCCACCTCATATTTCTGCAGATTTTCAATATATCTTACAAAATTAAACAGTCCCCGATAGCTGGTAGCCTCATAATCCAGTGCCTTCTGCACCAGCATTTGCAGATTTTCCGCACGCACCGCCCCATTTGGCTGCATTCTGACGATCTGATCATAAGCTGTTTTGTCATAGATTTCCCATAAAAGCTTATGAATCGGAAGGTATTCCGCTTTTTCCCGAAGTTCCTCTATCAGCTGCCAGAATCGGTTCAATTTTTCCTTTAATACAGTGTCCTTCCCTTCTGTCCTGTATTTCACACAGGCCTCATGATAAGGACATTCAGGATATGCTCCCCGGATTTTCGCCATTTCTTCCGAATCAAGATTTCCAATGGTCGAATGCAGTACTGCACTCAGCGGAATATCCTGCTTTTGATTGTCCAGGATCCGCAGCAGATTCAGCATTGTCTGAATTTCCAGTGCAGAAAAATATCCCGTAGAAGATCCGGTAACCGTTGCGATCCCGTAGGATCCCAACACATTGGAAAAGGTATCACTCCAACCGCTCATGGTACGGAGCAAGATGACCATATCCCCCGGAACTGCCGGCCGCAGCTGTCCGGTCTTTTTGTCTGTCACTTTTGCCATGGCAAGCATTTCCAGGATTTTTTCCGCCACCATGGACGCTTCCATTTCCACTTTATCAAGCGTTTCCTCCGCTTCTTCCTCCGGAAGATCAAACAGCAGTAATTCTGCCTGCACATCACTTTGCTTTTCCGGTTCCGGCATGGAAGCTCCCAGATAAAGTGCTGCTTCCTCATCATAAGGAATATTTCCCAAATCCTTATGCATCAGTCTCTCAAACAGAAAATTGACCGTATCCAGCACTTCTTTTCTGCTTCGGAAATTTTTCGACAGATTCACTCTCTGGGAAGTACTTTCTTCCAAAGTATAGTTTTCCTGCTTTTCCATAAAAAGCTCCGGTCGTGCCTGACGAAAACGATAAATACTCTGCTTTACATCACCTACCATGAACAGATTATTTCCGCCCAGGGCTTCTTTGGAAATGCTGCGTAAAATCAGTTCCTGCACCAGGTTGCTGTCCTGATATTCATCGATCATGATCTCCGCAAAATATTCTCCGTACCCTAATGCAATGTCGCTTGGTACATAGACCTCACTTTCCTTTTTCACAAGGATCTTCAATGCCAGATGCTCCATATCGGAGAAATCCACAATATTTTTTTTACGCTTTTTTTCCGCAAACCGGCGGGAAAATTCCAAAGTCAGCCGGATCAGTTCCTGCTTTGCAGGCTGTGCCATCTTTTCTGCCTCCAAAAGCACTTCTTCCGGCAGATAAAAAAACTGTTTTTCCAGACTTTCCAGCGTCTTTTTCATACGGTTTCTGACCGCTTTTACAATTTCTTTTTTTTCTTCCTCCGTATCCGGCGGCATCTTTTTTCGGGACAGTGCCTGAAAGCTGCGCTCCCGGATCGCTTTTGACAGACCCTCGTAGGATTCCGCTGACAAACAATGTTCCAGCAAAAGACGATCCTGCTGCAAGGCATCTTCATAAAGGATCGGACCGCAAATACTCCTGCAAAGCCGAATTGCCTGATCATTTTCCTTCAAAAGACTTTCCAGTAATTTTCTCCCATGAGAGAGGATCGCTTCCTCCTCGTAAGAATTCTCCTTTGCCAGCTGTTGCTCCAGCCATTCCTCCGGGAATGGATCACTGGTGGAAAATTCATAAAGCTTCAGAATCAGATCTTCCAGCACCGCATCATTTTTCCCGGAAGCATAACATTCCACAAAATGAAGAAATTCCGGACTTCCTTCGCCATAAGCTTCCTCCAGGATTTCCTTTGCCAAATCCTTTTTCAAAAGTTTTAATTCCCCTTCATCGGCAACCCGAAATGCCGGATCCAGATCGATCTCCCCGAAATGGTTCCTTAAAATATAGGAACAAAAGCTGTCAATGGTCGTGATCTGTGCATGGGAAACCAGCGTTTCCTGCTTCTGCAGATATCCATTGTTCGGCTGTTCCTCCAGACGCTTCCGGATCGCAGTTCCTACACGTTCTTTCATTTCTGCCGCTGCCGCTTTTGTGAAGGTAACGACCAGAAGACGGTCTACGTCCACCGGATGTTCCTCATCACAGACCAGTTCCATGATACGCTCTACCAGCACTGCCGTTTTTCCGCTGCCTGCTGCCGCAGACACCAAAATATTTCTGTTTCTTAAATCAATGACCTTTTTCTGGTCTTCCGTCCACATTACTCCCATTGAAATTTCTCCAGTTTTCTAAATGAAGCTTCCTTCGGGGAAAATCCGCAGATTCCCCGGTAGCTGCAGTAATCACAGGCTGTTTTCTGACCTGCTTCGTATGGATTGACCGGAATCTTTCCTTCCATGATCTCCGCTCCGAGGCTTGCGGTTTTCTGCCGCACAAATTCCTCCAGCTGCTCAAACTGCGCTGTGGAAACCGCCTTAGAGGTTTTGGAAAGACTTCCGTCTTTGTTAAAGCTTACCGGCAGGATCTGTGATCTGCTGTCGCATTCCCGATCCATCGAATGAATGATCTCTGAATCCGCATTACAGATTCCGTCCAGAGAAAATTCCTGAAACATGGCCTTTTGGATTTCTTCCTCTGACATTCTTCCTTCTCCGCTGATCATCGGATCCTTCATCGGAAAATAGAAAAGCCCCGCCGGAACTACCGTTTTTCCCTCGTGATCCTTTTTCTCCAGAGCAACTGCCGCATTCAGATAAACTGCCAGCTGCATCTGTAAGCCATTATAAAGAGCTGTCAGATCAAAAGAGGCTGCCCCGCTTTTATAGTCCATGACCCTGACGTAAACCTGATCTTCCTTTTCATAGGTATCGATACGGTCAATTCGTCCCTGCAGTGTAATCCCGCCTTCTTTTACATAAAATGGAGCTTCCAGCTTTTCCGGTACAAACGCTCCTTTTTTGATCTGCTCTGTCATTGCCCAGACTGCCCGTTTTACGAGACGATGCATGCGAGCGATCATATATTCATTTCTGGCATTATCAAACAGAAGGGTATTTCGATAGTCTGTGATCACTTCTTCGACACATTCCTCTGCGAGACGTTCCCGCTCCCCTTCTTCAATGGTAAACCAGTCATAAGCCCCTTTTTCAACCTTTCTTGCAAACAGCTCTACCGCACTGTGAAGGAGGTTTCCCATATCCACTGCTGCAAACTCATAGACTTCTCGTTCTTTCAACCGTAAGCCGTATTGAAGAAAATGTGCATAGGCACAGGCTGCATAGCGCTCCAGTCTTGTAACACTATAGGCAGTGCTTTCTCCATAAACCGCCTTTGCCACTGCCGCCCCGATACTGCTTTGGGCCGTTTCCTGAAACAGCTGCTTCCAAAGCTTTTCAAAATGCTCCTGAAATCTTGGTGACTGCTCATACCATGCCATTAACTGTCGAAGCTCGCTGTTCTCTTTTTCTTCCTCCCGCAGCCGATCCGTCAAATAGTCCAGCCCCTGCACTTCCAGCTCCAGCTGCTCCAGACCTTCCCCATTTCCGGATTCTATGCTCAGCTGCGGATACATTTTTTCCAATACTTCTTTTAAATAGGACGGCCGAAGGGCTGCGCCATGAAGATCTGTGGCTGCGTAGGACAGGCAAAGCTGCTCCGAAGCCTTAGAAAGTACATAATAAATGTAGAATTTCTGCAAATAAACCTGTTCCTTGGCTGTTGGAGCCAGACCAGCCTCCAGTTCCTCTAAATATTCCCGTTCCATCTGAGATAAAATGCCACCGCCGCTTAAATTTTTCGGGATATTTCCTTCATTAACGCCCAGAAGAAAAACAGCCTTCACATCTTTTAATCGGGTTCTCTCCATATCTCCGACCATCACTCTGTCGCTTCCCGGCGGAATGATTCCGATCTTTACCTCTGAAAAACCGGCATCTAAAAGCTCCGAAAATTCCTCCAGAGAAATCTGTTCTTCCCCTAAAAGCTCTACATATTTCTCCAAAAGCTCCATGATCACCCGGAAGATCTGATGGTATTCTTTCGCCTGCGCCCCATCGCCTGCTTCCAGAAAACGTGCTTCCTTTTCTGCCAGCTGCTGCTCTGCCTTCACACCTTCCAGAAATTTATACAGTGCCGTACACTTTTCTGTAATGGTTGCTTTTTTATTCTTTAAGATGACGGTCGCTTCTTTTACGCTCTCGTAAAACCGTTCCCGGATCTCATTCACCCTCGTAAGTTCCTGATCTGTCATCTGTTTGGAAAAACGGATCCATTTTTCTGAATACTTCTGAAATCCCCGGATTCCCAATGCCAGACAATAGTTTTCCAGAATATCAACTTCTTCCGTCGTAATTCCGGAAAATCCGCTTCTCAGATAGCGAAAGACCGTTTCATAAGAGAAGTTTTCCTCTGCCATTTTCAAAAAAGCCCGTAAAAATTCCACAAACGGGTGGGACAGTGCATTTCTCTTTTCGTCAATGAACGCCGGAATCCCAAATCTTGTAAAAATCCGGTTCACATGCTCCTGATATTCCATGGTTCCTAAAACAACTGCGATTTCACCATAACGATACTTTTTCGTACGCACCAGTCTGCGGATCTGTACCGCCGTATCCGTAATTTCCTCCATGGCTGTTCGATATTCCCGGATTCGAAGATGCTCCGGAAAATCCCCGTAAACCGCTTTTCCTCCCCGGAACAAATGCTGCTCCAAAAACAGCAGATCTTCCCTCTCTCCAAAACGATGAGGTGTACTTCCGCTCAGTACAACGGGCGAGTCTATGACGATTCCTCCGTCTCCGGCAGCTTTTGTCACGCTCTGGATCAGCTTTTTGCTCAGATAAAAAAGGTCCGTTTTATTCAGAACACTGTAGGGTTCTTCTCTATAGTCAATGGTAACAGTCAGATAAACCTTCCCTGCAGTCTTCATTAACTCCCGTACCAGCTCCAGCTGTACCGGGTTAAATGCCGTAAATCCGTCCAAAACGATCACTGCACCCTTCAATTTTTTGGAACGTGGCAGAACCTCCTTTAATACCTGCAGTACCTGGTCTGAGGTCATATAATCTTTTCCCATATAATCTAAAAAAGCCTGGTACAACACCTGCACATCTTTTAATTTTCCGGACAGCAGTTCCCGGTTTCCTGCTTTTTTGATCATTTCCTCCAGCATTTCCGGCGTCACCTGGTACTGGATCAGCTCGGAGATCAGAGATTTCACCTCACTGATATATCCCAGCTTCTTTAAATTTCTGCCCAGAATCTTCAGTTCTTCTTCATGCTCTTTTGACAGCTTCCG
>CAZOJX010000009.1:0-27377 GCA_964580255.1 uncultured Lachnoclostridium sp. | reverse complement strand
TGTTTTAATACAACTTTGTCACCTAATGGGATTAATTTCATGATGACGCCTCCTTCTAAAGATTCTAAGCTTTTCCCTCGTATTATTAGCACTCATTTTTCACGAGTGCTAATCACTAAAACCTATAGTAATCGTTTTCCTTTAGAATGTCAATGCCTGAAAAACAATTTTACAATTTTTTAAGATTTACCGGTTTTCCAATTCTTCCAGCAGCATTTCGTTGCAGATGCGGACCTTTGTCCCTTTCATACCCGCACTTTTGGATTCGATCACACCGGCACTTTCCAGCTTTTTCAAGCCCGTAACAATGATCGAACGGGTAATTCCGGCCTGTTCGGCAATCTTACTTGCCACCAGGATTCCGTCATTTCCCTGAAGTTCCTGAAATACATGCTGCATTGCCTTTAATTCAGAACCGGATAAGGTACTTAATGCCGACTGCACTACATGCTGCTTACGGCTTTCTTCTGCATTTTCATCATTTTCTGCACGCATCATTTCCATACCAATCACTGTCGCACCATATTCGCACAAAATGATATCTTCGATATCATAGATTGCCTCAGGACGGTACATAAACAAGGTTCCAAGACGTTCTCCTGCAATGTCGATCGGAACGATCATTCCATGATAATCCTTTGTCTTACTGGAAAATCCCAAGGTCTGCAGATATACGTTTTCTCTCGTTGAGAGCACTGCCAAAAGACGCTCATTTAAGCTGGCATCAATTCTCGTGCCTCTGGATTCTCCCAGAAGTTCTCCGATCCGTTCCATGGAATCTTCATGGCTGATTCCAAGAATCTTTCCTTTTTTGCTCAGCACCAGTACATTGGAGCGGAGCATTTCTTTTAATACTTTACTGATCTCACTAAAGCTAATTTCAGAGCTTTCTGCATTTTTTAAAAGCCTGTTCAGTTTTCTCGTTTTATCTAACAGCTGAATACTCATTTTTATTCTCCTGCTGCATCTGCAGCTTTTGGCTTCTGCCATGTCATATAATCACATTCCGGATTATCCTCACAGCCATAGTATCTTCTGCCCTTTTTAGATTTGCGGACAACAATGTCTTTTCCGCACTTCGGACAGGCCACACCAATCTTTTCCAGATACGGCTTTGTATTTCTGCATTCCGGAAATCCCGGGCATGCCAGGAATTTTCCATGAGGACCATATTTGATGACCATGTTGCGGCCGCATTCTTCACAGATTACATCGGTTTCCTCGTCTGCGATCTTTACATGCTCCAGTTCCTTTTCCGCATTTGCTACAGCTTCCTCCAAATCCGGATAGAAATTACGGACTACAGTCTTCCACTGCATGGTGCCTTCTGCAATATAGTCCAGAAGTCCTTCCACATTGGCTGTAAACTCTGTATTTACAATGCTTGGGAAAGCGCGGATCAGCATGTCGTTGACGATTTCTCCCAACTCTGTGATATAGAGATTTTTGCCTTCCTTTGCCACATAACGTCTTGCAATAATAGTTGTGATCGTCGGTGCATAGGTACTTGGACGTCCAATGCCCAGTTCTTCCAGGGTCTTTACCAGGGCTGCTTCTGTAAAATGTGCCGGCGGCTGGGTAAAGTGCTGTTTTCCGTCAAAGGCAAGAAAATCCAGCTTGGAGCCAACTTCCAGCGCCTTCACATTTGCTTTTTCGATTTCTTCTCCGTCTGCTTCTGTATATACTGATAAAAAGCCGTCAAAAGCCAGCTTAGAATCTGAAACCTGGAAACGATATCCGTTGGCCAGGATTTTTACTGAAGTTGTCTCATATTTTGCCGCACTCATACGGCTTGCAGCGAACCGCTTCCATATTAACTGATACAGACGGAACTGATCTCTGCTCAAGGATTCCTTCACAACTGCCGGCATACGATTAAGATCTGTTGGACGGATTGCTTCATGTGCGTCCTGAATCCTTTTTTTCTCTTTATTTCCGGCTGTTCCTGCTGCAAGATAAGCTTCTCCGTAATTTTCCTCAATGAACGCTTTTGCCATTGCTTCTGCTTCATCGGACACACGGGTAGAATCGGTACGGAGATAAGTGATGAGACCTACGGTTCCCTGACCTTTGATCTCTACTCCTTCATAAAGCTGCTGTGCAAGGCGCATGGTCTTCTGTGTCGAGAAATTCAACGCCTTGGAAGCTTCCTGCTGAAGTGTACTGGTGGTAAACGGAAGGGGTGCCTTTTTAGTACGCTCTCCCTTTTTGATCTCTGCAACCTGATATACCGCCTGAAGAAGCTCCCCTTGAATCTTCTGCATCTGTTCTTCACTGGTAATCTCTATTTTTTCTTTTTCAGTACCATAAAATTTCGCCAGCAGCGGCTTTTTACTCTCACCGTTTTTCAGCTGAACATCCAAAGTCCAGTATTCTTCCGGTACAAATGCTGCAATTTCTTCTTCACGGTCTGCGATCAGACGAAGGGCTGCTGACTGTACTCGACCAGCACTTAAGCCTCTTTTGATCTTTGTCCAGAGAACCGGACTGATACGGTATCCTACCATACGGTCCAGGATTCTTCTGGTCTGCTGTGCATCAACCAGGTTCATATCAATCTCTCTAGCCTGCTTGATGGAATTTTTTACTGCCTGTTTTGTAATTTCATTGAAAGTGATCCGGTACATTTTCTTCGGATCCTGATTCAGTGCCTGAGACAAATGCCAGGAAATTGCTTCTCCCTCACGGTCGGGGTCCGTCGCCAGATAGATCTTCTCAGCCTTTTTCGCTTCTTTACGAAGTTTTGCCAGAATTTCCCCTTTCCCACGAATGGTAATATACTTTGGTTCAAAATCATTTTCCGGACCGATTCCCATCTGACTTTTCGGCAAATCCCTTACATGTCCGTTGGAGGCCATTACCTCATAATTGGAACCTAAAAATTTCTTAATAGTATGAACTTTTGCTGGTGATTCTACGATCACTAAATATTTTGCCATGAATTTTCCACCTCTGAAACAGTCTGCGTTTGGCGCTTATTTCACCTTCACATAACGATTTCGTCCTATTTCTTTCGCCAACCCTTTCAGCTGCAGAAGCATGATCGACTCAGCCACACAGGAAACCGGAAGCTTTGTATCAATGCACAGATTTTCCAGGCTTTTGGGTTGGAAACTCAGACAACTATACACCATATTTTCTTCCCTTGCAAGGACATTTTGTCTTTGTTCCTGCAAATTGTCAGATTTTTCTGGCATTTCCCCAATGATTTCTAACACTCTTTCCGGTGAAAGCGCAATCCCGGCACCTTGAAAAATCAGTTCATTGCACCCTTTGCTCAGTTCATCCTCCAAACGTCCCGGCACTGCCAGAATGTCACGTCCCTGCTCTGCCGCAAAATCTGCTGTGATCAGGGAACCGCTTTTTTCCCTGGCCTCTACGATCAGTACCAGATCCGACAAAATGCTGATAATCCGGTTCCTTTTAGGAAAAAGCCTTGGCAAGGGCGGATAGCCGCAGGGTTCTTCTGAAAGAATCCCGCCCTGCCTGCGCATTTTTTCATACAGTTCCACATGGGCTCTGGGATAACATCTGTCACACCCGCCGGCCATAACTGCAAAAGTTTTTCCATTCGCCATCAAAGCACCTTCATGGGCTGCCCCGTCAATCCCCAGAGCCAGACCGCTGATGATCTGTATCCCGTTTGCGGCCAGCACCCTCGCAAAATAGGAGGCTGCGGCTCTGCCATAAGCACTGCACATACGGGCGCCCACAATGGCCACTGTTTTCTTTGTCGGGTCCGGAAGTTCCCCCCGGACATAGATTCCTTTCGGGCAATCCGAAAGCTCTTTTAATTTTGCCGGAAATTCAGATTCCTCCCTGCTGATATAACGTATGCCCTCCGGCAAAGCTTTATTATTATGATTTTCCATTTTATACTGCCCAAAACTTACGATCTACATTTCGATAGCAGACCGCCTGCAAAATATGATGCTCCGTAATGTCCTTACTTTCCTCCAGATCTGCAATGGTTCTGGCAACCTTTAAGATCTTATGATAGGAGCGCGCCGTCAGGTTGAGCCGTTCAAAAGCTTCTTCCAAAAGCTGTTTCTGCCCTTCTCCCACACGAAAATATTCCTCCGCCGCTGCACCTTTTACGTCAGCATTAAAACGAAAGCCTGTCCCCTGATACCGTTCTGCCTGTATCTGATGGGCACAGAGCACCGCTTCCCGGATCTTTGCAGAGGATTCCCCTTTGTCTTTCCCGGTCAACTCCTCAAATGCTACTTTCGGTGCTTCTACACACAGATCCATGCGGTCGATAAAAGGCATACTGATCTTTTTCAGATAACGATAAATATCACTGGTGCTGCAGTGGCATTTGTTCATATCCGGGTAGTAGCCGCACCTGCAGGGATTCATGGCTGCAATCAGCATGGTGTTGGCCGGAAAAAGATCATTTCCACTGACTCTTGATATCTGTACAACCTTATCTTCTAATGGCTGACGTAAGCTTTCCAATACATTACGAGGCACCTCCGTAATTTCGTCCAAAAATAGACACCCATGGCTGCTTAGTGAAAGTTCCCCCGGCAATGGTTTTCGACCGCCTCCCACCATGGCTGCAGCCGAAATCGTATGATGAGGTGCCCGAAAAGGTCTCTCTCTCATTAACCCGCGGCCTTCCTCCAAAAGTCCGCACACACTGTAAATTTTTGTCACCTCCAGGCTTTCCTCTCTGGACATGGGTGGTAAAATCGTTGGAATCCTCCTTGCGATCATGGTTTTTCCTGAGCCCGGCGGACCAATCATCAAAAGATTGAGCATTCCTGCGGCTGCGATCTTTGCTGCCTGCTTGACCCCTTCCTGTCCCCGGATCTGGGAAAAATCCAGTTCCTCCGATTCTTTCTCAGAAGCATTTACCTCCCATGGTTCTGAGAGCTGAAAGTCTCCCGTCAGGATCCGCATCTGCACTTCTTTCAGGTTTCTTACCCCCACACAGGTAATTCCTTCTATAATATTACCTTCCGCTTCATTTTCTTTCGGAAGAATGCAGATTTTACAGCCCATGGATTTTGCCAGCTCTGCCATAGGAAGAATTCCCCGGATTTTTTTGACGGTGCCGTCTAATCCCAGTTCTCCTAAAAACAGAATGTGTTCCACTGACGATGCCGGAAACATACCTAAACTGCACATCAGAGAGACAGCAATGGCCAGATCAAACCCGGTTCCTTCCTTTTTGGTATCTGCCGGAGACAGGTTAATGGTGATCTTCTTTGGTGGAATCGAAACACCGGCATTTTTCAGTGCGGTGCGCACTCTGTCTGCGGATTCTTTTACCGCAGATGTCAGATAACCAACCATGGTAATCCCAGGCATTCCATCGGAAACATCTGTTTCCACAAAAATAGGAACCCCGGAAATTCCTCTGACATCTGCAGACAAAACACTGCTAAACATCCTATTCCTCTTTTCATTTTTCTTTATCTTTTTCGTGGAGTTTTCTGACAGAACTGTCAGAATAGATTTTGGACAATTTGATTGTAACAGATATCTTCTTTAAAAACAACTTCTAAGTTTCTCGATCGCACTTTTTTCTATGCGGCTGATATAGGATCGGGAGATTCCCATACGTTCAGCCACCTCTCTCTGGGTAAATTCCTTTCCCCCGTAAAGGCCGTACCGCAGGATCACAACCTCTCTTTCCCGTTCCGTCAAAAGAACCGGCAGCAATTCATAGATTTTTCTCACATTTTCCTTTTCGGAAACCACATCAAAGGCAGAGCGTTCCTGACTTTCCATCACGTCCAGCAGACTAATCTCATTTCCTTCCTTATCCTTTCCTATAGGTTCGTAATAGGAAACTTCTCTGGAAATCTTTTTTCTTGATCTTAGATACATGAGCAGTTCATTTTCAATGCATCTGGCCGCATAGGTTGAAAGTCTTCCCTTTTCCGCATCGACTGTAGCGATCGCCTTAATAAGGCCGATGGTTCCTATGGAGAGCAGTTCCTCCTGTTCATACTCGGGACTTTGATATTTTTTGACAATGTGCGCTACCAGTCTCATATTTCGGAGAATAAGCACCTCTCTGGCAGCCATATCTCCCTCCCGGCTTTTTTTCATATAGTATTTTTCTTCTTCTGCCGATAATGGCTTAGGAAATGTTTTCAAAAAAAGCACCTCAAAGGAGAGTTACTACAGTTTATGTAGCCCTTCCCCTCAAGGTGCCTTTCCTAAATTTAAAATTTAATCTTCTTTTCTTCTCAAGATGTCGTACTGATCCAGTTCCATACCGAGATCAATGTAGATCACCTGTTTCGGATGCGGACAGCTTTCCATCGGATTGCCTTCCTCATCATAGATTGCTTTGACAGCCACCTCAATGTTTCTTCCGTCCGGTTTCATGACCTCGATCATTTCTCCCACAGAAAATTTGTTTCTCTGCTCTGTGCGGTATAATCCCTGCTCATTCTTTTCTCCTACGATTCCAAGGTAGGTATATTCCTTCACATAGGTATTGCTGTCGTAGATCTGGGTTTCCTCCGTCGGCTTTCCGTAGAAAAATCCTGTCGTAAACTGACGGTAAGTACAGTTGGAAATCTGATCCAGATACCAAGGCATATTTGCCTGATATTTTTCCGGAGATTCAGCATAATCGTCCAATGCCTTACGATAGGTTCTCGCTACTGTCGCCACATAAAGGGCTGTTTTCATACGTCCTTCGATCTTCAAAGAGTCGATTCCCGCATCGATCAGATCCGGAATGTGTTCGATCATGCAAAGATCCTTGGAGTTAAAAATATAGGTTCCCCGCTCATTTTCATAAACCGGCAGATATTCTCCCGGACGGGATTCTTCTACAACGGCATATTTCCAGCGGCATGGGTGCGTACATGCGCCCTGATTTGCATCTCGTCCGGTAAAATAGTTGCTCAAAAGGCAACGTCCGGAATAGGAAATGCACATTGCACCATGTACAAAAGTTTCAATCTCCATCTTATCTGAGATGTGCTCTCTGATCTCCTTGATCTCTTTGATCGAGAGTTCTCTGGCTGAAACCACTCGGGTGGCCCCCAGTCTTTCCCAGAAACGGTAGGTTTCATAGTTGGTATTGTTTGCCTGAGTACTGATATGCGCATCAATTTCCGGGCAGATTTCTCTTGCGAGAGTAAACATTCCCGGATCTGCAATGATCAGACCGTCCGGTTTCATTTCCTTCAATTCTTTAAAATATTCTCTGGCTCCTGCAAGATCATCATTGTGTGCCAGAATATTTGCAGTAACATAGACCTTTACACCATGCTCATGTGCAAAATCAATGCCTTCTTTCATTTCCTCTTTTGAAAAGTTCTTTGCTTTTGCACGAAGTCCAAAAGCTTCACCGCCGATATATACGGCATCGGCACCGAACATTACTGCAATCTTTAAAACCTCCAGACTGCTGGCAGGTATCAAAAGCTCTGTTTTTCTCATTATCTTCTCCTATTTTTTGACACTCAGTGTCACTCCGTCACCCAAAGGCAGCAGAGAAGTCGTCAGCTGCTCATGATGCGTCAGAGTGTACAGATACTCACGCATTCTGCTGTGAATGGTACGGTTTCTTCGCTCAACTGCAAACCTGGACTGAATAATGTCTCCATCCTGAAGTACATTATCCGAAAGCAGAATCCCGCCTTTTGAGAGCAGTCTCAAAATATCCGGCAGGAAATTGATATACTGTCCTTTTGCCGCATCCATAAATATAAAATCATAAGGACCTTCCAGGGTTTTCAAAAACTCCGTTGCATCACCTTCCAGCAGTGTGATCTGATGTTCCTTTCCGGCTCTTTGAAAATTCGCCTTAGCGATCGGAATTCGCGGCTCATATTTTTCAATGGTCGTAATATGACAATCTTCGTCCACATGTTCACTCATCAAAAGTGCGGAAAATCCGACTGCCGTTCCAACCTCCAAAATCGCCTTCGGCCGTTTGATTTCCAGGATCACCTTCAGGAAATTCTGCATTTCCTTTCGTATGATCGGTACAAAGGCTGCCAGCGCTTCTTCTTCTATTTCATTTACTAACGCACTATTGCCTACATCTAAAGAATTGATGTAGGCAACCATTCTTTCATCTACAATCATGTTTCGTCCCCGTTCGATGACAAGATCTTCAGCATTTCACTTGGACTCATCGAAGTGTTTAATTCATAGATTCCTTTTTTCACCGGCCCCTCAAAATCAGCCAGCTTCATCTGAATCTGAAATACTTTGGCGTCTTCGATCAGCCCGTTTTTCTCCAAAACCTCTGACAGCTTCTTTGTACTGACGTCTTCGTTGATCTGAATGCTTACATTTCTGCCGGGTGCTTCCTCCAGTGCATGATTCCGAAAAACTGCATGAGTATAGTGGTAAGCAGTCTGTCCCAGAGAAACGATTCCCAACACGATCATGACAAACACGATCACTTTAAAGCAGATTGATGCCACTTTTCTCAATGCCTTCTGCGGTGTCATTGTTTCCTCCTTCAGAAGTCCTAAACCTCCATAATGATCGGCAGAATCATTGGACTTCTCTTTGTCTTTTTCCAGAGGTAATCATTTAAAGAATCTCTTGCCACATTCTTTAATTTACCCCAGTCAGAGATTCCTCGAGAGAGGCAGCCTTCCAGCGCTTCTTCCACTACCATCTTTGCTTCCTCAATAAGAGATTCTGATTCTCTGACATACACAAATCCTCGGGATACGATATCCGGTCCTGCAAGGATCTGATTGCTGTATTTTTCCAATGTCAAAACAACGATCAAAATACCGTCTTCTGACAAATGCTGTCTGTCTCGGATTACGATATTTCCGACGTCACCTACGCCAAGACCATCTACATAGATTGCTCCGTTCTGTACATGATCTACAACTTTTGCCTGTTCATCATCAAGCTCCAGCACATCACCGGAGGACATCAGGAAAATGTTTTCTTTCGCAATTCCCAGATCTTCTGCGATTCTGGCATTTGCCTGAAGGTGTCTGTATTCCCCGTGAACCGGGATTGCATACTTCGGACGAACCAGGGAATAGATCAGTTTCAATTCTTCCTGGCAGGCATGACCGGACACATGGGTATCATGACGCACAACCTCTGCACCCCGAATGGATAATTCATTGATAACCTTGGATACGGCTTTTTCATTTCCCGGAATCGGTGTTGCTGAAATAACAACCACATCTCCCGGCATGATATGAACCTTACGATGAGTTCCGGAAGCCATACGGGATAATGCAGCCATCGCTTCTCCCTGACTGCCGGTGGTGATCAGAACCGTTTTTTCATCCGGATAATTTTTCAGCTGTTCAATATCAATCAGCGTATTTTCCGGAATGGAAATATAGCCCAGTTCCTGAGCGATCGCAATGGTATTAACCATGCTGCGGCCCTCTACCACTACTTTTCTGCCGCTCTTATAAGCAGAGTTGATTACCTGCTGTACACGGTCAACATTTGACGCAAAGGTCGCAACGATGATTCTCTGATGCGGATGTTCTGCAAAGATTGCATCAAATCGTCTTCCAACCTTCTTTTCAGAATGGGTAAATCCCTCTCTTTCTGCATTGGTACTGTCAGACATCAGCGCAAGAACACCCTTTTTGCCGATTTCTCCAAAACGCTGCAGATCAATGGCACCGCCGAATACCGGTGTATAATCCACCTTAAAGTCACCAGTATGAATGACAATTCCGGCCGGAGAATAAATTGCCAGTGCACATGCATCTTCAATACTGTGGTTTGTTTTGATAAATTCGATTCTGAACTGTCCCAGGTTAATGGACTGTCCGTGTTTTACCACTTTACGTTTTACGGTCTTTGTCATACCATGCTCTTTTAATTTGCTGTCGATCAGCCCCATGGTAAGCTTTGTGGCATAGATTGGTGCATTTACTTCCTTAAATACATACGGAATCGCACCAATATGGTCTTCATGTCCGTGTGTAAACACGAAACCTTTTACTTTATCAATATTTTCTTTTAAATATGTGACGTCCGGAATTACCAGATCGATTCCCAGCATATCTTCTGTCGGGAATGACAGACCGCAGTCCACAACAACAATACTGTCTTCGAATTCAAAGGCAGTAATATTCATTCCGATGGCTTCTAATCCGCCCAGAGGAATGATCCGTAATTTTGAATTGTTAATATTTTTCAACTGTTACCTCCTAATTTTCTTATGTTTTCCGCTCTTGTAAAAAGGCAAACGATGCCTAAAGATTACCGTTCGATGTCTACATCTTCCATCATCTGTTCGAAAACACCGAATACACTGTCAAGCTCTGTTTCGTCCTCTACGATGACATATAAGCCTTCCGTATCCTCCGCCCGGGACAAATCTTTTAAGATCAGGCATTCTGCGTCTCCTTCTTCTGAATCTGTAACTAATATATAATCAACCCCACCGATACGGGTTTCTTCCAATACATAAAATTCTACTGCTTCTTCCTGATCGTCAGGAACAAATGTGATCTTTTCCATTACTGTTTAAAACTCCTTGAATCTAAATAACCCTGTAAGATATAAACTGCTGCCAGCATATCTACATATTTGCTTCTGTCTTCTCGTCTAACTTTTCCTTCCATCAGCGTGCGGTTTGCTTCTACTGTTGTCAGCCGCTCGTCCCACATCACAACATCCAGACCTGTCCGCTTTTTCAGCATTTCCTGAAATTCCAGCGATTTTTCAGCTCTGTCTCCAATAGTGTTATTCATATTTTTCGGGAATCCAAGTACGATCATCTCTACCTCATATTCCTTGATCAAAGCCTCAATACGTGCTAATGTCTGACGCAGCTTTGTCTCTTTTTCCCGTCTGATGATCTCAATTCCCTGTGCTGTAATGCCTAAAGGATCGCTAATGGCCACTCCTACGGTCTTTGAGCCGTAGTCCAAGCCCATAATTCTCATACTGCTCTCCTGAATCTATTTTTCTAAGGTTTCAATGTACCCCTTTAAGAGTTCTTCTACCAATTCGTCACGCTCTACCTTTGAAATCAGGCTTCTTGCCCCTTTGTGACTTGTAATATAAGTCGGATCTCCGGACATAATATATCCGACAATCTGGTTCACCGGATTGTAGCCTTTCTCTGTCATTGCCTGATAAACTGTTTTTAAAATGTCGCCTACCTGAAGTTCCTGCTCTGCAGAAACCTGAAAGCACTGTGTGTTCTGAAGTGTACTCATTTCATCCGCCCCCGCTGCGAAAATGTCAAAAAAGACATTCCCCGCACATTAAATAATTACTTTTACTATAATACAGATTTACATAAAATACAAGCTTTTCTAATCTTCAGATGACCTTTCCCTGGCAAGATTTTTATAAAATCCAAACAGGAACGGAGCGCACGCTGCCGCTGTAAGTACATCCGATACCGCCTGTGTCGTTGCAATTCCCCAGATTCCAAAAAGCTTCGGAAGTAGAATGATCAAAGGAAGGAAAAAGATTCCCTGCCGCATTGCGGACATGATTGTCGCTCTCCAGGATTTTCCAATAGACTGGAACGTCATATTTGCCACACTTCCCACAGGAAGAAACGGCATGCTGACTGCCTGTGCCTGCAGTGCCATAGTTCCTATTTCCAACACTTCCGGATCATTTGGAATAAAAAACCTGATCAAATACGGCGCTGCTGCAAAAGCTGCTGCCGCAATCAACGTCATACCGATAAACTCCACCTTCAAAGTAAATTTCATTGCCGCCTTTACCCGCTCTGTTTTCTTTGCACCATAATTAAACCCAACCACCGGCTGATAGCCCTGGCCGAAACCGATCATGATCGAAAAGATCATCGTAAAGATTTTTCCCACGATTGCCATGGCTGCAACAGCTGCATCTCCATATAGTACTGCCTGGGTATTTAACAGAATCGACGCAATGCTGGCCAGTCCCTGTCTCGAAAAGGACGGAAGGCCGTTTTTAATAATCTGAAAATAAACATTCGGGTGTTTTGCAATCCGGTGGATTCCAAGTCTGGTAGTCGTTTTATGGAGCACAAAATAGGACAGCAGGATCAAAAAGCTGATCAACTGGCTGAGTGCCGTTGCTGCCGCAGCCCCGCCAATCCCCATTTGAAAGGTGAAAATAAAGATTGGATCCAGGATTACATTTAAAATCCCGCCAGCAGTAATTCCGATCATGGCAAACTTTGCATGACCTTCCGAACGAAGAATATTATTCAGCACAAAGGAGGACGCCATAACCGGCGCTGCAAACAGAATATAACCTGCATAGTCCTTTGCATAAGGAAGGATCGTTTCCGATGCTCCCAAAAGTCTCATCAGATTGTCCAGCTTCCATTCACAGACGATGCTCAAAATGATACACAAAAAAATCGCACTGTAAAATCCGGTTGCCGCTACTTCCTTTGCCTTTTCGTCTTCTTTTGCTCCCAAAAGTCGGGAAATCCAGCTTCCGCTTCCCATGCCGAAGGTAAATCCGATGGCCTGAATGATCGCCATCACGGAAAAAACGATTCCTACTGCTCCGGAAGCACTGGTTCCCAGTCTGGATACGAAAAATGTATCCGCCATATTATAAATTGAAGTGACCAGCATACTGATGATGGTCGGTACAGATAAGGTAGCGATCAATTTCCCTACTGGTGTCTGTGTCATTTTCTGATACTGCTGACTCTGTTCCATTTTTTTAGCCTTTCATGATTCTCCAAGTAAGATCAGATCTTTTAAGATTCCTTTCGCTTTTACCGTCACAAAACGATTTGTCAGATCTTCCTCTGTTTTCATTGCTACACGGATATATTCTCTGGTATGTCCCACAAAATAGCGTTCTCCATCCACATTCAGTTCTTCTTCCATTAAAACTTCCAGTTCTTTTCCAAAATGTTTTTCTAGATAGTTTTCCGAATTTTTCTCATTTAATGCAAGAAGCTCATTGCTGCGTTTTGTTTTCACCTGGTCCGGTACCTGATTTTCCATTTTCGCGGCCCGGGTACCTTTTCTGATAGAAAACTTAAAGATATGTGTTTCAAAAAAGTTGATCTTTTCCAAAAATGCTCTGCACTCGGCAAATTCTTCCTCTGTTTCTCCCGCAAATCCCACGATCACATCTGTAGTCAGTGCCGGATCCTCATAATGTCTTCGCAGGCGTTCACAAACCTCTGCATATTCCTCCGCTGTATATTTGCGGTTCATGCGCTTTAAAGTTTCATTACAGCCGCTCTGTAAAGACAGATGGAAATGAGGACAAAGCTTTGGAAGCTTTGCAATGGCTGCGACAAATTCTTCTGTCATAATGCGCGGTTCTAAAGATCCCAGACGGATTCTTCGGATTCCTTCGATTTCATGAATCCGTTCGATCAGTTCGAGCAATGTTTCTCCTTCCAGATCCACGCCGTAAGAGCTTAAATGGATTCCGGTCAGCACCACTTCCTGATATCCTGCGTTTGCAAGACGACTGACTTCCTCATAAACATCCTGAAGTCTGCGGCTTCTTACTCTGCCTCTGGTATATGGAATAATGCAGTAGCTGCAGAATTGATTGCAGCCGTCCTGAACCTTTACATAGGCTCTTGTGTGCTCGGCTGTTTTGTTCAGCTGAAGCTCCTCGTATTCCTTGGTATGATTGATATCGATCACCGCTTCTGTGCGTTTTCCTTCTTCATAGGCTTCCAGAATATCGATGAGATCCTTTTTACAGTTATTTCCGATGACAATGTCAATGGCATCGTCCACTTTGCCGCCGGAATGCTTTTCACTCTCCACATAGCAGCCGGCAGCCACAACTACCGCCTCCGGGTTCATTTTCTTTGCTTTGTGAAGCATCTGTCTTGATTTTCTATCTGCAATGTTTGTCACACTGCAGGTATTGATGATATAAATATCAGCCCCCGGAGCAAAAGGAACGATCTCGTAACCTGCCTGCTCCAACATCTGCTGCATGCTTTCTGTCTCATAAGCATTTACCTTACAGCCAAGGTTGTGCAATGCTACTTTTTTTTCCATATTTTTCCAACCTCCACCAGTTTCATTATTGACTTTTGGCCCTATTATGTTAATATAAATGTGTAAAATTTCAACTCATTTAGGAGGCCGACTATGAAAATGAAAACTGTTAAAATTTCTTTGAATTCTATTGATAAAGTAAAATCTTTTGTAAACGAAATTTCCAAGTTCGACAATGATTTTGACCTTGTTTCAGGAAGATATGTAATTGATGCAAAATCCATCATGGGAATCTTCAGTCTGGATCTTTCCAAACCGATCAACTTAAATATTCACGCTGATGAAAGCATGAATGCGATCCTGGAAGTAATCAAACCATATATTGTTGAATAAGTTTTTCAATGCTGCTCCCCCGCAGCAAAATTTATTACTCAGAAGATAAATGCGAGAAATACCCTGTATTTCTCGCATTTTTGTTTTCTGAACTCTATCTTTTAATCTACGAGAATCGTCTCTACACTTTCCATCGCTTCTTTGTAAAGCTGTGCGATCTTTTCTTCCAGGTGTGTTTCGGAACGTTTGATAATATTGATATTTGGTTTTGTTACCGGATGTTTTGCCACGAAAATCGTACAGCAGTCCTCGTACGGTAAAATGGAAGTTTCATAAGTATCAATGTTTTTGGCGATCGTTACGATATCTTCCTTGTCAAATGCGATCAGCGGACGGAATACCGGAAGGGTACATACTTCATTGGTTGCCGCAAGACTCTGTACAGTCTGGCTTGCCACCTGTCCGATGCTCTCTCCTGTGATCAACGCCATGCTGCCGTTGGCTTTTGCAAGATCTTCTGCAATTTTCATCATATAACGTCTCATAATGATCGTCAGTTCCTCGTGCGGACACTGGTCATAAATATAAAGCTGAATATCCGTAAAGTTTACAATATTCAGACGGATCGGTCCTGTATATTTTGCCACCTTCTTCGCCAGATCAACCACCTTCTGTTTTGCACGTTCGCTGGTATATGGTGGTGCATGGAAATAAGTTGCATCAATACGGACTCCTCGTTTGGCGATCATATATCCCGCTACCGGACTGTCGATTCCGCCGGATAACAGAAGCATCGCTCTGCCGTTGGTACCGATTGGCATTCCGCCAGGTCCCGGAATGATCTCAGAATAAATGTAAACGTGTTTTCTTACTTCGATGACCAGATTGATCTGCGGATGATGGACATCTACCTTCATTTCCGGATAAGCGTCCAGGATTCTTCCTCCCATTTCCAGATTGATCTCTACAGAATCCATCGGATATCCTTTGTTTGCACGACGTGCATTTACCTTGAAAGTTTTGTTTTTGTCAGGATAAACATCATCAATGTATTTAAGCACCTGTGCGGATACATTTTCAAAATCCGTATCTTCAACGATCACAACCGGGCAGATTCCTACAATACCGAACACTCTCTTTAATGCAGTGATCGTTTCATCATAATCATAGGATTCTGAGCGGACAAATACATAGATTCGTCCCATTTCCTTTGTTACTTCAAACTCACCCTCAACCTCTGTCAGGGCATGTCTCATACTTTCTACGAGGGCATCTTCAAACATGTAGCGGTTCTTGCCTTTGATGGCGATCTCACCGTATTTGATCAAAAATGCACGAAACATTGTTTTTTCCATTCTTTCTCTCCGTTCTTTTCTTCAGGTTTAGTCTGTTTTCCTAATGTCTCGCATAACGGCGGAGCATCGGGAGCAGTCCCTCTAATACTTCTATACAATAATCAATTTCTTCTTTTGTGGTGTGCACGCTAAAACTAAAGCGCAGGGTGCTGTCTAAATGTTCCTTCGGTGCACCGATGGCCTGCAAAGTTCCGCTGACGGCCGGCTTATTTGAGGAACATGCACTTCCGGCAGAGGCATAGATTTCCCGGTCCTCTAAGGAATGGAGCAGTACTTCGCTGCGGATTCCCGGAAAGCTGACACTGACCACATGAGGCGCTGACTCTTTTCCCGTCAGACCATTGATCTTTGTTCCTTCCAGATCCAGTACCTTCTGTACAAAATACTCCTTGATCTCATAAAGCTGTTCAATCTTCGCATCAAAATCTGTGTAGATTTCTTTTGCTGCTTCGCCAAGACCAACGATTCCCGGCACATTTTCCGTACCGGACCGAAGATCTCTTTGCTGACCGCCGCCGTAAATGATCGGTTTGATCTTTACCTTTGCGTCACAATAAAGGAAGCCTGCACCCTTTGGTCCATGGATCTTATGTCCGCTGACGGAAAGAAGATCGATTCCCATTTTTTTCGGGTAAATCCGGTATTTGCCATAGCTCTGGATCGCATCCACATGGAACAGGGTTGCCGGATTGTTTGCTTTTACAAGCTTTGCAATCTCCTCAATCGGCTGTACCGCACCAATCTCATTATTTACATGCATGACAGATACCAGCATGGTATCCGGCCGCAGTGCCTGTTTTAATTTTTCCAGTTTTACAATGCCGTTTTCGTCCACCGGAAGATAGGTCACTTCAAAACCTTCTTCTTCCATATGCTTCATAACATTTCCTACTGACGGGTGCTCGATCCTGGTAGTGATCAGGTGTCTGCCCATACGATGATTGGCAGCTGCACACCCCATAATAGCCAGATTATTGCTCTCTGTCCCTCCGGAAGTAAAAAGCAGCTCTTTTTCCTGTACCTTCAAGGTCTTCGCAATGATCTCTTTTGCCTCTTTGATATAATTTTCCGCCTCAACGCCCTTGTGATGCATTGCAGAAGGATTTCCGTAAGCAGTGCTTAACATCTGCACGATCTTTTCCACAACCTTCGGTTCACAAACCGTTGTCGCTGAATTATCTAAATATGCCTGCATATTATTCCCCTTCTAATAAGTACATAAGAATCGACAGTGTAGTCAGCCCGGCTGTTTCTGTACGAAGGATCCTGCGCCCCAAGGTCACCGGCTGGATTCCCAGCTCCTGTGCCATCGCCACTTCCGATTCCTCCCAGCCCCCTTCCGGACCAATGAAGATTCCGACACTCATCCCCGGCCGGATTCCTTCAAAAATCTTTCGTGTGCCATTCATTCCTTCTGCACACTCATAAGGGATCACATTGGCATCCAGGGATTTTGCCATTTCCAATGCTTCCCGGTAGGTTTTTACTTCCTGAATCTTTGGAATCCGCATTCTTCCGGACTGTTTTGCAGCCCCTTCTGCGATGCTCTGCCAGCGTTTCAGTTTGGAGGCTTCTTTTTTTGCGTCCAGCTTCACGATGGCACGTTTGGTCGCCACCGGAATCACCTCATAGGCCCCCAGTTCCACAGCCTTCTGAATGATCAGTTCCATTTTGTCGGACTTTGGCAGCCCCTGAAAGAGATAGATTTTAGAAGAAAGTTCTGTCTCTCCCATCTTCTTTTCCAGGATTTTTGCAGTTACCTGATGCTTTTCCAAATTTTCTACCGCACATTCATAGCACATGCCGTTTTCGTCTGCCGCAGAGAAATGTTCCCCCGCTTTCATGCGAAGAACATTTTTCATATGATTGACGTCTTCCCCCACAATGGTCAGAAGTCCGTCACTTACCTGCGAAGAATCTATAAAAAAATGACTCATTTTCCTACCCGTTTTTTCTGGCAGTTACAGAAACCCATTCTCCCTGATAAGTTACCTCTAAGACTTCAAGTCCTGCTGCCTTCACTGCATTTACAACTGTTTCTTCTTTATCATCAATGATACCGGAGGTAATGTAAAGGCCTCCTGTTTTCATCTGATTAACGATTACCGGTGTCAGAGGCACCAGCACATCTGCCAGAATATTTGCAACAACGATATCATATTTTTCATAGCCGACTTTATCCTGGATTTCTTTGTCATCAATGATATTTCCGATCATCACTTCAAATTGTTCCTTCGGAATTCCATTGACCTGTGTGTTTTCCTCTGTTGCGGTAATTGCACATGGATCCAGATCCGTACCTACCGCTGAAGCTGCCCCCAGCTTTAATGCAACAATTGATAAGATTCCGCTGCCGCAGCCTACATCTAAAAGCTTTGTTTCCGGTGTTACATACTTTTTGATCTGACGAATGCAAAGCTGGGTTGTCTCATGCATTCCGGTACCAAAAGCAGTTCCCGGATCGATCTGGATCAGAAGTTTTTCCCGATCCTCCGGTTTTACTTCTTCCCATGACGGTTTGATCAGAATGTCGTCCACATAAAACTGATGGAAATATTCCTTCCAGTTGTTGATCCAATCCTTATCTTCTGTTTCTGATGCAGTGATGGTCGCTTCTCCGATATCCATCCATTCAGAAATTTCTGCCAAACCTTCCCGCACCTTTCCAAGCATTTCTTCCTGATCCACTTCCGGTTCCAGATAAAAGCTGATATAGGCAACTCCATCATCTTCTCCGACGATCGGCATGATATCCACAAACATCTGTGCCTTATCCTGCTCTGTCAACGGCACCTTGTCCTCAATCTCGATTCCTTCCACACCGATATCCATCATCATACTGCTAATGATATCCTCTGCTTCGGTACGTGTTTTTAATGTATATTTATTCCATTTCATGATTGTTCTTCACTCCCGCTGTTAAAATTTAGGCCTATCCGTCCATTCTTTAAAAACTATAACACAAAGCGGTGGCTCTTTCAAGCCACCGCTTTTCATCATTTCTATAAAGAAATTTTAAATTTTACTATATCCGTATGCGTTTACGATCGCATCCAGCTTCTGATTCTGTTTACAGCAAGGACAATCCTTCATTTTATAACTTCCGTATCCCGGTACATCTTCTTCAGTGAAGATGGAGTTCACTTCATATGGTCCTACCTTCGGTACCGCACTGAAGATTGCACTGATGCCGGCAATGGTTCCGCCGTAGTATTCGATACACTCTGCACTCTGGAAGATCGTTCCGCCGGTAGATGCAGATGCTACCAGTAAAAGGACATTCTTTCCACGGATCATAAATTCGTTATTATCCCTGAAAACCATCTGTCCGCCGGTTCCCATTTCAGGAGATACGACATAAATGGTCTTATGAGCATTGATGGACATGATTCCGTTTCTCGTCAGCTTGTCTGCAAGATATGCGCCGATAACTTCTGTACCTTCCATGCAGAGAATGGTATCTACGATGGTTGTATTTACATATTTGTCACCGAGGATATTTGCTGCTGCCATCGCTTCGCTTCTTCTGGATTTGATGGTCGCAAAGTCTATGTATTTTGTGATATGAGAATGCACTGTTGCAAAATGGCCTTCATATACCTTTAATACTGCGTTTGGATCAAGCTTCGATGGGTACTTTTTCAATGTGTTTTCAAATCCTGCCATAAGATTCTCCCTTCTGACGTTTCGCACTTTCTATTGTGAATTACGGTTTCTGTTAGTTTGGCTGATGAATTTTCTGTTCAAAGGAAGCTTTTACAATCTTTCTTCCTTCAATACGGTCTTTGATATGTCCTAATGCTTTTAACTGCATCAAAACATTTCCAAGTACAGAGCCTTCGATCGGACCTGCAACAACCGGTTTCTGGATCGCATTTGCTGTCAGTTCACAGAGGAGCTGATCCTGAATACCGCCGCCTACCATGTTCAGGCAGGAAATTGTTTTTCCGGAGATAACTTCCAGATTTCTTACAGTTTTTCCGTATTCCTGGGTCAGACCATTGTAGATTGCCATGGCGATTTCTCCAAGTCCTTCCGGTGTTCCCTGACCATGTTCTTCACAATAAGCGATAACTTCTTTCATCATATTGTAAGGAGCTGTGAATCTCGGATCGTTCGGGTCAATGATGAAATCCTGTCTCTTAGCTTCTCTGGAAGCTTTGATAATATCCGGGAATCCTACTTCATATTCAAATTCACACCAGTTTCTTCTGAGGTTCTGCATTACCCAGAGACCATTGATGTTCTTTAAAAGACGGATCTTGCCTTCCACACCACCTTCGTTTGTATAGTTGTATTTGAATGCATCTTCTGTCAGAACCGGTTCATCTACTTCCATACCAAGTAAAGACCAGGTACCACAGCTTAATACAGCTGCATTTTCATCTTCCAGCGGACAGCCGCAGAATGCAGATGCAGTATCATGTTCACCAACTGCAATAACTTTCACTCCGGAAAGCCCTGTTTCTTCTACGATTTCCGGAAGAAGATCCCCAACGATGGTTCCCGGCATGGTCAGTGGCTGAAGCAGGTCTGCACGAACACCCATTTTTTCAAGATATTCAAAGTCATAATCACGTTTTTTTGCATCTAAGAGCTGACCGGTACTTGCGATAGTGTATTCGCAGATCTTTTTACCTGTCAGGAAATAGATAAATAAGTCTGGCATAAAGAGCAGTGTTTTTGCTTTTTCGAGGATTTCCGGTCTCATTTTCTGGTCTGCCTGCATCTGATATACAGTATTGAAATTCATGAACTGAATTCCTGTTTTTGCATACTGTTCGCTCAGCGGAACCAATTTATCAGAAGCTTCGATCACACCGATCGTTCTGTCATCACGATAGTTGATCGGATTTCCGATCAGGTTGCCGTCTGCATCTAATAAACCGTAGTCAACACCCCAAGTGTCGATTGCAAGACTCTGGATCGGAAGTTTTTTCGCTGCTGCCTTTTTCAAGCCCTGTTTTAATTCATGGAATAAACGGAAGGTATCCCAGTAAAATACGTTTCCGATGCGAACCGGATCGTTGGTAAAACGATGCAGTTCTTCTAATGTAATTTTGCCATCTTCAGTTTTGCTTAAGATCATACGTCCGCTTGATGCGCCAAAGTCGAATGCAAGATTGTAAATTGGATTGCTCATTTTTCTTTTCTCCTTTTTTATGAATCTTCAGTCACTACTACGACACCGATATCAGCAAGACGCTGTCTCCAGGTATCATCCGGAAGGGAATCTGTGACCAAAATATCGCCCTCCCTAAAATCAACTACTTTTGCAAAGGAAATCGTACCGAATTTCGTACTATCCGCTGCAATGATCAGTTTTTTGGCACAGGACACCATACTTTTTTTGATCTCGGCATCGGCTTCTGATGAATCCGTCACTCCTTTTTTTGCGTCCAGTCCTTTACATGAAATGATAGCCTTATCCACAAAGAAATTCTCCAGAGTTTTCTCTGCATTTTTTCCAACCAGGGAAAGGGTGGCGCTTTTCAGCACACCGCCGGTAGAAATTACCTGTACTCCTTTGGATTTTGAAAACTCGATGAGAACTTCCAGGGAATTGGTGATCACTGTCAGTTTTTTTCGATCCTTCAATTCCTGGGCTACCATCAGCGAAGTTGAAGAAGAATCCAAAATAATGCTGTCCCCCTCCTCAATCATGGCGGCTACCAGCTTTGCAATCGTCTGCTTTTCTTTGCGGTTTGTTTTTTCACGAATACGCAAAGGCATCTCGATATTGGTGCTTTCATTCAATACGGCTCCACCATAGGTTTTCTTTACAAAGCCTTCTTTTTCCAGCTTATCAAGGTCTCGTCGGATTGTTTCCTCCGTCACCCCATACTCCTGGCTAAGCTCTGCTACCAATACGCGCTGCTCTTTTTGTAGCCGTTCTAAAATCGCATTTTTACGCTCTATTGCTAACATGCATCTGCCTCCTCGCTATTTTTTCTTTATGATGTCTTATTCTAACATATTTCTTTTGGTTTTAGTAGGGTTTTTTCACATTTCTATCAAAATTTTCCATTGGTTTTTTCCAAAATCAACAAAAAACAAGATTTTTTATCGATTTCCCAGCTGCCAGAAAGCAACTGCACTGGCTGCAGCCACATTTAAAGAATCCACCCCGTGGGACATAGGGATCTTTACGGTATAATCGCAGTCCGCAATGGTCTCTTTCGCAAGCCCGTCACCCTCTGTTCCAAGAATAATTGCCAGCTTTTCCTCTGCCATCAGTTTTTCATCATCAATGCAGACCGAATCCTCCGACAATGCCATGGCAGCCGTCCGAAATCCCATTTTTTTCAAAAGTTCCATGCCCGGCTGCGGCCAGGAAGCTCCTTCTCCCGCAAGATAAGTCCACGGAATCTGAAATACAGTTCCCATACTGACTCTTGCCGCCCGTCGATAAAGAGGATCACTGCAGGCTGTGGTCAAAAGAACCGCATCAATATTTAATGCTGCCGCAGAACGAAAAATAGCCCCTACATTGGTAGGATTCATGACATTTTCAAGTACCGCGATCCTTTTGGCTCCGGAACAAACCTGCTCCACTGTCGGCAACGGTCGCCGACGCATGGCACAAAGAACTCCTCTGGTCAGGGCAAATCCGGTCAGTTCCTTTAATACCTCAAATTCTGCAGTATAGATTTCCGCATTTTTCGCTCGTTCAATGACTTCTTTGGCTTCTCCCTCCAAATGCTTTTTCTCCACCAGCATAGATACCGGCTCATATCCTGCATTCATAGCACGTTCCACGACCTTTGGGCTTTCCGCAATGAACAGTCCGTTGGCAGGATCCGCCCGATTCAGTAACTGATTTTCGTTCAGACGAGCGTAAACATCCAGTTCCGGCGCATCAAATGCTGTAATCTCTATGATATTTGACATATTGTTTTCCCTTCATGTTTCTTTTTCATTTTCCTTGACCTTTTTATTATATCAAGGTATATAGTATATAGGAAGTAAAATCCTTCCCGAATTATTTTTAAAGGAGTTTTTCATGTTTCAGGATATACGAACAAGAGACTGCGTGATCACTGTTCTCAGCAGCACCTTTCTTGCTTTCGGGCTATATCACGTTCACAATTTTTCCGGTGTCACTGAAGGAGGAATTATCGGTTTGACCCTTTTGCTGGAGCACTGGTTTCAGATTTCCCCTGCAATTACCAGCTTCGTGGCAAATGTCATTTTTTATCTTTTAGGCTGGAAGCTGCTGGGACGTAAATTCATCATTTATTCCGCCATTGCCACTGTCAGTTTTTCTGTTTCCTACGGAATTTTTGAACAGTTTGAGCCCCTTTGGCCGCAGCTGTATCACTATCCGCTTCTGGCTTCCATCGTCGGTGCCATGTTTGTGGGTATTGGAGCCGGCCTTTGCGTGCGGATTGGAGGTGCCGTTTCCGGTGATGATGCACTTGCCATGTGCCTTGCACATGCAACACCTCTAAAAGTAGAACAGGCCTATCTGATCAGTGATCTGATCATTCTCGTACTTTCCTTGTCTTACATTCCTCTAAGCAGGATCGGCTATTCTCTGCTGACCGTTATTCTTTCCGGTCAGATCATCGGTGCGATCCAGAAGATTCACCTCAAATAGTTCCGCATTCTTAACAAAAAGCATAGAAAAAGGGCACGCCTTTCGGCGTGCCCTATCACTTTGCAATTATTCTGCTCCGTGTAATACTTTTAATCTGTTCAGATATTCATATCTAGCTTTTGCAGCTTCTTCTGATTTTGCAAACAGTTCTGCTGCACGGTCCGGATTTGCACGTTTCAGAGCATTGTAACGAACTTCTCCGTCAAGGAATGCCTGATAATCTTCTGTAGGTTCTTTAGAATCTAAGATAAATGCGTCCTGACCTGCTGCTTTGAGCGCTGGATTGTATCTGAAGCAATGCCAGTAACCACAAGCAACTGCGTTTGCTTCTTCTGTCTGAGCTTTGCTCATACCAACTTTGATACCGTGGTTGATACATGGAGCGTAAGCGATGATGAGTGATGGTCCTGGATAAGCTTCTGCTTCTGCGATTGCTTTTACGCACTGGTTGTAATCAGCACCCATAGCGATCTGTGCAACATATACATAACCATAGCTCATTGCGATGCTTGCAAGGTCTTTCTTCTTCACTTCTTTACCGCCTGCTGCGAACTGAGCGATCGCACCTACCGGTGTAGATTTAGAAGACTGTCCACCTGTGTTAGAGTAAACTTCTGTATCGAATACCATGATGTTGATATCTTTTCCGGAAGCTAATACGTGGTCAACACCGCCGAAGCCGATGTCGTATGCCCAACCGTCACCACCGAAGATCCACTGGGATTTCTTAGCAAGGAAGTCTTTGTCTTTTAAGATTGCCTGTGCTTTTTCACATCCGCAAGCTTCTAATGCAGCAACTAATTTATCTGTTGCAGCACCGTTTGTTGCACCTACGCTGAAGGTATCTAACCATTCCTGTGCAGCTGCTTTTACGTCTTCGTTTTCAGTGCTTGCAGCAACATCTTCAACTTTTGCTTTTAATCCGTCACGGATTGCTCTCTGTGCAAGGCTCATACCATAACCAAATTCAGCAGCATCTTCGAATAAGGAGTTAGACCATGCAGGACCCTGTCCTTTAGCGTTTACTGTGTATGGTGTAGATGGTGAGGAGTTAGCCCAGATTGAAGAACAGCCTGTTGCGTTTGCAATGTACATTCTGTCACCGAATAACTGAGTGATCAGTTTTGCGTATGGTGTTTCACCACAACCTGCACATGCGCCTGAGAACTCAAGCAACGGAGTCTTGAACTGAGATCCTTTTACAGTATTTTCTTTGAATTTTGCGATAACATCTTCTTTTTCCGGTAATGTTACAGCGTAATCGAAACCAGCCTGAAGTGCAATGTTTGCTTCCATGTTTTCCATAGCGATTGCTTTTGCACCCTTCTTGCCAGGACAAACGTTTACACAAGATCCACATCCTGTACAGTCAAGAGCTGAAACAACGATAGCGAATTTCTTGTCTGCCATACCTGTCATAGGTACCATCTGCATTCCTTCCGGAGCTGCAGCAGCTTCTGCTTCTGTTAATGCAACCGGACGAATTACAGCGTGAGGACATACATAAGCACATCTGTTACACTGGATACAGTTTTCCGGATTCCATACAGGGATATCTACAGCGATACCACGTTTTTCAAATGCAGCAGCACCTGATGGTGTTGTACCATCTACATAATCCTTGAATGCAGATACAGGTAATTTGTTACCTTCCTGAGCATTTACAGGGATCTGAATGTTGTTAACGAAATCAACAACGTCTTTTCTTTCGCCTGTTACAGATTTTCCTAAGAACTCATCTTCACAGTCTTTCCAGCTTTCCGGAATCTGAATTTCAACGATCTGTTTTGCACCTGCGTCGATCGCATCATAGTTCATCTGAACGATCTTATCACCTTTTTTGCCGTAGGAAGCTTTTGCAGCAGCTTTCATTAAAGCGTTTGCTTCTTCACCAGGAATGATGTTTGCAAGTTCGAAGAATGCAGACTGGAGAACAGTATTGATACGTCCGCCTAATCCGATTTCTTTACCGATCTTGATACCGTCGATCACGTAGAACTTAATGTTGTGTTCTGCCATGTATCTCTTAGCCTGTCCTGGTAAGTGGTGTTCGATACCTTCCATATCCCATGGGCAGTTTAATAAGAATGTTCCGCCATCTTTCAGATCCTGTACCATGTTGTATTTGCGTACATAAGATGGGTTATGACATGCAACAAAGTTTGCTTTGGAGATTAAGTATGTGGACTTAATCGGGTCTTTACCAAATCTCAGGTGAGAAATTGTAACACCGCCTGATTTTTTGGAGTCATAATCAAAGTAAGCCTGAGCATACATATCAGTGTTATCACCGATGATCTTGATGGAGTTCTTGTTTGCACCTACTGTACCGTCAGCGCCAAGTCCCCAGAATTTACATGCGATTGTGCTTTCCGGAGCACAGGAGATTGGTTCTCCAACTTCCAGAGAAAGGTTTGTCACATCATCAACGATACCGATTGTGAATTTTTTCTTTTCTGTGTTCTTGAATACAGCAACGATCTGTGCCGGTGTTGTATCTTTAGAACCTAAACCGTAACGTCCCATGAATACAGGTACGTGATCGAATTTAGAGCCTTTTAATGCAGCTACAACGTCTAACCATAACGGTTCGCCAAGTGCACCCGGTTCTTTTGTTCTGTCTAATACAGAAATCTGTTTTACTGTATCCGGAAGTGCATTGATCAGAGCTTCTGCAGAGAATGGTCTGTAAAGACGAACTTTAACAACACCAACTTTTTCTCCTGCTGCTGTTAAGTATTCTACTGTTTCATCGATAGTTTCACATGCGGAACCCATTGCAACGATAACATGTTCTGCATCCGGTGCACCATGGTAGTTGAAAAGTTTGTAATCTGTACCAAGTTTTGCATTTACTTTATCCATGTATTCCTGTACGATTGCCGGCATAGCATCGTAGTATGGGTTACATGCTTCTCTTGCCTGGAAGAAGATATCTGCGTTCTGAGCAGAACCCCTTTCTACCGGGTGATTTGGATTTAATGCATCTCTTCTGTATGCATCGATGGCATCCATATCTACCATATCTTTCAGGTCTTCGTAGTCCCACATTTCAATCTTCTGGATTTCATGAGATGTTCTGAAACCGTCAAAGAAGTTGATGAATGGAAGACGTCCTTTGATTGCTGCACAGTGAGCAACCGGTGTTAAGTCCATAACTTCCTGAACACTTGATTCACAAAGCATAGCCACACCTGTCTGACGACATGCATATACGTCAGAGTGATCTCCGAAGATAGATAATGCATGGCTTGCGATTGCACGAGCGGATACGTTAACTACGCCCGGAAGTCTTTCACCAGCAAATTTGTAAAGGTTCGGGATCATTAATAAGAGACCCTGAGATGCTGTAAATGTTGTTGTTAAAGCACCTGCTGCAAGGGATCCGTGTACAGCACCTGCTGCACCTGCTTCGGACTGCATTTCTGTTACCTGAACAGTATGTCCAAAGATGTTTTCTCTTCCCTGAGTAGCCCATTCGTCTGTAGCTTCAGCCATAACAGATGATGGAGTGATTGGATAGATTGCTGCAACGTCAGAATAAGCATATGACACGTGCGCAGCCGCATGGTTACCATCCATGGTTTTCATTTTTCTAGCCATTGGTTTTTGCCTCCTTATATGAATCATATATTTAGATTCTATTTCCAAACGCAAGAAAGACACGCGAAATGTCCCACTTCCCGTTTTGATATGTTTTGATTTTAGCACAACTCGTCCAAACTGTCTATGAATCATTCATACATTTTTGGAAAATTTTGTGTTTTTTAACAATACAATCATTTCTTCACGGATTTTTCTTTATTTGCGTTCTTTATTTGATACAGGACATCGCAATCTTTTCCGGTGTAATCGGCAGTTCTCTGTGCCATACTCCGGTTGCTCTGTAAATTGCATGAGCAAGTGCCGGTGCCGGTGTATTGATTACAATCTCACCGATGGATTTTGCACCAAATGGTCCTGTTGGTTCATAGCTGTGTTCGAATTCTACTTTTAATTTCCCCATATCCAGACGGGTTGGTATTTTATACTGCATAAAGGTAGATTCGATCGGTTTTCCGTGACTGTCATACGTCACATTTTCCATTAATGTATGACCGATTCCCTGAACGATACCGCCTTCGGTCTGAATCCTTGCCAGTGCCGGATTGATCGGAATTCCGCAATCTACAACCGCCATATAATCAAGGATCGTTACCTGTCCTGTCAGCTTGTCTAATT
>CAZOJX010000008.1:0-27931 GCA_964580255.1 uncultured Lachnoclostridium sp. | reverse complement strand
ATGTAATTATAAAGGCGAAATTAGCGATTTTTTTCGTAAAATCCGATGGTTTCGTGGTGAAAATGGCGAGAATGGAAGAAAATACTACAACCTTGCTCGAGGCAGGGGGGCTAATAAACGTTCTACCTTAATCATCGGAGTCGCTGAGACCCGCTCAATGCGGGTCAACGATTATTTGGCAATACCACACAAAAAAAGCCCACTCGCGAGGAATGGGCTTTTGTTTGCGTATGTTAGAGTGAATTATTTCACAACAACTTTAGATACTTGGTTGCCCTGACGGCGAACGAAGATACCATTTTCGGGGTTAGCTACGCGAACACCCTGGAGGTTGAAGTATTCAACGGGAGCGTTTTCGTCAACTACTACGTCTGCTACGCCGCTTTCATCCGGATTTTCAGGAAGTTCAGGTGCTTTTCCAATCAAGATATAACCTGCTAGAGCCTGGCTATTGTGATCTACAAAATAAGCATAGAGCGATTCAGTTTCTGCATTGGGAACAAGTACAACATCGCCAGATGCTACCGAAAAATCATCACTTTGAGGCCATTCTTCAGGAGTATCACGATATTCAAGGAATTTGACATCAGAAACTGAAGAACCTTCAAATTTAGTCATGTCAGTTGTATTGAACACGAAGAAGTCGGGACCACTACCCCAAGAAGGCCAGTGAGAAACAGCTACGTGAGCTAGATAATTTTGACCATTGAAAGATTTTGAGTCAAGACAGTTAGGATTAAGACTCCCGTTATCAGTACTTGTGCAAGAAGCGGTAATAGTGCCATCTGCAGCAATATGACGGAAAGGCTCTTCATAACCAATTGTAAAAATACCGTCTTCGATATTTGCAGAACGAGTAGCAACACCATTAGCTTTCACAGGAGCAGGACCCCACCAATAGCTACCTTCACCTAGGTCTTTCTTTACAACTTCAGCTACAGCACCATCTTTTACGACAAGGAAAGTAAGTTCTCCTGTATCTGTAATTCCGTCAACACCTTCATGACGAAGAGTAATGATAGCATCGCCTTCAATATTACCATTAACTTTGATTTTTGCGCCACAAGGACAATCCCAAGGATTCTGGAAAGTGTAATATAGGGTGGGAGCTGCAGTAACGTCATTTGTACGATAGATATTAACAGTTTCACCACCTAAAGCATGATTAACGATAAGAACGTTACCTGCTTCATCGTTAGTTACACTGGCAGCAACAGCATCACCAAGGTTGATAGTTCCGAGGAGTGCACCGGTATAAGCATTTGCATAGAAAGGAGCAGTACCATCACCTTCACAATAGATAAGGTATTCACCGGTTGCTGCAAGTGTAGGACCGGTTACTGCTGTATAATCCTTTGCACCAAGAGTTGTTACGGGGTCTACGAGGAAGAGTCGCTGTGCGCTTTCTGCCATAGTCTGAGCAAATGCATTCGAAGCGAGGAGCATTGCGCCAGCTGCTAAGAGGTAAAATTTTCGCATGTTATTAGATTATAAGTTAAACGTTTTTGCTTTTCACAGGGGCTAGGTAAGGTCCCCATTGATTTGATGTGGCAAAGTTAATAAGATTTTTTATAATTCACACAAGTCAAAATAAATATTTTTCTCTTTTTCTAAAAATATTCGTTATTTTTTTTGATTAATTATTCTCAACAAAAGCAATTTATGCATATTAATCCGGTCAACTACTATTCTAAATATACATCTCCCACAGACATACATAGAATTTGGGTCTGTGGGACGATCGACTACTTCACCACAATTTCGTCGATGGCAATGGTTGTGCCATCAGAAAGAAGGGTGAGACGGATAGACGGAGCTGATGGAACTTTCAAGAGGCATGGTTCGACCCAAGCATCGTGACGATTATTGGGGAATTGGGTGATGTCGGCAATTGATGCGAGGCAATAGTTACCGTTACCATCGGGAACTGAAATTCCAATTTTATAAGGTACTGCATACCCCTTTTTATGGCAATCGAAGAAGCGAATAAAAAGTTCGGTAGCGCCGGCTGTAGGCACGTCGATTTCATTCTTTGCGCCTTTAAATTTAGTCCAAGCGCGGTCGTCGGGAGTCTCTTGGGCATACTTGCCGTCGAAAAGAGGATTCGACGCGTCGACTACTTTATTTTTGAGAGTACCAGAGAGCGACTGTTCGAAAAGACTGTATTTCTCATCGCCGGCGCGCCATTTGGCGTATTCGTCGGCTACGTATTTAGTTACACCGGGCTGACCGAGACGATATGCGTCGGCATAGTCGTCGATAATTCCCGTAGTCATAAAAGAAATGATGCGACTCACACCACCGTCGGTGGCTGCTTGGAGTTGAGCAATGATACGACCGGGAGCTGCCGGGATAAGAGCCGACGAACGGCTATTGGTATCTTTCTCCCAAGCAAAGAGCTCGCAGTTAGCCCATAATTCAATGCCGCATTGGTCGTGAATCTTCTTTATTTTATGCCACTTTTCACGCAGTGCCGGGAGGGGGAACGCTTCGCGGACACAGCCTACTTCGTCCTGATATGCGATGATATCAACTTTAAGTCGCTGAATCCGACGGCCAAATTCCGGATTATCAAAGTCGGAACAGAAGAAGCCGTAAGGCGAAATCATAGTCTTCATACTCGGAGTGATTTCGTGAGCTTTAGCTACAAGCTTATTCACAGCGACGACCGATGTCTCTGGCAAAATCGGGCCTAGGCAGTCTTCAACCGGGAGATACCAACCATACACGACTGGATTTGAGCCATATAGCTGAGCCAGCTCGTCCATAATCTGCAATTGGCGGTTGAGAATTTCGGGGCGTTTAAGATTATCGTCTTGATTTTCAGCCCAACCAATACTCAAGAATACTTTCTGACCATTTTTCTCAGCTTGCTTAATGATAGCTTCAACAGGGCTTACCTGACCGTCGGGATACGAGTGCGGCATAATAGCCGAAGGGTACGCTGCCCTACCCTCATTTGCCACCGCCATAAAGACGATATACTCGATGCCCATACGGTGCATTTGGTCGATTTTAGCTCGCCACAATTCGGGTTCGCTATTATCGAGGTGCTGTGGATTGGTGTATTTATTTCGTACGTCCTGGTAGAAAAGATTGACCCAGCTACCCGATACGGGCAAAGGTCGCTGAGCTAAGGCTGACAATGCGATAGCTACAAGGAGTACAAGTGATGATATCCGTTTCATTCAAATAATGTATATATACGACACGTGGCGGACCTACGTGGTCCGCCACGGCCTATAATTGACAAAAATTACTTCACAGAGATTTCGTCAACAAAGAGGAAAGCCGACGAATTAGCGAATGCGTGCCACTCGGGCAATGCATTGGTGGGGGTGATGACTACGTTGATATAACGATACTGTTTGCCGTCGAGTTTGATTGTGTGTGTAACAGTACCAAATTCTTTCGAACGATCGATATCGCCAAACGATTCTTCTGCAATAGTCTTGAATTTCTTACCGTCTTTAGAAGCAAGAACAACAACCTTCGAAGCGTCGACAACGCCATCGCACTGGAATAAGCAAGTATTGAAACTTAGTTCGTTTACTTCGGTAGCCTTGCCGAAATCGATAGTAAGGTCGCAATCATTGTTGATAAAGCCAAGCCAACGACCGGTGCGGTAGTTACCATTACCGGTGATACCATCGACGAGAGTTGGAGCGCCGGCAAAAGTATAGTTTTCGGCAGGCGCATTTTTTAGAGTTACCTTTGAAAACGATGCCTTATTAGCTGTAATAGTATCGCAAAGAGTGCGGCTCTTTACGCCCTTAGCGCTGAATGCAGCAGCCTTGATGATAGCGCTTTCAGAGAGGTTGAATTTACCCTTGTACTCTTTCGACTGCATAGTAGGTTCTGATTCGTCGAGAGTATAGTAAATTTTGTTACCTTTGAGTGTAGTTAAATCTACTTCAAGAGCCCTCTTGGAGGGTTTGGGAGTATAGGTAGCTGTGATATCGCCAAGATGCTTAGCATAGTTATAGCCAAGATTATCGTAGATAGCAAGAAGAGCGGGGATACGATTCTTGAACGACTTGTAGTCTTTCTTTTCGGGAGCAGTCCACTGCACTTCGCAGAGAGCTGCCATACGAGGAAGTTCCATATACTGCACCTGAGCAAAGTCTAGGATATATTCTGTCCAAAGGTTAGCCTGGCAACCGATAACGAGTTTCTTCTCGTCTTCATTGAGAACTGAAGGGACTGGTTCGAACGAGTAAACTGTCTCAACGGGAAGATAGCCACCGATAGCAAAGGGTTCGAGTTGCACGTCTTTCGACTGATAGAAGTCGAAGTACATGTGCGACATAGGTGTAAGCACTACTTTGTTGCCACGACGAGCGCCTTCGATAGCACCATCGGTACCGCGCCACGACATGACGATAGCGTCGGAGGGGATTTCACTCTCGAGAATTTCATCCCAACCAAGCATCACACGACCACGAGCCGATACTACACCATATGCATATTTGGTAATGAAACCTTGGAGATGCTGCTCGGCGGAGAAGCCGTTTTTAGCGGTGATACCTTCGGCTTTGATTCGAGCCTGGCACTTGGGGCACTCTTCCCAACGATCTTTCGGACATTCGTCGCCACCGATATTGATGTACTTCGATGGGAAAATATCCATAATTTCATTGAGTACGTCTTTGATAAACAAGAGAGTCGAGTCGTTGCCTGCGCAAAGCACTTCGGGAGTTACGCCCCACTCGGTCCATACATCGTACGGGCCTCCTGTACAACCAAGATTGGGGTAAGCATGGAGAGCGGCACGCATATGACCGGGCATATCGATTTCGGGGATTACGTTGATGTAGCGTTCGGCAGCATAAGCGATGATTTCTTTAGCGTCTTCTTGAGTGAAGAAACCACCGTGAGGCTTACCGTCCCATTTACCGGGAAGACGACCGATAACGGTCTCCTTACGCATCGAAGCACGCTCGGTGAGCAAGGGATATTTTTTGATTTCGATACGCCAACCTTGGTCGTCGCTGAGGTGCCAGTGGAATTGGTTGAGGTTGTGAAGTGCCATCATATCGATGAATGTCTTCACCTCTTCTACATTATAGAAGTGGCGGCTTACGTCGAAGTGAGCTCCACGATAGTCGAAACGAGGATAGTCATAAACCTTTGCAGCAGGGAATTCGACAGTAGACTCACCTGCGGGGATGGCCTTGCGGATAGTCTGCATACCGTGGAATGTACCGGCTGCCGAAGCGCCATTGATAACCATACTGTCGGCAGATACATTGATTGTATAAGCCTCCGAGTGATTATCATTGAGGTTAGCCGCGAGGCGGATATAGCGAGCGGCAGAGGCATCGTTGACCGATACGCTCACTCCGGTAGCTTCTTTGATATAACCGGCAAGAGCATCAGCATTTCGCTGCATCTCGGCACCGTCGGCAAGGATAGTTACGTCAGATCCAAGCACGAAAGCAGCACCGGGCTGAGCCTCAACTGTGTTGGGCAACGGAATCACGTTATAGTCGGCAGTAGCTGCGCCTGCAGCTATAGGCACAAGAGCTAATAAAGTTGATAGTAATTTCATTTGTATGGAGTTAGGGTTTAGTTTCGACGCACTATGTACGCCAAACGCATTTTAGTTTCGTAAAGATAACTGTAACAAGCACTGCAAGTGAAGTGAGTATCACACCATTCATAAAGCCACCTAGTGGCGATGAATAGAATACACCGAAGAATTTGAGCAAACCGGTCATCTGCAAGAGTGGATAGATGAGCAAATCGGCTGCCACGTATGCTACCATCGGATTGCGTCCCGAAAGCACAAGGAAGGCTGTGCTACGGCTGCACTGATAGTAGTCGCAAATAACGCTGAAGAATATCAAAGTCATAAACGACATACCGCCGGTGGTGAAAAGATATGTAAAGTTGACGGGGTCTTTCTTGATACCGCCCTCGTAGGCTTCCCAGAAAAGACCGAGCATTAGCATAAACGCACCAAAAATAAAAAGTTGTCGCCAAAGCGCGATATAGCCGTCTCCCTTGCGTAGAATATAAGCACCAACGGCAATGCATACGGCACTGCAAACAAGGTTGGCTACCATCATACGCATATAGAGGAAGTAGAGGTTCGAGACGACAATGCCGAGAGTTAGCACTACCATAGCGGCTGCTACATACTTTTCACACGAACATGGCGCGCTCTGAGGTGCTGCGGCACGTTGGTCGGTCCATCGGCTGAGGACTTCGCCGGCATAGCAACCACCCATAACGAGGAAGAGATACTTGAGATACAAGGGGTTGTAGAGCCAAGGTATCGGTGTGTAGGTCATCACGACGTGCTGCCACGATGAAGCATCTGCATCCGATGAGATAAAGAGCCCGGCAAGGACTACCAAAATACCGATTCGCCAATAGGGCTTGTCCATCGTTACGATGTAGAGCAAGGTAGCAAACACTGCCACTTCTGCCAATATAAGAATGATAATATTGCTCGTAAAGGGTGTAAAGTGATAGCCGTGAGCATAGTCGATGTTAAGCATCACCACCACTCCTATTGCAGCCGCTCCAAGTTGGATAGCTACACGTACCCACGAAGGCATCTCCCACGGCAGACGCATATAGATAGGGAATAGGAGCACGAAACAGAAGATAGCAAGCAACCACGCCTTCATATCTTGCGGGCTAGATATCATATAGGGGTAGAAGTGCTGAATCAAGATGGCAAAGAAAGCAAGTTTAACTCCTCGAAGAAGTGCCGAACCGGCGAGCGACCACTTCGATTTGCCCTTACGGAATTTGCGCCCTACTGAGAACGGCAATGCTGCTCCCATTGCAAACAAGAAACTGGGGAATACCATATCCACCCAGGTAATGCCGGGCAGATTGGGATTAAAAGCATGGTCGGGTGGAGGTGTCTGCGCGTGCGACATCCATCCTGGCAGGATGGATGTCAGGATAGTGGCACTAAGCACCATCGTAATGATGGCGTAGCCACGAAGCGCATCTATTGATAAAGCACGATTATTCATAGTCTTTAAAGCCTTTTTCTACTTCGTTCCAAAGGTTGCGAGCAATGATATGAACGATGTCAAATACCATCAAACCGTCGCTGTCTTTGAGATTCTCCGTGATAGTGCGGCTAAGGTCGGACGGATTGTTGTAGAACTGATCTACGAGGATACCGCCAAGGAATTCGTTATCACCAAGGATGCGACGGAGGTTCTTGCAAGAGCCTTCTACACAATACCAAGTACCCGACTGTGCCTGTGAGTCGGTTTCGTTCCAAATTTCACTACCGCCTTTTGCAATATAATCTTTGATAGTAATATCGGTGTAGTAGTTACCGGTAGCATAGATGTCGATAAGCTCGGCGTAACCGGTCTCTTTATAGTCGGGAGTTGCCCATTCATACTCGGTAGCGGGGTCGTAGTTGCGGCTGGCGAAGTTAACGCCTACTTCATAGTACGAGGGATACCAAGCTCCGGTATATGTACAGAAGGGGATGTCAGCACGAACGCCCTTCACTTCTTCGCGAGCGCGTGCGATAAAGCTGGTGATGACACGCGAACGCCATTCAATCCACTGATTGAATAGTTTGCCGTGTACGGGCACGGGGCGACGATGCGAAATATCCCATGAGAGAATATCTTCGGGGAATTTCTTTACTTTCTTGCCGATAAACTGCTCAAAAGCTTTGCGACTCATATCAGAGAAATCGGCTTGAATACCATCGTAGCGAACACGGTCGGTCATAAGGCCATCGAGCTCGGGATATTTAGCCACGATTTCTTTCATAATGTTGATAATGTACTGCTGGTATTCCTCATTCAAGGGGTTAACCATCGCACCGTATTTGTGTTTCTGTTCGGTGATGGGAATCAAACCGTGACGAGGGTCATAAACAACCGAAGCCCACTCGGGATGCTCGGTGTAAACGATGCCGCGGTCGAAGTAGTTATGACCGGCGCAGAATACGTTCATCGAAGCGATAATTTTCACACCATAGCGCTTACCTACCTCAATAAATTTGCCAAGGTAGTCGTAGCTGAGTCCATTGAGTTCAGGCATTTTAGGAGCGATTTCGCTATCATATAGTACTTCTCCGGTGATAGGACGAACGCATACCACTGCGTGAGTAAAGCCGATGTCGGCAATTTTCTTGATATAGTAATCGATGCTGTCGGCGTTGCAGAAACGTTTGTAGTTAGCTTCTGCATCGATCCACATCAACGACATTTTCTTTTTACGAGGAAGGTCGAGTTTGAACGGAGCTGCGGGAATACCTATGTTGTTGAAGAGCGATGCATCGTAGTAGTTGTGATAGCCATAGCGAATTTCGGCAGGATATTTCACACCGGGATTGATGACTTTCACTTTGCGGTCGCCATTGAGAATAAATGCTTTCGCAGGATGAGCCACGCCCTGGTCGTCGACGATTTCGAAGCCTGCAAGGTTGGCATTTTCGGGGGTAAGACCATGCTGACCGTGCTTGAAAAGTACGATGTAAGCCGAGTCGCCGTCTGCCCATACTTTTTCAGCAATGGGAGCACGGCTGTCGAGGCCTTTATATCCGTAGTTATCTTCAAGAGCAAGGTAAGCGAAGCGCTTTGCTGTCGCAATTTTCTTGGGGAAGTGAATAAAAGTGCTATCACCAAGGTCGCCAATAGTTACCATACCGGTGTGTGGCACTTTATCGAGGAGTTCGGTCTGTACGTGGCGGAAGTCTGCCCAAAGGGTCTTTTCACAACCGGCGTCGCGCCACGGAGCAAGCTGGCAGTAATAGAAGGGAAGTGAATCGTTTTTGAAGAACGCGCGCCAATCTTCTACCATTTCAGGAAAGAGACGACCGTAAAGTTCGGCATTGGGAGTATTTGCTTCTCCTTGGAACCATAGCACACCGGCGATGGGGAATCCGTGCCAAGGCTGCACCATAGCATTCCAAAGCAAGGTTGGCGTACCCTGAGTCCAACCGAATTCTGTTTGTGCTACGTCAGGCAAATGGATTTCGGGGAACGATTTTTCGAATGTTTCGCGAGGCATCCAAGCCTGGATGGTCGACATACTCCATGCACACTGAATAAGACCAACGGGAACGTTGAGCGTATTCTCCAATTTTTCACCGAACACATAGCCGATAGCGCTAAAATCTGCTACATTCTGTGCATCGGCAACGGTCCACTGTGCATCGCTAATTTCGTCGACCACGGTGGTCGACCACGCATTAGGCTGGCGATAGAGGCGGATATTACGAGCGGCACTTGCTGCTGCAATTACCTCGGCAGAGCCGTGTACGGGCTGGCCTCGAAACCCGCGTACGGGCATTTCCATATTCGACTGACCGGAGCAGAACCATACTTCGCCGATGAGAATATCCGAGAGAGTCTTGCTGTCTTTTTCTTTATAGCCATCACCCTTGACTGTTATTTCATAAGGTCCGCCATAAACGGGTGTCTCTAGGTCGCAAGACCACTTACCATCAGAATTTACAACCACATTTTGAACTCGCTTTGCCCATGTAGCTTTGACTGTAAGACGAGACGAAGGAGTTGCCTCACCTCGCAGTGATACAACGCTATTTTGTTGAAGTACCATACCATTGCCGAATATGCTCGAAATATTGATCTCGGCAAACGCCGGCACGGCGATGATAAGTGAAATTAAGGATAGGATAAATTTGTGTAACATAGAACGATAGAGTGATAGCTTTAAAGAGACTTATTATAGATTAAGACGGAGGCTAAGAGGATATCAAAATCTCCTCTTAGCTCTCTCCACTTATTTTACATCACTGATATAAACATTACCAAAGCGGTCGGTAACACGTACCTGACGACGCGAACCTTCGATTTTGGGAGTCGCGTGGAACATATGTTCGTTGGTCATAGGCCAAATCCACTCGTAAACTACTACGTTACGGTCGCTACAGTGTGCTTTCGAGATGGGGTCATAGCCTTTGAACATTTCCATATCAGCGGTTTTCTTGCCGTTTTCGAGGAGTTCGACTTTCCAAGCGGTATCGTAGTTCCATACATTGGCAACTACATCTTCGGGGTATTCACCACTTTCACCGGGACCATATGTACGCATCTGATAGTTGCGGTCATAGCCCGACGATTTGTAGTACCATTTTACATCGGTACCATCAACTTCAAATACGGCATAGCCGTGAGGGGTGCCATCTTGACACTCTTCGGTTTTCCACCATGTACCGCAAGCAGCGGCTACATTGTGTTCGTAGAGTTTGTCGTTGTACTCCATATTCATATTCAAGTGAGTGTGCCCTGAGATAAGGTGAGTATTATAACCCTTAAACATTTCGTGGAATTGGCGAACATTCGACATCAAGTCCATATGGAACGAAGTCTTGGTAATATCCGACACCATTGCAGAGGGGATATGGAAGAGGACAAAGAGCACCTTGTCTTTCGATACACCGGCGAGGTCCTGCTCCATCCATTTGAATGTACGTTCGGGCACATAGCCGATATAGTTGATACCGAGACCCGAGTAGAAGTTGTCGTTGATAACGATATAGTGGGCCTTACCACAATCGTACGAGTAGTGCTCGGGGCCGAAATAGTTTTCAAAAGTGGTGTACGATGTTTCGTATGTACGACCGCCGTAAGTCATATCGTGGTTACCGATAGCTCGATATACGGGAAGGTTGAGTGGCTTGATTGTCTCGATATAGCCGGGGAACAACCAAGGTGAATCGCCCACCATATCTCCGCAGTCAAAGGCAAATTTCTTCACATCACCGTAGGTTTTGGCAAGCTCGATATTATCGGCTACGACGTGCGAATACTGCTCAAGGTCGTCGGTCGAAGTTACCTGAGCATCGGTATGAACGAAAAATACGTGTTTATTAACGTCGCCTTCGGTTTTGGTAAGATGGAAATCAAAGTTATCTGTTTCGGCAATCTCTTTATAGAACTGAGGAATGGTCGACTCTTTAACTTCTACTTCATAGCCCGAAGGCACTGTAATATATACAAAACGAGTATCGGCGAGGGTTAGAATTGAGTAACTTCCGTCTTTTGCGGTGCGAACGACGTTCATACCGTCGGTAACAGCTATATTTTCCAAACCTTTATTGCCTGCCATTACCTTACCTTCGATAAGGCGAGTCTGCAAGCCCTGTGCCGACATTGTAAATCCGGATAATAGCGCTGCAAGTGCTATCCCGGCTAATTTTTTGAGTGAAATATCCATTTTCATAGTTTCCCTTGTTTTATATTTAGTAGATTTCTACTTGGTTATGTCTTGATTTAATACTACATCGCTGATGTATACGTTGCCAAAGCGGTCGGTTACACGCACCTGACGGCGCGAGCCCTCGATAGTCGGAGTTGCGTGGAACATATGTCCGTTCGGACGTGCCGAAATCCAATCATAAACGATGATATTGCGGTCGCTACAGTGTGCTTTTGAAATTGGGTCATAGCCCGTATACTGCACCATATCTGCTGTCTTTTCGCCATTTTCAAGCAACTCTACTTTCCATGCGCCATCGTAGTTCCATACATTGGCAACAACGTCATCGGGGTGTTCTTCTGTTGCTCCCGGTGCATATGTGCGCATCTGATAGTTGCGGTCGTAGCCCGACGATTTGTAGTACCATTTCACATCGGTACCATCTACCTCAAAAACGGCGTATCCGTGAGGTGTTCCGTCTTGACACTCTTCGGTGCACCACCAAGTACCACAAGCGGCGGCTACGTTATGCTCGTAGAGGCTGTCGCTATACTCTAAATTTCTATTGGTGTGCATATGTCCGGAAATAAAGTGAGTATTATATCCTTCGAACATTGCGTGGAACTGACGCACGTTCGACATCGGGCTTCGGCGAGCCGATGCTATGTCGGTTGTCATCGACGAGGGTATATGGAAGAATACAAAGACTATTTTGTCCTTCGATACTCCGGCAAGGTCTTGTTCGAGCCACTTAAATGTGCGTTCGGGCACATAACCGATATAATTGATACCGTAGCCGGAATAAAAATTGTCGTTGAGGACTATATAATGAGCTTGGCCACAATCATAAGAATAATGCTCGGGGCCAAAGTAATTTTCAAAGGTTGCGTACGATGTTTCGTAGGTACGGCCGCCGTAAGTCATATCGTGATTACCTATAGCGCGACGTACAGGGAGGTTGAGAGGCTTGATTGTCTCGATATAGTTGGGGAACAACCAAGGTGAATCACCGACCATATCACCACATTCAAATGCGATTTGTTTCACATTCTTGTATGATTTTGCCAATTCGATATTGTCGGCTACTACGTGCGAATACTTCTCAAGGTCGTCGGTTGAGGTTACCTGAGGGTCGGTATGCACAAAGAATACGTGTTTATTGGGGTCAAGAGTCGACTCGGTTAAATGAAAATCATAATTGTCGGTCTCAGCAATTTCCTTATAGTACTGAGGTATAGTAGATTCTTTCACCTCTACGTCGTAGCCCGATGGCACTGTGATATACACAAATCGTGTATCGGCAAAGGAGAGGATTGAGTAACTTCCGTCTTTTGCTGTACGGACAACGTTCAAGCCGTCGGTAACGGCTACATTTTCGATTCCTTTATCGCCCGACATCACTTTTCCTTCGATAAGACGAGTCTGCAAGCCTTGTGCCGACACGCTAATGCCGGAGAACAACGTTGCTAGGGTAACGAAAGCCACTTTTCCGAGAGAGATTTTCATTTTGTGTAGGTGTTTTTATAAAAAAGTAGAGGCGCTTTCCGGTCGACGCCATACTGCGCCCCTACTCTATTGTAGCGTTAAATTATTTCTTGGTAATATACTGATAGATACCGTTCTTGAGATAATCCCAATAGTTGTACGAACGTACGTGGCACATATCGAATACGAAATAGCCGTCGGCGTGGCGTACACAAGCATCAATTGAGTTCATGAGTGCTTGACCTTGGCCTCCTTCGGTCCAACCGGTTGAGTTACCGACGTCAGGACCGGCTGCGAAGGGAACATCGCCACAGAATTTTTCTTTACCTACCATAGCAAAGCCTTCGCAAGTATATTCGGTATCACCATAGATGCTGTTTGCACCTGCATACGCACCGATGAGCATAAAGTCGGTGTGGTCGGCATAGCCATACTTATCCCAGTCGGCAGATACCCAATCGGTCCAAGCATAGTCAGCCGATGCCTTGTAGTTGGGGCTTGCCCAGTTGACACCCGAAGTATAGTATGAGCTATACCACGCACCTACGTAAGCACCGAAGCGACAGTTGGGATTAACCGATGCGATACGCTGCTGTGCTGCTTCCATAAAGTCGTGAATCATCTTGGCACGGAATGCAATCCATTTCTTATACCACTTGGTGGGGGTGTCAGGATAGTTGGTTGTGCCGGGTTCCATTACGTCAGAGGGCCAGTTGGCAATCTTTTCACCGATGAAATCTTCAAATTTTTCACGGCTGAAATCTGAGAAGTCGGCTTGGAGGTTGTAGTCGCCATAGCGGCAACGGTCTAGCACGATACCGTCGAGATCGTAAGCTGCGAGGTCGGCAAGCAACGAGAGGAGGTATTCAACCACTTCATCATTGGCTGGATTGAGGAATTTTGCACCCCAGTCGCCATTTTCATAGCTACCATCGAGGATATCCATAGTGTTTACGAGACCGTTGGCTGTGTTGAGCACTTCACCCCAATCTTTCTTTGAGCTGTCGCGGAAGAGCATACCACCGGGTTCGAGACCATAGGGGCAGAGGTAACCGCCGGTAAAGGTGTCAATCGACGCATTGATGCGAAGACCGAGTGCGTGGCCGGCATCGATAAATGCCTGGAGGTAGTCGAATGTTGCGGTACGTTTAACCCACTTGTAGCCACCCGATGTCCAAGCATCGATTTCGGTCAAGGGGTCGCCTACGCTTGTGTTGAAGAGGCAGTCGCCGGTTGAAGGACGAACCTGCACTACTATGTCGGTAACTCCGGCATTGTAAGCCTTTTCGAGGTCTTCTTTGATATTTTCTTCCGAGTTGGCAAAACGGTCGAAGTTACCCGAGAAGTCTACCCACAAGAATACGGGCTTACGAGTAGTACCATCTTCATTTGTATATGCAAACGCCAGCTTGCCTTGCGGTACGGGCTCGGGGTCGACTGCAGGAATTGTATCCTCGGGAGTCTGAGTCGAGTCGCCGGGTGTGGGGTCAGGGGTAGGATCTTCCTTCTCCTCGCCTTCCCATCCCCATTGAATTGGGGTATCTTCCGAGCACGAGGGAGCTACTGCTACCAAGCCGAACGAAAGTACTGCGATTTTAAAGATTGATGAAATTTTCATTGAGGTTTATCAGAGTAATCTATTTATAGAGATAGATACAAATTGTGTATTATGGTTTATTAGTTGAGAGCTACTCCATTGATTACGGAGCGCTGTTTGCCGTCGGAAGGCTTAATAGTTTCCTTGCCATTGACGAGCATACACGACGAACCGCCGCCATCGAGGTTGAGCGCTTCGTTGCAGCCGAGGTCGAGGAGGAGTTCGGCTACATCTTGAAGGGTAAGACCGGCAATTCCTTCGGTCATGCCGTCGCCTTCACATACGAAGAATATAAGTTTTTTGTTATCCGTGTCAAGACCGATTGCGGTGCGAGGACGATTCGATACTGGATTGATAAGCAAATATTCGTCTTCGTGGCTGTTTACGATTGAATCGTTGAGTACCAATACGGGACCACCGCCTACTGCTGTCTTAGCTGCAAATTCGCATCCGCCGGCAGGATAAGTCAAGCTTGGAATTTTTCCTGACTCGAGGGGCATCGATGTCGGATACCAATATGTCTTGTTTGAAGTAGTTGTGTAAGTCCAACCGGTGAAATATGAGCCGTCTTCTTTCTGCGCGAAAGTTCCACGGGGCATATAGTAGTAAGTAGAGCTCCAGTCGGGGCTATCTACTTGTACGTTGGGGCATACGAGCTTGCCGTCGCGCCATACGAGGCTAAGCGAGCTTCCGTCCCAGAAGAAACCACCGTTGATGATGATGGTTTGTGCTGCTGCTTCGTAGAAATCTGTAGGAGTCTTATAGCCCTTTGCATCGCCAAGTACGTCAAATTTTGCGGCGGAAGCGTCGGCTACTGCAATATATGCTTTGATGCTCTTCTCGCCGAAGGTTGCGGGAGATGAGTACACTGCGATATGTTCGGGCAGCTCGCCATATTCAGCACCGACATTGGTCCAACCCTTTTCTACATAGAAATCAGGGGTTGGTTCGGGTTCCGGCTCGGGGGTAGGAATTGTATCCTGAGGTGTCTGAGTCGAATCACCGGGAGTGGGTTCGGGATCCGGTTCGGGGGTGGGTTCTTCTGTTTTTCCACCTTCCCATTCCCAATTGATTGTGGGGTCATCATCACAAGCCGTCATTACTCCGGCGAGCGATAAACTAAGTGCTGATATTGCGAGGTACTTTACGAATTTCATAGCGATATTAGGTTGTATAATTTACAAGAAGCAACCCCGTCCTCTTCACGAGGACGAGATTGTTTCTTATTGGGTGTTAATGCTTAACGCTGGATACAGTCAACTGAGTAGCCACCGAGCATCTGTGAGTTGTGGTCAACGAAATAGATATACATTGTATAGCCATCTGCGGTAGGTGCGATTACTACGTCGCCTGATGCAATTGAGTAGGATGCGTCCTGAGACCAAGAATCAAAGTCTTCTGCATAGATAAGGTTTGCAAGGTCGGTTACCGAGCTACCGGTAAACTGAGTCATATCAGTGATGTTATACAAGTAGAATTCAGGACCCATACCCCATGACGGGAAGTGCGATACAACGAAGAGCGCTGCGTAGCGTACGTTGTTGAAGGTCTTCGAGTCAAGACAGTTAGCATTAAGACCCCAACCGGTAGTATCGTTCGAGAAGTTACCGAGTGCGGTTCCATTAAGGATATGGCTGAATGTGCCGCCGTATTTAGAGTAGAGAATACCGTCTGCGAGGTTGGTAGATACGCCACACATACCGGCTGAATTTACAGGTGCCGAATCCCAGTTGAAGCCAACTGATGCGAGGTCGTCGGTTACAATTTCACCTACAACACCATCCTGAATAGAGATGTAGATTACATTGCTTGCAGTAGTAATACCGGCTACACCTTCGGTAGGTATTACAATCAATGCATCACCCTGAACGTCTCCGATTACCTTGAACTTAGAGCCAACGGGAAGTGCGTACGGATTTGCGAATGATGTAAGAAGGGTGGGTTCGTCCTTAACGCTACCGGTCATATAGATATTAACCATTGCGCCTGATTCAGCTACCTTGTTCATAATGAGGAGGTGGCCGCCTTCATCGTTAGTTACTGAACCTGCTTCTGCTGCGCCAAGAACGATTTCGCCTTCTTTAGCACCGGTAAGACCGTTGATATAGATAGGTGTAGTACCGTCGCCTTCGCAATAGACGAGTTTGTTCTTAACAACACCAAGAGTAGGACCAACTTCTTCTGTATAATCCTTAACTTCAAGCATAGCAACGGGGTCGATGTTGAAGAGAACCTTGAACGAGTTGGGGTCAAAGCCCTGAGGAATCTTAGCAGTTTCAGCCTTGATTACGGTATATTCTTTATAAGTTACACCATCGTGTGCTACGACCTTAATTTTTACTTCTTCGTTATAGTTACGAGGATTTACAGCGGGGTCGTTTTCGATAGTTGCGTGGGCTGACACCTGGTATTCGGCAAGACAAGACGAAAGGTCGCGACCGGTGTTAAGGGTTACTGTCTTTGCTGCGTTGTCGATAATACCGCTGGTTTCGGGGCTTACAATTGAGAACTCGAGAAGGTCGCAAGCTGCTGATTTAACACGTTCGCCTTTGATAACGATGTTTTTAGTGTTACCTTGGGGATCGGTGTAAACAAACTTGTTTTCCTTTGTAAGGTCGAGGGTTGTAAGCGAGGGTGAAAGAGTGCAGTTAGGAGCGAGTTCGGCCTGTACGCGAACATTGGTCATATACTGTTCTGTTTCGTTTTCAGATGTCTCGGGAAAGTAGTAAGGAACGGGGATGATAATGGTTTCGGGGATTTCCTCACCTTCACCTAGTGTAAAGCGAGCCAACTCGAGACCCTTATACTGGCCTTCGGTAAAGATGGCAGAGATACTGGTGATGCCCTGACGATTGACGGTAGGTGCTACATGCTCGGGATCTTCACACGAAGATGTGAACACCATCATCACAAGAGCCAGAAGATATAATAATTTCTGTTTCATATTGATTCGGTATTAAGATTATTTCCAATCATCGTTTTGGGTAATGCTCTTATTGCTATCCAATTCTGATTGGGGAATCGGGCAGGTGTACATCTTCGCGGGGAAGTTACGATCCTGGTCGTCGACTGATACATAGTAGTATGTAACGTTATCGCCAACCTTGGTGATTTTAAGACCGTGAGCACGTACGCCGGTGAATGCTGATTCTGCGAGTTTCCAACGACGCATATCCCAGTAGTAGTGTCCTTCGTATGCAAGTTCTACCTTACGTTCCTGACGGATAGCTGCCATCACATCTTCGCCATTTGCTGTTACCTTGGGTAGGCCTACGGCTGCGCGTGTACGGATTGCATTTACCTGTGCAAGAGCTTCTTGGGCGCGATTTGAACGATAGAGTGCTTCTGCATAGTTGAGGATTACTTCTGCATAACGGATAAAGGTGTAAGGTTTCGTACATTTACCGTTGTTTTCATAGCGGAAATCTTCGTCAAGAACTTTGCGCAGATAGTAGCTGGTTGTCGAACGACCACCACAGAGGTCTTCATCCATCCATTTGAGGTAGCCATCGTCTCCGTCTACGTAAGATTGAATTGTACGATCTTTCCAAGCTGCGCCGTTATAAAGTACTGTATTGGCGAAACGAGGTTCGAGAAGGGCGTAAGGAGGTGTCTGGGTTGTACCTGATTCATTGTGCCATTCGCTCCAGTCGGGGAATCCGCCTGATGCAAGCTCGAACGATTCAACCATTTCCTGTGTAGGACAGCCATAGCCACCGCTGAGGGGATTAGAATAAGCAGCCTTATCACCGCCGGGGGCATAGTAGCAGTCCATGTCATGAGTCTTCTCTGATTCAATGCTATAGCATATCTGGAAGATTGCGCCTTCGCCACCTTCGGTGAATGGTGTCTGAAGGTCTGAGTAGTTCATTGAGTAACCCTGTGCGATTACTTTTTCAGCGCCTTCGATTGCTTTGTCCCATCGTTCTGCATAAAGCATCACGCGCGACATTACCGCGTAAGCTACACCTGAGGTAAGACGACCGTTAGGGGTGATGCTTACGGGGAGATTTTCACCGGCAAATTTGAGGTCCTCATAGATAAAGTCGTAGATAGCTTCGCGATCTACGGGTGCTTTATCTTTCTGATATTCGTCGAGATTCTCTGTGTAAAGAATCAATTTAGGATAGCGCTTCGCGAGGGTTGCATAGTAGTATGCACGGAAGAAGCGGAATTCTGCTTCGATTTCTGTCTTCTGAGCTTCGTCGAATGTACCGAATTCACGGAGATTCGAAATTGCCTGGTTTGCTGTAGCGATATAGCCATAGAGGGTACCCCAGTTGCCAAGGTAATTATCTACATAGCTACGAGTAAGTATTGATACACCACCGTAAGACATTTCTGAAGGAATGAGATGGAGCACTGAATTGTTCTTTCCTCCATATTTGAAGAGCGGGGTCAATGCTTCGGAAAGTCCGATCTTGCTGTCGCGTGTACAACCGCTACCGTCACCGTAACCGCTGATGAGGCTAAGGTCCTCATACATGTAGTTGGCATGAAGCTGTGCGTACTCATACTTACTCCATACGGTAAGGTCTGAAACCTTATCGGTAGGTGTAGTGTCTAGGAAGTCACTACACGAAGCCAACGACATTGCTGCAGCTGAGAATAGAATGCTGCCTAATATTGTTTTATTCATTGGTTGTCGAATTAGAATGTTAGAGTTAAACCGCCCATAAATGTGCGCTGCTGGGGATAGTAACCATTGTTAACTTCAGGTGATTCGGGGTCGAAGCCCTTGGGAAGTCCGTCAATGGTAAAGAGGTTCGAGCCTTCTACGTAGATACGGAGTTTTTCGATACCTGCTTTGGCCATCCAAGCTTTGGGGAAGGTATAACCAATCTGTGCTGATTTGAGACGGATGTAGTCTCCCTTACGGAACCAGAAGGTAGATGCAAGACCATTATCACCACCAGAACGGAGGCCGCCGGTTGTAAGACGAGGCATTGAGCCGTTAGGATTGTCGAGCGACCATGCATTTTCTACAAGGTAGAGAGGTGAGTTCTGGCCTTCTTTAAATGTCTGTGTCCATACGGTGTTGTCGTCAGCTCCGTTATGGTAGGTACCGGTCATTGATACGTCGAAGAGTGCACCACCGGTGAACTGTGCGTTGATATCAAAGCCGTTCCAGTCTGCCGAAAGGTTAAGACCGAAAGTGATTTCGGGACGAAGACCACGACCGATACGACCACGGTCGTCGTAGTCAATCTTACCATCGCCGTTGCGGTCTACATACTTAATGTCGCCGAGCTGAGGACGACCAATGTACCATGCTGAGTTATCGATTTCTTCTTCTGAGGTATAAAGACCTTCAGCAACCCAACCGTAAGTAGCCCAGAGGCTGGTACCGGTTACTTTCTGCCATTCGGGGATGTTTGCAGCGTCGGGGTATTTGAGCCAGCGGTTCTTTGCCCATGACATGTTACCTGCAATTGAATAGTGGAACGGTTTACCTGCTACGTTGAAGCGGTTGTGGTGTGTGATAAGAATATCGATACCTTTGGCATCGGTCTTACCGATGTTGGCATACGAAGGATAGTAGCCACCCATCGATGGGGGATAATCTGAACCGATCGACTGAAGAAGATCGTAGTTGTAATTGTAGAATGCGTCGAATTCAACTCCGAGCAAGCCACCCCACAAAGTTGCATCGAAACCTACGTTCCATGAGCGAGTCTTGCTCCATGTAAGGTTGGGATTAGCCATCAATGACTGGTACATCGAGTTGGCTGTCTGGCCGTTGAGTACGAGTTGGTTGCCAAATGCATAGGTATTCAAGAATGCATAAGCCGAAGAACCTGAGTCATCACCGATTACACCGATAGATGCACGAACCTTAAGGTCGTTAAGCCAACCCTTGATGTCTTCCATCCAGCTTTCTTCGGTCATACGCCATGCTACTGAACCCGAGGGGAAGAAGCCCCAACGTTTGCCTGATACGTTACCCGAGAATTTGTATGAACCGTCGTAGCGGCCGCTAAATTCTGCGAAGTATTTGCTATCGTAGTTGTAGCTTGCACGGAATACGTAACCAAGCACGCGTGTAAGACCGCTCCAACCACCGATTGCATCCATTGTACCAAGACCGAGTTCGGGAAGTTCGGCTAAGCTGAGGTCTTTTGCGTATGCTGAGAGTGAGTTCGAACGATTTTCACGCATTTCGGCAAGGGCAAGGATACCTACGTTGTGTACATCGTTGAAAGTGTTGTCGTAGTTCAACTGGAAGTTGCCGAGGAGCTGCTTGTAGTATACGCTACCTTCACCAACTTTGATTGAAGTACCCTTTTCAGATTCTACGAGTGTGAAAGTACCTGCTGTTTTGTTGTACTCCATAATCTTATAAGGAGTATCAAGATTCTTGTTGGTAGAGTTGCTGTAGTCATATGCACCGCTTACGCGAGCTGAAAGTCCTTTTACCCAGGGGAAGTCGAACTGAAGTGCTATGTTTGAGCGAAGTTCGAGACCATTGGTTTTCTTATAACCCGACTGATAGATAGCTGCGAGAGGACTATAAGGACTAGGTTTGTTATTAGGAGTTACACCGGTATAGTAGCCGTCCTTCATAGGTGCAAGGTAGGGGTGCATACCGATAGTCTGTGCAGCAATTGAGAAGTAACCAACTTCTGAGCTACCGTTGTCGGCACCACCTGAGATATAACCGGGAGTTTTATTGTCGGTTACGAAGCCTGATGCACCCATAGTAAGGGTCCAATACTTAGCGAGCTTTGACTCAAGATTGAAGCGCATTGAGTAACGGTTGTACTTGAAGTTGTCGATGTTACCTTCCTGACCGAGGTAGCCGAGTGATGCATAGTAGGTGTGTTTGTCTGTACCACCCTGCATCGACACGGTGTGCTTGGTTGTCGAACCGGTTCCGAATACTTCACCGATGTAGTCGTGATTTTCGTAACCGTCGTTGGGGTCGTTGTTGGTCACGAGTTCATACATCTCACGGGTAAATTTGGGAGAGTATTCTTCACGTGATGCAATCTGACCGTTGGCAAGTTGGTCCATCATATCTGCCATATTATAGTAGTGCATAAACTGTACACCGTCCATAAATTTGGCAAAGTTAGCATTTACAGAAATACCGTAAGAACCGTCGTATGTCACACGGGGTGCGCCGCTGCTACCTTTCTTGGTAGTTACGATGATTACACCACCCGATGCGTTAAGACCATAAACTGCAGTTGCAGCTGCGTCCTTGAGGACTGAAAGGCTGGCAACGTCGTTCGGGTCGATTTCGTCAATCGAACGGGGGACACCGTCTACAATGTAAGTAACTGCATTCACAGAACCACGGATACGAAGTGATGCCTGGTCGGCACCGGGTTCGCCCGATGTCTGGATTGAAGAAATACCGGCTACCTTACCACCGAGCATCTGTGTGAGCTGGGTTGTAGGTGCTTCTAGAAGTTCGTCTCCCTTGATTGCGGATACCGAACCGGTGATTGATGATTTCTTCTGTTTACCATAACCAACGACTACGACGTCGGTAAGGCTTTCTACAGAAGATTTCAAGACTACGTTGATGGTTTTTCTGCACCAACTTTTACTGTTTCGGGGGTCATACCTACGTAAGAGAATACAATGACATCTCCACGTTTTGCATTAATGGTATAAAGACCTTTTACATCAGTAGTTACGCCACCATTAGCGCCTTTTATCTCTACTGAGACACCGATTAACGGTTCGCCCGTTTCATCGGATACTATGCCCGAAATCACATTCTGCGCAATACCATAGAATGGGAATGCTACAGTAAGCAGCAGCGCTACTATAAAAGTGCGCATTGTGCTTGTGATTGTTGATCTAGACTTATAAGCCATAGAATTAGAAATTAAGGATAATATTTAGGTTATTTTAGTGTTTCCAAGATTTGCCATACCTGGTAGAGTCCGCGAGGTACGTGGAAGCATCCTTTCCATTTGCCCCCCTTAAGTTCGAGGAGAACTTCGCCGCGACGGTTGAGGTAACCGAACCATTCGGGGTTTTCGGGGTCTTTGAAGTGCGACCAAGTGTACTCATGTACTCGCTTGAACCATTCAAGGCAACGTTCGTCGCCGGTGAGCTGATAACCCTTTATCATTGTGATGAGGGTTTCGATGTGGACCCACCAAAGTTTTTGGTCCCATTCGAGTTCCTGGGTGGGGTGACCGTGGAGGTCCATAAAGTAGAAGATACCGCCGTACTCTTTATCCCAGCCGTATTCTGCCATTTTGAGGGCGGTTTCTTTTGCGGTTTCGATGAGTTCGGGGCGGTTAAGACGCTTGCCGAGGTCCATAATGAACCACATTGCTTCGATTGCGTGGCCGGGATTCATATGGCGACCATCCATACAGTCTACAAGGCTGCCGTCTTCTGCTACGTTTTCTACTACGAGACCGCCAAGCTCGGGACGACGGAATACGTCCATTACCTCGTGGATGCATACGTCAATCGACTTCTGCATAAATTCGGGGTCGAGAAGGGGTTCGATTTCGAGTGCAAGATTGCAAAGAATCATCGGGAGGGCAAAGTTCTTAAGCGAACGTGTGCCTGCGTGTGCCTTGTTCCACTTGCCTTTGGGATTATCAACCTTCGAAAGGATAATATCGAAAGTCTTTTTTGCGATTTCGGCATACTCAGTATTGCCGGTGGCAATACTGAGCTGTCCGAACGCCATTGTTGCAAAAGTATAAGAGAAGATGTTGTAGGGTTCTACAAGAGGCTTGCCTTCACGTGTGAGCGAGAAGTACCAGTTGTAGTTGCCATCATGACCATACTTCTTGAGAAATTCGCCACCCTGAATAGCTGCGTCGAGCCATTCCTGACGTTTCTCGATTTTGTTATAAAGCATAGAGAACATCCATACTTCACGGCCCTGAAGCCAGATAAATTTATCGGTATCGAATACTTCACCCTTGCGGTCAAGGCAAGTGAAGTAGCCGCCGAATTCCTTATCTTGCGATTTTTCAAGCCAGAAAGGAAGTACGGAGTCGAGAAGCTCTGATTTATAGAGTTCTGCTAATTGTTTAAAATCCTCCATAATATATATTTAAGTTGTTATTTCGTATTATTTCGACTTGGTCCAGTACTGTTCGATTTCTTCGAGAGTCTTGCCAGTGGTCTCGGGCACGAGTTTCCACATAATGAGCATATAAGGTACGCACATTGCAGCGAAGATGAAGAATGTACCCGCGGGAGTCGCTGCTTCAAGCAACCAAGGAGTAAGCTGACCTACAAGGAATGTTGCCACCCAAAGTGCGAGACCGGCTACCGACATTGCCATACCGCGAACTGCCATAGGATACATTTCGCTCAATATCACGAAGATAATTGCGCAAATCGAACCGGCGCAGCATACGATGTAAGCAATGAAGAATACGAGAAGCCAAATGCTCGAAATTCCGAGTGCTTCGTGCCACATAAAGTAGCCGGCAATGAGCACGAGCGATACAATCATACCCGATACGCCATAGTAAACGAGTGCTTTACGGCCTACGCGGTCGATGATAAACATTGCTAGCACTGTAGTAAGCATATTGGCAAGACCTACAATAACCTGATAGAAGAATGCGTCGCCCTGACCGAGACCGGCATTCTTGAAGATGTCGGGACCGTAGTAAAGTACTGCGTTAACGCCCATAAACTGACCAAGCATTGCAATTGCCACACCTACAATAACAGCTGTACGGATACCGGGGCAAAGGAGTGCTTTGTAGCTCTGTTTTTCGTCGCCTACGTTGCTCACTGCAAGCGCATCGGTAATCTGCTTCTTCACTTCGGCTGCTGAGGTGTAAATCTTGCTGAAGATGCTTTCGGCCTTGCCGGTATTACCTTTAAGCACCAACCAACGGGGACTTTCGGGTATAGCCAACACGGCTACAAGGAAAATCAACGAAGGTACGATACCTACACCGAGCATTCCTCGCCACCACTCTTCTACAAAGATGTAGTGGAACCATCCTTCGCCTGCTGGTGCGCTCTGCGCATAGTGGAGAAGATAGTAGTTTGAGATGTAAGCACCAACTACTCCGATAGTTACGGCAAGCTGATAGAGCGATACCATCATACCGCGCGATTTCGCTACCGAAATTTCGCTGATGTACATCGGGCAGACTATCGATGCAACACCGATACCCATACCGCCTACAAGACGGAAGAGCACGAGTGTTACAAACGACGGTGCTACGGCACAACCAACCATCGAGAATGCGAAAAGAACGGCGGCTGTAACCATTGTCTGCTTACGACCTAAATTATCGCTCAATTTACCTCCGATAAGCACTCCGAAGATTGCGCCGAGCAACGCGCTGCTGACAAACCAGCCTTTCATCAAGGCACTGAGGTCAAATTGTTTCGATACCTCGTCCACTGTGCCCGAAATAACGGCTTCATCGTAGCCAAAGAGGAATCCTCCGAGCGCTGCGATGATTGCTAATGTAAGCAAATAGCCGAATCTATATTCTTGTTTCATTGTGTATTAGTTAATTAGATGCCAAAGTATTCTTTATAGCGGTCATAGAGGTGGCCGGCCTGGAGATATGCCGACTGCGGACTCATAAAGTGGCTGAATTCGAAGGTGATAGCCTTGTCATAGCCCGCTCGCTTAGCTGCTTCGAGTTTGAGACGGAGCTTGTCGAACTTAATGGGGAAGAAACGGATAGGCATATCGCGGTCGAACGATTCTGCGTTGGTCCAGCACTGCATACCATACTTATCTGCAAGACGTTTGTTTACTTCGAAGAATGCGTCGAGTTCGTCATAGTCAATTTGACCGTCCTGGAATGCGCATGCGTCAACTACATCATGGATACCATCGAAAATTTCGTCCCATTCTTTTTCGTGCTGACGTACAGATACTACATCATCTTTGGTCATAGCTGAGCCTGATGCCATAACGGCTTTCTTTCCGTCAATCCAAGGAGAAATAAAGGTGGGGAGACCGCCCGATACTTCTTTACACTGCTTGCCGAGTGCGTGGAATGCTCCGATAGCGCCCTTGGTGGCACGACTGATTTCGCCACTGATATACCATCCCTGGAAGCTCTTATGACGGCTGCCATAGCGTTCCCAAACTTCGTCGATTACGTGACGGTTATCTTCTACTTCCCAGCTCATATCACCGGTATCCCAATAGCGACCGGAGTCGTAAAGACCGAAGTAGAACTTCATATTGTATTTATCAGCGAGGGTAAGGAACATTTCGAGCAAGTCCTGCGACGGACGATAGCAACCTTTACCGATAAGGTAAGGTGAATCGTAGGTAATAAACTTACGATAGCCCGAACGAATCATAATTACGGTATCGATGCCGATCGCTTTCATATGTTGGAAGTCGCGGTCCCATTCTTTCACGCCCCAATTCTGATGAGGTATATCGTGAGAGATTTCATCGAGGAATGTACCGGTAATACGGAGTGCATTGTTTCTGTCTACCATCCAGAAGTTATCGGCTTCGGTGGCAATATGAGCGGTGGGGTCGACTACTTTTTTGTCGTTTGCACCAAATACATAAGGTGTAACAACTGAAGCAGCTCCTATCGCTGCAAGTTCTTTAAGAAATTGTCTGCGATCTGACATTGTTAATTCTTTATTTAGTTGAACCGATTTTTGATTGTTTTTTATATCGTCCTTCGATTGTTACTTCGTGGCTCTCGAAAGGATTAAAAAGGGCGTCGACAAATACGGCAAATTCGCCTCTTGTCAGCGCTCGTGTGTTTTCTGTTGCAATTCCGGCTGTGCCGAATGCCTTTGCCATGGCAGCTTCGAAGTCGGCAATACCTACCGTTTTATTTATAGAGCGCGCTAGCTCTGCGAGGTCCACGACTGTGATTTCGCTGTGATCGTTGCGAAGTTCGGGCAGTTCGTAGAGAGCTGCGAGACCTTGGATTTCATCATAATATACAGTGGTATCCGCACGAAGCCATGTCTGATTAGTCCAACCTTCGTTGCGACCTTCGCCCTGCAAAATACCGGTTGCGCCAATTCGCTGATATGCCTTGAAACGAGCGTCGTCGGGAGTTACATCAAGATACGGAAGAAGATAACCACCCGCATCTAGCACTTCACTCTGTACGTCGCGAACCTCTACCTTACTCACTTTCACATCCTTATTGACCGCAAGCGCAGCTAGGGCTCCCGCAGCGGTTCCGATTTGAAGTACTACGGGTTGTAGACGTGTTGCGCCATTGACGATATTCGACACCGAAATAGACTTCTCGGCTACGATGAAGTTTTCTATTTTTTCAGGAATAAGCGAACCAAGAGGCAATCCAAACGAAGGCACAGGATGGAAATACAAGCGAGGGAGTTCTTCTGAACCTTGATAGCGTGCGTGATGATGATCTACAGGATAGTCTCCTACGGCAATTGTGGTGCGATAGAGAGGCTGCTCACACGCGTAGGGTGTCGAGATATGAGGCAATGTAAAGCGTACTTTACCGTGGATACGACGGCTTTCGCGGTGATAAGGTATGAACGGAAGACGGTCGACTGTAGGGAATTCGTCATCTGCCAAACCTAACGTATTCATTCCCAATTCAGTCTGAATAAAATATACAAATCCGAGTGTGAAGTTCTTCGCTTTCTCAAGTGCCGATTCACGCTCTTCTTTGGTCATTTCTATCACATTGAGATAGTAGTCGTTACCCTCAATTGGCCAGTTAATCATAAACTTGTTGCCCGGGAGACGACCATAACCAATCATCATTTCAGGCGACCACATACGATCGGGTTCTGAGGGCGATACGCAACGGTCATTTATACAGCTACAAAGATAAGGAGTCGGGGCATATCCTTCGGGCTTAACAGCTATTTGAGGCGTGCCATAGTCTTTCAGCACTGCCACATAAGTAAGATCTTGAATGATGCCGTTTGCTTCTTCGGGCGCTATATCTTCTCCGGTAATTGTGCGCGATTCCATACCTATATCATAAGGTACTCCAAGCATCGCGGCTACATCTCCAAGCTCGGTTGCGTCGATTAATACTTTGGACGTAACGTCAAATTCCCCGTCGTTATTTGCTAAAGTGCAAACCCATGCACCTCGTTTTTTCTTCACAGAAACTAACGAGGTGCAAATTTGCAATGCAATATTCTTTTCCCTATTAACAAAATTGTACATTAATTCATTTCCTACGTGGGGCTCAAAGAGTACATTACTTACCCAGCCGGTCTTAAGTGCCGAGGCTGAGCCATAGTGTTTCTCCAGAGCGCTATAAAACTCGCCCCAAAAGCCTGCCTTGAGATTATAATTCCCATCTATAGCACATACGCCGGCAGACGTGAGCATCCCGCCGAGCCATTCGCTCGACTCTACAAGTATTACCTTTGCCCCTAAACGCGATGCCTCGACTGCGGCTGAAACGCCGGACGCGCCGCCACCGATGATGGCAACGTCGTAACGTTCGGCTGTCTTGCGCGCTTCAATCGGCAAAACCGACCATACAAGCATCACAAGCGTCAGAGCTACATATTTCAAAATCTGTCGATTCATTCTATAGATTAAGGTAAAATCTTGTTTTATAGGACTTTATTGCTTTATATTTTGGATTCCAAATAGACTTTGGATTAGATGGTTATACATTATTATATATGAAACAAGAAACTTTTTTAGCTTAACAACTCCACTTTTTTTAAACCTCAAATGTATCTTATCGCCGTCAAAATTACTACGTTTTTTTTAAATACACAAACTATTAATAA
>CAZOJX010000007.1:0-28285 GCA_964580255.1 uncultured Lachnoclostridium sp. | reverse complement strand
ACCATTGGACTGAACATTCCGGAAACAGATCAGGTAGGCGGAATGCCGGTCGGTTATATGCAGTTTATTGAAATTGCGCGTGAAATTGATAAAACAGGTATGAAGCTTTTGATCTTTGATGAGCCGACTGCAGTATTGGCAGAGAGTGAAGCACAGAAGCTTTTGGAAACCATGCAGGTGCTTACTGCAAAGGGAATTTCTATCATTTTCATTACTCATCGTATTGATGAGGTGATCCAGGTTGCAAACAGCATGACAGTCCTTCGTGACGGTACTTTTGTCAAAGCACTGGAAACAAAGGGAACAACTGCTGCAGAGATCGCAGAACTGATGGTAGGACGTAAGGTGGAAAAACTGGTAGATGCTGTGGAAGAAGATCATCGTGCCATTTGTGATGACGATATCTTACTCCGTCTGAAAGATTTCTACGTTAATATGCCTGGAGAAAGTGTTCGAGGCGTTGATCTGGAAGTGCGCCGGGGAGAGATCCTTGGGATCGGCGGTCTTGCCGGACAGGGAAAAGTCGGTATTCCAAACGGAATCCTGGGGCTTTACAAGAGTGCCGGAACCGTAGAATTTGAAGGCGAAGTGATCGAAACAGAAAAACTGGGCGCTGCCTTAAAGAAACACATTGCATTCGTTTCCGAAGACCGCCGCGGTGTAGGTCTTTTGCTTGATGAATCCATCGAAAATAATATTTCCTTCACTGCAATGCAGATTGATGGAAAATTCCTGAAAAAATACGGTCCGTTTAAACTGTTTGACAGCAAAAAGGCACATGAACATGCGCTGGAAATGATCAAACAGCTGGATATCCGCTGTACAGGTCCGGAACAGTTTGCCGGAAGATTGTCCGGTGGTAACCAGCAGAAGGTATGTCTTGCACGTGCCATCACAATGGAACCGAAGCTTCTTATCGTATCTGAACCGACTCGTGGTATCGATATCGGTGCGAAAAAGCTTGTACTTGAATTATTGGCAAAAATGAACCGCGAAGAGGGCATGACCATTATCATGGTAAGCTCTGAATTAAATGAGCTTCGCAGTTTGTGTGACAGGATTGCCATCGTATCTGATGGACAGCTGACCGGAATCTTTGCTCCGGACGCTTCTGATGCAGAATACGGTATGGCAATGTCAGGCGTGAAAGGAGGAAACGAGTAATGTCAAAGGAAAAATTCAAAAAAACACTTGATGTCATCGGGATTCCTCGTTTGATTGTTTTTTGTTTCTTTATTGCGATCGTTCTCGTTGCATATTTTAATGACATTGATGTAAAGGCATATCTTTCTTCTACATTGAAGTATTGGGGTATGTGGGTGATCCTCGTGCTGGCTATGGTGCCAACCATCAAATGCGGTATCGGTCCAAACTATGGTGTCAGCCTTGGTATTGTATGTGGTCTTTTAGGACCGCTCCTTGCGATCCAGTTTAACATTGCTCCGACAGTAAATGCAGTCATGCCCGGATTCGGACCATGGGTTGCCATGTTTTTTGCCATGGCAGTTTCTGCAGTTCTTGCATGGATCGTTGGTGTTTTCTATGGTAAGATCTTAAACCTTGTAAAAGGCTCTGAGATGACCGTTACTACTTACATCGGTTACTCTATCATTTACTTAATGTGTATCGTATGGTTCCGTGCTCCATTCACCAGTGGTGAGATCACATGGCCTTTGGGCGGTGTCGGTGTGCGTAACTCCGTAGCGATGGAGACCAGTTTTGGATTTCTTTTAAATGATGCAGGCGGATTTACTATTTTTGGCGTATTTATTCCGACCTGTCTGATCCTGTTCTGTCTCCTGATCTGCTTCTTTGTATACCTGTTCTTCAGAACAAAGACAGGTCTTGCAATTCAGGCAACCGGTGCAAATCCAACATTTGCCCGTGCATCAGGAATTGATGTGGATAAAGCCCGTGTAACAGGTGTAGCACTGTCTACAATGCTGGGTGCCATTGGTATCGTTATCTATACACAGGGATTTGGTTATTTACAGGCTTATACAGCACCGTTGACCATGGGATTTATCTGTGTTGCTTCTGTACTGATCGGTGGTGCGACCATGAACAAGGCAACCATCATGAATGTTATCATCGGTACATTCCTGTATCAGGGGTTGATCATCTTTACCCCTCCGGTATCCAATAAATTACTGGCAGGTACCGATATTTCAGATACCATGCGTCAGATCATTCAGAATGGTGTTATTCTGTACGCACTTGTAAAATCGAAAGGAGGTTCTTCAAATGAATAAAGTAATGAACAGCCTCAAAAAAGCAATTTTTGATAACAAAGTTATCGCATTATTTGTTGTTCTCTGTGCCGCCTGCATGATCGTCGCAGAAACAAGTATTTCTTACATTGCAGGAGAAGTCTTTTCACGTTTCAGCCGTAATGCGTGTCTGGTGCTTTCCCTGATCATTCCTTGTCTTGCAGGACTTGGTATGAACTTTGGTATCGTTGTAGGTGCCATTGCTGCACAGATTTCCATCTTTACAGTCGTACACTTCGGATTTACAGGACTTGGAGGATTTTTACTCTGTGCACTTTTGAGCACTCCGCTGGCACTGCTTTTCGGCTGGCTGGTTGGAAAACTCTATAACAACACGAAGGGATCTGAAATGATCGCCGGACTGATCCTGGGATTCTTTGCCGCAGGTGTTTATCGTTTATTTGTACTTTACATTATCGGCGGTGTGATCCCGTTTGATGATCCAAACCTCCTTCCGCGTGGATTTGGTCTTCGTAACGCTTATGACCTGACAGGCAATTTGAAATATGCATTGGACGACATCAGCTTCTTAAATGTATGTGTTGTTCTCGGTGCGATTGCTCTTTTGGCAGCAGCAGTAACAAGTATTTACGGTAAAAAGGTTGGACAGCCGGCAGACAAAAAGAGCACTTTGAAAAAAGTGATCCTCGGTGTTGCGGCACTGGTATTTGGTCTGGTTGGACGTTTTATTCCGATGGTAAATATCCTGTTTGGCGCATCAAGATTGATTCTTACAGATGTGGCATTATTTGGCGGACTTGGCCTGATCGTTTTCTCAGTGATCAAGATCTTACTCAGTCTGAAAAAGGGCGAGAAGAAGGTTGGAAAGCTTGTGGCTTATGCAGTGGTTGGAGTTCTCTTAATGGTAGGAACGGTAGTTCCGGCTGTCAGAGAAATCTATCAGGCAATTCAGCTTCCGTCTGCAACTTATGGCGTGATCGTACTTTTCTGTTTCTTTAACAACTGGATCATGGAAACCCGTTTGGGACAGAATATGCGTACTGTAGGACAGAATCGTGCCGTAGCAACTTCTGCCGGTATTGATGTAGATAAGACACGTATCATTGCAACCTGTATTTCCACTGTTCTGGCAGCATGGGGACAGCTGATCTTCCTGCAGAACCTGGGAACCTTCAATACCGTACAGCAGCAGGATAACGTAGGTCTTTACTCTGTAGCTGCGATCCTGGTTGGCGGTGCAACCGTACAGAAAGCAAATAACAAACATGCAACCGTTGGTGTTGTATTGTTCCATACCTTATTCGTAGTCGCTCCGCTGGCAGCAACAAAGCTGGTAGGAGACTCTGCAATCAGTGAATACATCCGTATGTTTATCTCTTACGGTGTAATCGCGGTATCTCTTGCATTACATGCTTGGAAATCAGCAGGCGGTAAAAAGAGCAAGGAAAAAGAATCTGCAGAAGGTCAGACTGAACCAATGTTACAGCCATTTTCGAATGGTACACCGGAATAAATAAGAAAATGATCATAAGCTGTCACTGCGGTGGCAGCTTATTTTACGCGAGCAGTGTGATCAGTTGAGGGATTTATGGACTATTATTTTGCGCCCTTAGAGGGCATTACCGGTTTTGTTTACCGGAATACCTATGAAAAACATTTTGGCGGGATTACAAAATATTTCACGCCGTTTATTACGACGAATCAGCATTTTGCCATGCAGAATCGCGACAGAAAAGATATTTTGCCGGAAAACAATCCGGGGATCTGCCTTGTTCCTCAGATTCTGACGAATCATGCAGAGCAATTTGTGGATATGGCAAGAAAGATCCAGTCACTTGGATATGAGGAAATCAATCTGAATCTGGGCTGTCCGTCTAAAACAGTCGTGACGAAGAAAAAAGGTGCCGGATTTTTAGCTTATCCGGAGAAATTGAATGAGTTTTTGGAAGAAATTTTCTGGAAATGTCAGGACATGGAGATTTCCATTAAGACCCGTATCGGCATGGAGGACGAACAGGAATTTGAGAGGCTGCTGAAAATTTATAATCGGTATCCGTTAAAAGAACTGATCGTTCACCCGAGACTGCAGACGGATTATTATAACAATCACCCGAAGATGGAGGTTTTTCGAGAATGTCTGAAAAACTCCAAGGCACCTGTCTGCTATAACGGGGATCTTTTTACGACAGAAGACATCCGAAGATTTCAGGAAGAATTTCCGGAGGTTTCCTGTGTCATGCTGGGGAGAGGTATTTTAAAGGCACCGGGGATTTTGCGGGAACTTCAAGGGGAAGAAAGAGATTTGAAGGCCTGGTATGCATTTTTATCGGAGCTTTGTGAAGCCTATGAAAAAGAGCTTTCCGGAGATACCAACGTACTATACAAAATGAAGGAACACTGGTATTATTTATTCATGAGTTTGCCGGAATGTGAGAAAGAAAAGAAGGCAATGAGAAAAGTCAGGGATCTGGACAGCTACAAGCTTCTGGTGCGTTCGATCCTGGGATAGAGCTGCCGGAGCAGAAATCCGGAGCAAAGGAAGGGAAAACATATGAGTGTATTAGCAAATTTAGAGCCAAAAGCAGTATTTGGTTATTTTGAGGAGATCAGTCAGATTCCTCATGGATCAGGAAATATGGAAAAGATCAGTCAGTATTGTGTGGATTTCGCCAAAGCCCATGGACTGGAATATCATACAGACGAAATGAAGAATGTGATCATTATCAAGGAAGCAACACCGGGCTATGAACAGGCGGAACCGCTGATCCTGCAGGGACATCTGGATATGGTATGTGAGAAGCGTCCGGACAAAGAAAAGGACTTTTTGACGGAAGGGCTGGATCTTTGTACTGACGGAGAAATGGTATGGGCAGACGGAACGACTCTTGGCGGTGATGATGGGATTGCAGTGGCCTATGGTCTGGCACTGCTGGCTTCGGAGGAACTTCAGCACCCGAGACTGGAGGTTGTGCTGACGGTAGATGAGGAAACCGGCCTTTACGGCGCAGAGGCGATTGATCTGTCCATGCTGAAAGGCAAAAAGCTGATCAATCTGGATTCTGAAGAAGAAGGTATTTTTACGGTAGGCTGTGCGGGCGGTCTGACACTTCTTTGTGATATTCCGATGTTTACAGAGGAAGTAGAAGGGGCGGTGTACGAATTAAAAGTAACCGGACTTTTGGGCGGACATTCCGGCGCAGAGATTGACAGAGGCCGCGCCAATGCCAACGTGGTTCTGGGCCGTGTCCTGTATGCAATTGATCAGGAACTGGGACTGGATATGATTGAAATGGCAGGAGGAACGAAGGACAATGCCATTCCAAGACTTTCCGCAGCAAAGATTCTGGTGGCAGAGGAAAAGACAGCGAAGCTGGAAGCACTGCTGCAGCGTGAGGAACAGATTCTGAAAAATGAGCTTCATGCCAGCGATGCGGGAATTTCTTTAGAGCTTCACCCGGAAGGAAAGAAGAAGGCGGAAGTGCTGGACGCAACCTCAAAGATCACAGTGCTTCATGCGTTAAATAACATTCCAAATGGAATCCAGGCTTACAGCATGGATATTCCGGGGCTGGTAGAAACTTCTCTGAATTTGGGAATCCTGACCCAGGATCAGGAAAGCATGAAAATGTCCTTTGCTGTTCGAAGCTCCGTAGAATCAGCGAAAAAGTATCTGACGGAACGGGTGATCCTGTTTGTAGATATGCTGGGCGGAAGCTGTCAGGTAAAGGGAGATTATCCGGGCTGGGCATATCGACCGGAATCAGAGCTTCGGGAAACCTTTATCAGAGTTTACCGGGAAATGTACGGAAAAGAGCCGGTGGTGGAAGCCATTCATGCCGGACTGGAATGCGGACTTTTCACGAAAAAGATCAAGGATCTGGACAGCATTTCCGTAGGACCGAATATGCACCATGTTCACACCTCCGAGGAAACCTTAGAAGTTGCTTCGGTACAAAGAACCTGGGAATTCCTTTGCAGGGTACTTGCACAAAAGTAATGCTTGTAAACGAAAATAAATTTTGGTATCATTAAGTGATATTGAAACATTTGGGAGGAATCCATGATGGAAAACGAAGTAGTATCCAAAAATTTTATTGAACAGTTAATAGATAAGGATCTGGAAGAAGGCGTTTATGAAACCGTTCATACACGTTTCCCACCGGAACCAAACGGTTACCTGCACATTGGACATGCAAAATCTATTCTTTTAAACTATGGTCTGGCGAAAAAATACAACGGAAAATTTAATCTCCGTTTCGATGATACCAACCCAACAAAAGAAAAGATCGAGTTCGTAGAGTCTATCAAAGCAGACGTACAGTGGCTTGGTGCAGATTACGAAGACCGTTTATTCTTTGCGTCTGACTATTTTGATCAGATGTATGAAGGAGCTGTTAAGCTCATTAAAAAGGGAAAAGCATATGTTTGTGACCTGACAGCAGAGGAAATCCGTGCATACAGAGGAACTTTGACAGAACCTGGAAAGAACAGCCCATACCGGGAAAGAAGCGTAGAAGAAAACCTGGAACTTTTTGAAAACATGAAAAACGGCATGTATCAGGACGGCGAAAAGGTACTTCGTGCGAAGATCGATATGGCATCACCGAACATGAACATGCGTGACCCGGTAATTTATCGTGTGGCACATATGACTCATCATAACACCGGAGATAAATGGTGCATTTACCCAATGTACGATTTTGCACACCCGGTAGAAGATGCGATCGAAGGCATCAGCCATTCCATCTGTACACTGGAGTTTGAAGATCACAGACCACTGTATGACTGGGTAGTCAGAGAACTGGAATACGAAATGCCGCCTCGTCAGGTGGAATTTGCAAAATTGTATCTGACCAATGTGGTAACAGGAAAACGTTACATCAAACGTCTGGTAGAAGAAGGCATTGTAGACGGTTGGGACGATCCTCGTCTGGTATCCATCGCAGCACTCCGTCGTCGCGGATTTACACCGGAATCTATCAAAATGTTCGTAGAGCTCTGCGGTGTTTCCAAAAGCAACAGCTCTGTAGAATATCCAATGCTGGAATACTGTATCCGTGAGGATCTGAAGCTGAAGAAACCTCGTTATGCAGCAGTGTTAGATCCGATCAAGCTGATCATCGACAACTATCCGGAAGGACAGGTAGAATACCTGGACGCTGCAAATAACCTGGAAAATGAAGAATTAGGAAGCAGAAAACTGCCGTTCTGCCGTGAACTTTACATCGAAAGAGAAGATTTCATGGAAGAACCGCCAAAGAAATATTTCCGTCTGTTCCCGGGCAATGAAGTGCGTCTGATGCATGCATACTTTGTAAAATGCGAAAGCTTTGTGAAAGACGAAACAGGTAAGGTTGTGGAAGTACATTGTACCTATGATCCGGAAACAAAGGCAGGCAGCGGATTTACCGGAAGAAAGGTTAAAGGAACCATTCACTGGGTACCGGCACCATATGCTATCGAAGCAGAAGTTCGTCTCTATGAAAACATCATTGATGAAGAAAAAGGTGTTTACAATGAAGACGGCAGCTTAAACTTAAATCCGAATTCTTTACAGATTGTAGAGAAAGCTTATCTGGAACCGGGCTTTGCAGGTGCAAAAGCTTACGACAGCTTCCAGTTTGTGAGAAATGGTTTCTACTGCGTAGATGCCAAAGACTCTACACCGGAAAAAATGGTATTTAACAGAATTGTGTCCTTAAAGAGCTCCTTTAAGCTCCCAAAAGCATAAACAGATTTGAACAATACGAGAAACGTCAGAGCGTGTGGATTCCACACGCTCTTATCAGTATATCAAAGATGAACTCCACAGCAGAAGCACTGTGGAGCTGTCTAAAAAAGTACAATATCCTGATGAATGCGTTGAAAGTTTTCCCAAAATCCTGTAGGATAAAGGGAGAGAATACCGGAGGTGTCGTGCCTTTATGAAGTGTTTACCGCAGGAATGGAATAGAATGAAAAAATTTGGAAATATAAGAAAAAAACTGGTGGTGGGCTGCCTTTTGGGTACCCTCAGCATGGGAACGCTCACAGGCTGTCAGAGTCAGACAAAGGTTGTATTTACGACAGGTCTTTATGGAAATCAGATCTTTAAGATCGGCTCTATGACTTGTACCATGCCGGAGGCAATGGTCTATCTGACCACCTTTTATAATCAATATGAGGAAATCTACGGATCCGAAATGTGGACGTATGATTTTGGCGGAGTGACCCTGGAGGATCATGTGAAGGAAGTTGTACTTTCCAAGCTTGCACAGATCAAGGTGATGAACCTGATGGCAAAGGAAAATGACATCGCACTGACCGGGGAAGAAGAAAAGAAGGCTGAGGAAGCGGCTGCAGCTTATATGGAGGCGCTGGATCCGGAACTTGCGGAAACAGAAGGGATCACAGCGGAAACTGCCAAAAAGGTTTACCTGGAATATGCCATTGCCAATAAGGTTTATACAGCCATTACCGAATCAGCCGAAATGGAGATCAGTGATGATGAAGCAAGAACTGTGACAGTACAGGAAATCCAGGTAAGTGAACTGGAAACTGCCAGAGAAGCCCTTCAAAAGCTTCGTCAGGGAGAAACTTTTGAAGTAGTTGCTGTCCGTTACAGTGAGGAAAAGCAGGGGGTAAAAAGCTATGGCAGAGGTGCTGCGGAAGAATCTCTTGAGGAAGTACTGTTTTCCATGGACGAAGGGGAAGTCAGCAACGTCATCGAGACCTCTGAAGGCTATGTGATCGTCAAATGCATCAGTACCATGGATTATGAAGCAACCCAGGAAAATAAGCTGGTGCTGGCAGAAAAGAGAAAAAAGGAAGCATTTTTAAAGGCTTATCGGGAAATTGCGGAAAATACCCATTCCCAGTTTCGGGACAAGCGCTGGGAGAAGGTGGTTTTGAAGGAAGATCTTCACCGTACCAATGCGAATTTTTTTGACATTTATAAAGAATATGTAAAACAGTAAAGGTGAGAGCATGAAAGAAAAGATGGAGCGGTTTGCAAGGGGAGAGTTTGAGGAATATGTACCAAAGATAGAGCTGCCGAAGGAGCCTTTGGTATGGGAGATGGAACCGGAAAAACATTTTATCGGTTATCTTCGTTTCCGCTCTGAAAACGGTCTGCGGATCCGGGGCTATGTGATCAGTTCTGACAGCAATCTGAAGATCGCTCACCCTCAGTTCTTCTCCAAAAATGTAAAGATCGAGTTTACTTACAGCAGCAGAAATACGGAATATGGTGACAAAAAACGGGGAAAGCTGCTGCTCATCACTAATGCAGGGGAATTTACCGTACCTTTTGAGGTGCGGATCAACAGACCGAAAACAGAGGAAGGGGAGTGACCTTCATGAACATGGAAAATGTTTTGGAAAAAGGTCTGATCATAGACTATCTGAAAGAATTTGAATATTTCTGCTTTGGAAAAACAGATGCCAAAAGCTATCAGGAACGGAATCTTTATCGTGCCGAAAAGCTTATGGAGCTTTGTCCGGAACAGCCTTTGTATCAGCTGATGCAGGCGGCAGTCTACATTCGTGTGGGAAAGCGGGAGGAAGGCGAACGTATTTTAAAGAAATATGAGCACAATCATATGCTGCAGTTTCGCAATCCGGCTTTTCGTGCAGGCTTTCTGTATCTGGCAGGAGAACTGACCGAGGACAAGATCCAGCGAAAGAATATCGTGATCCAGTTGCAGAAACTCTATCAGAAGGAACAGAAGCTGCCGTCCCTGTACTGGTATCTGACAAGACTGGACGATGGATTTGAGAAAAATCCGGAGAAAAAGATTGCATTTTTGGAAAAGCAGTGGAAGCTGGGAAGCAATCAGAATCTTTTATATCTGGAAGTGATACTGACCCTAAGAGAACACCCGGAAGCGGCTCAGAATATGGACGAATTTTTGATGCAGTGCTATATGTGGGCAAGAAGACGGAAGGTGATCAACAGGGAAATGGCAGGTCAGATTGCCAAAACTGCCATGAAACTCAAATCCGGCGGAAAACGCTACGAATATCTTTTAAAAGAATGCTATCATACCTTTTCGACGAAAGAACTTTTGGGAGCACTTTGCAGTCTTTATATCAGAGAGAGCAGGATCGACCCGGAAGCAGCGCTATACTATGCCAAAGGGGTAGAGTTTGAATTAAAAATAAATAATCTTTACGAATACTACATGATGGCCACGACGGAGCAGAAGCAAAAGCTTTTGCCGGAGCAGGTGCTGCTTTACTTTTTGTATCACGACACGTTATCCTCCGCACAGAAGGTATATTTATATAAAAATCTGGTCTGTTATGGGGATAAAACTTCGGAAATTTATGGAAAATACAAGGAAAAGATCGAGCAGTATACGGTGGAGAGCCTGTTAAGACGCAGGATCAGTCCGGAATATGCTTATCTTTATGAGCAGGTGCTCTATCCTCAGATTTTTACAAAGGAAATGGCAGAAGCCATGGCAGATCTGATGTTCTTAAGAAAATTAACCTGTACGGATCCGAGAATCCGGGAGGTGGAGATTTCCTATGAACAGGTGAAAGAAAAAAAGAGGATTGGGTTAAAAAAACAGGAGGCCTACGTGCCGATCTGTTCTCCGTCTGCGGTGATCACTCTGGTAGACGAGGTAGGAAATCTTTATCGCAATACGGTGTCTTATCAGGTTGAAAAGCTTTTGGACGAGAAAAAATATATAGATGTCTGCAAGGAACTGGTGAAAAATCATAAGGGACTTTTGTTGTATCTATGTGCGAAAAAGACAGATCAGCTGACCATCACGGAAGAAAATGCAGCATTTTATGAGCAGGTTTTGGGCTGTGGAGGATTTACCGAACAGTATCACAATGCAGTACAGGTGAAGCTTTTGGAATATGCCGCAGAGAAGGAGAATGTGAGGACACTTTCTCCTCAGCTGTTTGAAGCTGATGGGAAAAACATGACGAGAGAACAGCGGGGGAAAATGATTCAGAGTTTTGCCCTTAGCGGACGATATGAGTTGGCCTATGACTGGCTGGAAACTTATGGAGCTTTGCATGTTCCGGCAAATCGGATCCTGCAGATTTTGACAGCTCTGGCTGATACAGAGCGGGGAGAACGGGAAAGCTATTATCGTTTGTGCTACGCATGCTTTCAAAACAGTCAGATGAATTACAGCAGCCTGCGGTATCTGGCAGCCTCCTTTTTGGGAACTTGTGCACAAATGGCAGAGGTATGGAAACAGGCAAAGGCTTACGGTGTTGATACCACTGCATTGGAGGAGCGGATCCTGATGCAGATGATGTTCACCGGAACCAATCTGGAAGGACAGTTTGAAATCTTTCTTTCCTACAATCAGAGAACACCGAAGGAATATCTGAAAAAAGCCTATCTGACCTATATGTCCAGAGAAGCCTTTGCAAAAGCAAAAGAGATGGACGATCGGTTTTATTTCCTTTTGGAAGAAGAACTGATGCAGGAAACGGGATACGCAGAGATTTGTGTGCTGGCGTACCTGAAATATTTATCAAAAAAACAGTGCTTGTCTATTCGGCAGAAGCATTTTTCTGCAAATTACCTGAAGGAGTTTTTTGCGAAGAAATGTTATTTTGGATTTATGCAGGATTTTGGAAAAACAATCCCGGAAGCACTGGTGCTGGAGGACAAGGTTTTTATAGAATATTACGCTCCGGCAACCTCAGAGGTAGTGCTTCATTACATTGTGGAAGGACAGGACGCTGAGGATTACCGTTATACGACCTGCAGGCTTTATCCAAGCTACGGCGGAGTGTATTCCAAAGCCTTTTCCCTCTACGCCGGGGAAAAGATTACCTACTTTATCACAGAAAAAAGAGCGGAAGGACAGGAAATCTCGACACCTGCTATCACAAAGGAAAAAGAAACGGCAGAGACAGATTCCGGAACCAGATACGGACGGATCAATCAGATGCGGAAGCTTTTGGAGAAAGAAGACTGGAGCGCTCTGGAAAATAAAATGCAGCAATGCAGATTTTTGGAAATGGCGGCAGAGCAGCTGTTTCCGATGAAATAAAGGATGAGTCATATGATTGCAGCAATGGAACTAGGAAAACGATATGCACAGGTTTGTGTAAAAACAGCAGCGATGAAAGACGCAGAATCCATATCTACGGTAGCAGGAAGTGAAAATTACCGGATACCGATAGAGGAAGGTGATTTGGAGTCTAACGGCCTGCGAAAATATTTTCGGAAGCTTTGGAAGCTGCTCCTGCCCTATGGAACGAAGGAGTCCCTGGAATATCTGCTGCTTTGTCTGGAAGATAATTCAGAAGAAATGCGGGAACGGATCATGGATATTTTGGAATTCCACGAGATTCCGAAGGAAAAGATACGGTTTTTAAATCAGCAGGAATGCTTCTGTGCCTATGTGTTCCATCAGAGTGCGGAGCTTTTGTCCCATAATGCGCTGCTGATCGAAAATCAGGAGGGAACCTTGAAAAAATGGCTTCTGCACAAACGGGCAAGGACTATGCCGACGGTAGCAGAGGTACATGAGGTTTCGGAAAAATCTTTGGAGGACGTATTTGCAGCGCATGGGATTTCCTCAGTATTCCTTGTAGGGGACGATTTTGAGGAAGAATGGATCGCACAAAATGCGAAGCTTTTGAAAAACGGAAGACGTGTGTTTGTGGGAAAAAATCTCTATGTCAAAGGTGCCGCCTATCGCGGTATGGAGCTTTTAGCAGGAACAGAGGACTATATCTATCTCGGTGCAGAGAAGCTTTGCTGTAACATTGCTCTTTGTTCAAGAAATAATGGAAAAGAAGAATATATCTATCTTGCTGATGGAGGAAAAAACTGGTATGAATCCAATGTGACACTGGAGGTTCTTTTGCTGGACAAGCCGGAGCTGGAATTCGCCATGCTGCCAATCCATGGCAAGGAAAAGAAAACGACCATGATCCATTTGAAAGATCTTCCGGTCAGACCGAAGAAAACGACCAGACTCCGGATTGAGCTGGAATTTCTCAATGTTTCCTGTGCGAAGCTTACGATACGGGATCTGGGCTTCGGGGAACTGTTTCCGCCGTCAGATCTGGTCTATGAAGGAGAATTGCAATGGGAGCAGTAAGATTATGCATGCATGAGTCGGCGAAGACGCCTTTTTATGTAGAGGCGACAGGGATCCGTCTTTATTCCATAGAGGAACTTGCCTATTATCTTTATGAAAATATTTATCTGGTAGATGAACAGTTCCTGGAGGAAAAACTCTATTCCTGGATAGAATCCGAACTGGGGCTTTCAAGGCTTGCAGAGCGGCTGCGCAGCGGGCGCACCATGGGAAATCATATCTACAACCAGGTAATGACGATCCTGCAGGCTTCAGAATATTACTCAGAGCATGAACTGGGAGAGCTTTCAGAAAAGATCAAGCTCATTTCCGGAATGCAGGCTCAAGAGCGAATGAAATGTAAGGCAGACGAGCTGATGCAGAATGAAAATTACTGGTCCGCCATTGCAGAATACGAAAGGATCCTGGGAATCCGTCAGAGCAGCAAGCTGAGCGTTGAGTTTTATGCAGCAGTATGGAACAATCTGGCGGGCTGCTATGCAAGGCTTTTTTTATTTGAAAAGGCAGCAGCCTGTTTTGAAAATGCCTATCAGTTCCGGAAAATACCGGAATATAAAGAAAAAGCATACGAAGCGAGAAAACTGTCTGTTTACGGACAGGAAAATGCAGAGGAACTTTCCGAAGATCAGATTTCAAAAGAAATGATTGAGCATACGGAAAATCTCTGGAGAGAACTGGAAGAAAAAAGCAGGGCAGAATGCCTTCGTACAACACCGGAAGAATTTTTGAAAAAAAGGTATTGACTTCTTAGAGAAGCCATGCTATTTTATATTTGTCGTTAACACTTTACCATGGTACAGTGAAAGCGAACTAAAGTGTCGGAAGGTGAAAAGTTATGAAAAAATTGATTGCGTTACTTTGTGTAGGATGTATGATGGCAGCGATGGTGACAGGCTGTGGAAGTAAAGAAACAGCAGCAGAAGCTCCGGCGGCGGAAAATGCGGCAGAAGAACAGACAGATCTGGCGTATGTAAAGGAAAAAGGAGTGCTGGTTGTAGGTATCACAGATTTTGCACCGATGGATTATAAAAATGAAGCCGGAGAATGGATCGGTTTTGATGCCGACATGGCAAAAGGCTTTGCAGAAAAGCTTGGTGTTGACGTAGAGTTTGTTGAGATTGACTGGGACAATAAAGTATTAGAATTAGATGGAAAAACCATTGACTGTGTATGGAATGGCATGACGTTGACAGACGAAGTACAGGCAGCGATGGAATGTTCCAATGCATACTGCAACAATGCACAGGTAGTGATCGTACCGGCTGAAAAAGCAGCTGATTATCAGACAGTAGAAAGTCTGGAAGGTCTCGCTTTTGCAGCAGAAGCAGGAAGTGCCGGAGAAGCAGAATTGACAGCACTCGGTCTTGAATGTACACCGGTAAAGGCACAGTCAGATGCGCTGATGGAAGTCGCAGCAGGAACCTCAGACGCAGCAGTGATCGATTCTCTGATGGCAGCCGCAATGGTCGGTGAAGGCACCGGATATGCAGATCTGACTTATACAGTAGGACTTAACAGTGAGGAATACGGCGTTGGATTCCGCAAAGGATCTGATCTGGCAGCAGAATTAAATGCTTACTTTACAGAAGCTTATGCAGACGGAAGTATTCAGGAATGTGCGAAGACTTATGGAGTAGAAGCTGCATTGATCGCACAGTAGGAACATTTAAAATTTGAAATTACATAGAGGGCGGACGGTTCCGCCCTCTCTTTTATAGCAGAACGGAAAAGAACAGGAAGAAGGAGCAAATACCATGGAATTGATACTTGAACAGATGCCGATTGTCTTACCGGCACTAAATGCAGGATTTCTGCAGACATTAAAATTATTTGCAGTAACACTGCTGGGAGCCCTTCCTTTGGGGTTGGTGATTGCATTTGGTGCGATGTCAAAATTTAAACCTTTGAGCCTGTTGACGAAATTGGTCATTTGGATCATTCGGGGAACACCGCTGATGATCCAGCTTTTGATCATTTACTTTTTTCCGGGGCTGGTCTGGGGAAACCCGATCTGGGGAAGCGGAGAAAGCGGCAGATTTCTGGCAGCTTCCGTAGCATTTATTTTTAATTATGCATGCTATTTTGCAGAAATATATCGGGGCGGTATTCAAAATATCCCGGTAGGGGAACACCGCTGATGATCCAGCTTTTGATCATTTACTTTTTTCCGGGGCTGGTCTGGGGAAACCCGATCTGGGGAAGCGGAGAAAGCGGCAGATTTCTGGCAGCTTCCGTAGCATTTATTTTTAATTATGCATGCTATTTTGCAGAAATATATCGGGGCGGTATTCAAAATATCCCGGTAGGACAGGAAGAAGCAGGCTTGGTGCTTGGCATGACCAAATGGCAGATCTTCTTTCATGTGAAACTTCTTCAAATGATAAAAAGAATCGTGCCGCCGGTTTCTAATGAGATCATTACTTTGGTAAAAGATACTTCCCTTTCCAGAATCATTGCCTTGCAGGAGGTAATTTGGGCAGGTCAGGCATTTTTAAAAGGCTCTCAGGGAATTGCAGGAGCAATCTGGCCATTGTTTTTTACAGCAATCTATTATCTGATCTTCAGCGGAATCCTAACGGTTCTTCTTGGAAAACTGGAGCAGAAACTGGATTATTTTAGATAGGAGGACACCAAAGATGTCAATTTTAGAGGTAAATCATATCAATAAATCCTTCGGGAATACGGCAGTCTTAAAAGATGTCAGTTTTTCTCTGGAAGAGGGAGAGGTTGTTTCCATTATCGGTTCCTCCGGAAGCGGAAAAACAACCCTGCTTCGCTGTCTGAATTTTTTGGAAACACCGGACGAAGGCGTGATCAAGGTGTCTGATGAGGTTCTTTTGGACGCAAAGGATCCCGCAACTTTAAAAGAATCTGAAATTCGTAAAAAAAGACTGCGGTTTGGTTTGGTGTTCCAGAATTTTAACCTGTTCCCGCAGTATACCGCACTGGAAAATGTTATGCTTGCAAAAGAACTTCTTGCAAAGGAAAAACCGGATTATAAAGCAAGAAAAAAAGAAATCCACGAGGAGATCAAAGTTTTGGCAGAGCAACTGTTAAAGCAGATGGGCCTGGGAGAACGTATGGATAATTATCCGCACCAGCTGTCCGGCGGTCAGTGTCAGCGTGTGGCGATCGCCAGAGCTTTGGCTTTAAAACCGGATATTTTATGCTTTGATGAACCGACCTCTGCACTGGATCCGGAACTGACAGGCGAGGTTTTGCGTGTCATTAAGGAACTGGCAGATCAGCATACGACCATGATCATTGTGACCCATGAAATGGCATTTGCCCGCGATGTGGCAAACAAGGTCATCTTTATGGACGATGGTGTGATCGTAGAGCAGGGAGATCCGAAGGAAGTGTTTGAAAATCCAAAAGAGGAAAGAACCAGACAGTTCTTATCAAGATTCAAACAGGGATAGATATTTGAGATTTGTAAAAGAGAACTTGCAAAAGTTCTCTTTTTTTGTACAATACAAGCATAAGGAGAAACTTATGGGAAAAATCATTTTTCATATTGATGTCAATTCAGCGTTTCTTAGCTGGACAGCAGTGGAAAAATTAAAAAATGGTTCGACGGTTGATATCCGGGAGATTCCTGCCATCATTGGTGGTGATGAAGCAAGCCGGCATGGAATTGTGCTGGCAAAATCCGTTTCTGCCAAAAAGTATGGAGTAACCACCGGGGAGCCGGTAGCGTCAGCCCTTCGCAAATGTGCGAATCTGGTCATGGAGCCACCGGATCATCAGATGTATCGGGAATACAGCAAACGGCTGATGGATTATTTTAAAACCTATACACCGGATATTGAGCAGATTTCTGTAGACGAATGCTTTCTGGACTATACACCCATTGCTCATTTGTATGGAGATCCGGTGGATTTTGCGCACCGGCTGAAAGGAGAAATCCGGGAAAAGTTCGGTTTTACTGTCAATGTGGGAATTTCCGAAGTGAAGATTCTTGCCAAAATGGCCAGTGACTTTGAAAAACCGGATCGGGTACATACTCTTTGGAAATCCCAGGTTCCGGAAAAAATGTGGCCGCTGCCGGCGTCAGACCTTTTTATGGTTGGAAAATCTTCCCTGCCGAAGTTGAGAAACCTGGGAATCCATACCATTGGAAATCTGGCAAATACCAGTCCGGAAATCCTGGAGGCACATTTTAAAAGCTTTGGAAGAACAATTTGGGAAAACGCCAACGGAATTGGATCTGATGTGGTAGAATCGGAAGAAGCAGCCGCAAAAGGAGTTGGAAATTCCACAACCCTGCGGGAAGATGTTTTGGAGACTGATGCTGCGAAAAAGGTACTTTTAGGACTGGCAGAGTCAGTTTCTGGCAGACTTCGTAAACAGGCGGTTCTGGCGGGAAATGTGACTGTGGAAATTAAATATGCGGATTTTACAAAATGCTCGCATCAGGCACCGTTGCTTTCGCCGACCAATGCAACGACAAAGATCTACGAGCTTTCCTGCCGTCTGTTTGATGAATTGTGGAATGGTTCTCCGATCAGGCTTTTAGGAATCCGCACTTCCAAGCTTCAGGATCTGAGTGAACCGGTGCAGATGTCCCTGTTTGATCTGGATTTTTCCAAGGAAACAAAAGAAGTAAAACAGGTGAAAAAAGGCCCATCAGGAGAAAAGCTGGAGAAACTAGATAAAGCCATGGATGCGATTAAAAAGCGTTATGGTGAAAGTGCCATTGTACGGGGGAGTATTTTGATGAAAGATAAAGGTCCCGGATCGGCACAGGAAGAATAAAAAAGGAAGAAAGAGGAAGAAAAATGTACAGAGAGGTTGCAAAATTGATTTTATACAGAGATCTGGGAGAAGACAGCATTCTTTTGAAGCTGGCAGGGATCTTTGAGGATTTTGAAAATGGTTCTGCCACAAAGGCGAATCTGATCACAAGAATTTATGAGCAAATGAAAGCACTTTTGGATACAGCTACGGTTTATGGATTTGATAAAAATCTTTGGCATAATTATCTGACTTTTCTTTTGCTGACAAATGAAAACTCCTTTTCCATGACCAGTGAAAAAGTAGGAGCAAATGACGGTACGGTGAATCATTTCGCCAAAGCGGATTTCAAGGTATTCAAAAACCTCTTTGATTATGATTTCTCAAAGATTGAACAGGAACTGGAAATTGACTGCTTTACAACGATCTGCAGCTATAAGGCCATCGGCAAAAAGGAACGCATGTATAACAAAAATGTCAGTGAAAAGGTGCAGGCAGTCAGCGAACAGATTGAACAGGCAAAGGATGAAAATGAGATTTTTACCATTGTAACAGATTTCTATAAAGCCTACGGAGTGGGAATGTTTGGACTGAACAAAGCATTCCGCATCAAAAGTGTGCCGGAAGGAGTAGAATTTTTGCCAATCAACAATACGGAAAAGGTGATGTTGTCTGATCTGGTGGGCTATGAGATCCAGAAACAGAAGCTGATCGACAATACGGAAGCCTTTGTGGAGGGCAGAGCAGCCAACAACTGCCTTTTATTTGGAGACAGCGGTACAGGAAAATCTACCAGTATCAAAGCTATCTTAAATGAATATTATGACCGGGGGCTTCGTATGATCGAGATCTACAAGCACCAGTTTAAGGATCTTTCAAATATTATTGCCCAGATAAAGAACCGGAATTATCGTTTTATTATTTACATGGATGATCTTTCCTTTGAAGAATTTGAAATTGAGTATAAATTTTTGAAAGCAGTCATTGAAGGCGGTATGGAGACAAAACCGGACAATGTGCTGATTTATGCTACATCAAACAGACGCCATCTGATCCGGGAAACCTGGAGTGACCGCTCTGACATGTCTCAGGATGAGCTGCATCGCTCTGATACTATGCAGGAAAAACTGTCTTTGGTAGCACGTTTTGGTGTGACCATTAACTACTCTAAACCGACGAAAAAAGAATTTAACAACATTGTGGTGGAACTGGCAAAGAGATATCCGCAGATTCATCTGACGGAGGAAGAACTGACGGCAAAAGCCAATGCGTGGGAAATGAGTCATGGAGGTGTTTCCGGACGTACGGCGCAGCAGTTTATCAATTATCTGGCCGGAAAAGATCCATTAGAATAAGAAAGATTACAGGAGAAATTTATGCTGAAATTAGGATCCCATGTGGGAATGAGCGGTAAAAAAATGATGCTTGGTTCTGTAGAGGAGGCGGTGTCCTACGGTGCCAACACGTTTATGCTTTATACGGGGGCACCTCAGAATACAAAAAGAAGGCCCTTGGCAGAGCTGAACATTGAGGCGGCAACCGCATGCATGAAAGCCAACGGCATTGAGGAATTTATCGTTCATGCACCGTACATTATCAATCTTGGAAATACAGTGAAACCGGAAACCTATGAGATTGCTGTGGAGTTTCTTGCATTGGAGCTTCAGCGGACGGCAGCCATGGGAAGCCGGATTTTGGTGCTTCACCCGGGAGCGCATGTAGGTGCGGGAGTGGAAGCGGGGGTCGCTTCCATCGTAAAAGGTATCAATGAAGTGCTGACTGCCGATACGGAATGTTTTATCGCTTTGGAAACCATGGCGGGAAAAGGAACAGAGATCGGCAGAAGCTTTGAAGAACTTGCCATGATCTATGATGGAGTAAAATATAATGAGAAGCTTCGGGTGTGCTTTGATACCTGCCACACTCATGATGCCGGCTATGATATAGTCGGAGACTTTGACGGTGTGATCGGGCAGTTTGACCGTCTCATCGGCAAAGACCAGATTGCCGCTTTTCATATCAATGACAGCAAAAATGTGCGGGGCGCAGGAAAAGACCGCCATGCCAATCTGGGACAGGGAGAGATTGGGTTCGATGCCCTCAAAAGGATTGTGTATCACCCTGATTTTCTGGAGGTGCCGAAGATTTTAGAAACCCCATGGCTGCCGTCTGCGGACGGAACGAAAAACAGCATTCCGCCGTATAAGGAAGAAATCGCCATGCTGCGGTCTTGAGTTTCCTGAAAAATAGTGCTATACTACACTAGATTATCCAAGGAAACCTACTTACGAGAAAGGAACAGATATGAAGAAAATTATAGATTTGATCGAAGCGGAGGTTGTGAAGGCTTTTGAAGCAGCGGAAATCGATGCGAAGTATGCGAAAGTGTCTTTGTCCAACCGTCCGGATCTTTGTGAATATCAGTGTAACGGAGCCATGGCGGCTGCAAAGCAGTACCATAAGGCACCGATCATGATCGCTAATGCAGTGGTAGAAAAGCTGCAGGAAAGCGAGTGCTTTTTAGAAGTTGCAGCGGTGAATCCGGGATTCATCAATATGAAAGTTTCACCGGCATTTTTATCTTCTTATTTAAATGGCATGCAGCAGGACGAGCGTCTTGGCTGTGATAAGGTAGAAAATCCGAAGACCATCGTGATCGACTACGGCGGACCAAACGTGGCAAAACCACTTCATGTGGGACATTTGCGTTCTGCGATCATCGGAGAAAGTGTAAAGCGTATCAGCCGTTTTATGGGACATGAAGTCATCGGTGATGTGCATCTGGGTGACTGGGGACTTCAGCTGGGTCTGATCATTACAGAATTAAAGCTTCGTAAGCCGGATCTGGTATATTATGATGAAAGCTATGAAGGTGAATATCCGGAAGAAGCGCCATTTACCATTTCAGAATTAGAAGAAATCTATCCGACAGCCAGCGGAAAGTCCAAAGTGGATGAAGCATTCAAGGAAGCTGCCATGCAGGCAACCCATGAATTACAGCAGGGCAGACGCGGATATCGTGCATTATTACAGCACATTTTAAATGTATCCGTAACAGACCTTAAGAAAAACTATGCAAACTTAAATGTTTCCTTCGATCTGTGGAAAGGGGAATCTGACGCCCAGGCTTATATTCCGGCTATGGTAGAACGTCTGAAAAAAGAAGGTTATGCTTATATGAGCGAAGGCGCTTTGGTTGTTGACGTTAAAGAAGAAACAGATACCAAGGAAATCCCGCCATGTATGATCTTAAAATCAGATGGTGCCAGCCTTTATACGACCACGGACCTTGCAACTTTAGTTCAGCGTGAAGAAGATTTCCATCCGGACGAAGTGCTCTATGTTGTAGATAAACGTCAGGAAATGCACTTTATTCAGGTGTTCCGTTGTGCGAAAAAGACAGGTATCGTAGGAGATTCCACAGAATTAAAATTCCTGGGCTTCGGTACTATGAACGGCAAAGACGGAAAGCCGTTTAAGACCCGTGACGGCGGTGTTATGAGACTGGAAACCCTGATTTCCGATATTAATGAGCAGATGTACGGAAAGATCATGGAGCGTGGAGAACAGACGGAAGAAGAAGCAAGAGCAACTGCGAAGATCGTAGGTCTTTCCGCTGTAAAATACGGAGATCTTTCCAACCAGGCATCGAAAGATTATATTTTCGATATTGACAGATTTACTTCTTCTGAAGGAGATACCGGTCCATATATTCTTTACACGATTGCCCGTATCAAATCTATTTTGAGAAAATATGAAGAAGCAAAGGGTACGATTTCAAGCCTTGTGATCGGAGAAGCGACCAATGAAGGCGAAAAAGCCCTGATGCTGGAACTGACCAAATTCAATGCTATGATGGAAAATGCATGTGAAGAACATGCACCGCACAAGGTTTGTGCATTCATCTATGATCTTGCCAATGCATTTAACAAGTTTTATCATGATACCAAGATCATGGGCGAAGAAGATGCCAAAAAGCAGGCATCTTATATTGCACTGCTTGTACTTACCAGAAAAGTATTAGAAACCTGTATCGATGTGCTCGGTTTTGAGGCACCGGACAGAATGTAAAAAATCAAAGCGCAGGAGGCGAAAAACTTCCTGCGCTTTTTTCTGCTTCTTTAGTAGAACTTTTCCTGTTTTTGGGTTATACTGAATTATACGTTTAGATACTGGATGGAAGATCATGAGAGACCGATGGAAAATTTGTTTGCTGGTTTTTGCTGCAATGCTGCTTCTGGCAGGCGGAGCCAAGCTTTTGTATGATGATTATTACACGTTAAAGGAAGCAGATCTGATCCTGTTTATGGGTCAGAGTAATATGAGTGGGGCAGGAGGAAATGCAGCAGAAGCTCCGGAACTGATCAAAGGGGCCGGATATGAATATCGTGCCATTACATTACCGGAGGAGTTGACGATCCTGGAGGAGCCGTTTGGCGAAAATGAGCACCGGGAAGGATATCTGGATGACAGAGAACTGCTGCAGAGAAAAGGTTCACTGGTCACTTCCTTTGTAAACGCTTATTTTAAACAGACGAAGGAACGGGTCGTGGCAGTATCTGCATCAAGAGGATCCGCTAGGGTCAGCTCCTTTAACAATTATCTTTTGGAAGACGCCGTCGATCGTCTGGAAAATGCCAAGCGTGTCATGACAGAACAAAAGGTGAATATCCGGCACATTTATATGGTATGGTTTCAGGGAGAAACAGATGCTTATCTGAATGTTTCGGAGGAATCCTATATGGGAGAAATGCAGAAAATGCTCTTTACACTGCAGCCATACGGGGTGGAAACTTGCTTTGTGATCCAGATCGGAAACGGGATTTATGAGGGAGAGGCTTTTGATTCTGCGAGAATGCAGGAGATTCAGAAAAAGCTTTGTGAAACAGATGAAAATTTTGTGCTGGTATCCGAACTTGGAAAAACGTTAAGTGAACCGCCTTATATGGAGGACGGAATTCATTTTACGCAGCAGGCACTCAATCTTTTGGGAGAAGATGCAGGCACTCATGCCGGAAGCTATGTGAAATCAATAACAGAAGGAAGGTAATGGATTTGAAAAAAGAATCCTTGTTAGTAAAAATCTGGAATGTGATATGGCCATTGTTCATCTATCTGATCATGCAGAATGTGGTCGTACTGATCGGTATGTTCTTTTTGGATTATGAAACCTATGCGGTAGTATTTCTGCTCATTTCAGCATTGATCTGTATTCCGATTTATTGGAAAATGTGCAAAAAAGATCGCCAGCTGGCTGGAGAGGTGAAAAGGAACATTCCCATGGAAAATAAGGACTATCTGGCGATCATCGTATCTGCGGCGGCGCTTGCCCTGGCGATGAACAACCTGATTTCTATCACACCGCTGCCGGAGTGGTTTGACGGTTATGAGGAAACCAATGAAGTGCTGAGTGCGGGAGGGATGTTTTTACAGATTCTGACGGCAGGAATCGTTGCCTGTATTGTGGAAGAATTAAGCCTTCGGGGCGTTACATATTTTCGAATGAAACAGTACTGGGGAAAAAGCAGGGCGATTTTCTGGAGTGCGCTGGTGTTTGGTATTTATCATCTGAATGTTGTGCAGGGAGTTTATGCTTTTATTCTGGGATTATATTTCGCATGGCTGAATGAGAGATATGACAGCTTACGGGCATCGATCACAGCCCATATGTCGGCAAATCTCTTTGTGATCCTGTTAAGTACCAGCCAGGCAGTAGGACATGCCTTGGAAAGCAGAGTGGGATATTGTCTGATCACCTGCATTTCCCTGCTGATCTTTTTCTATGGATATCGATTTATCAAACAGACCAATCCTTTGGTGGAGCTGGAATTTGTGGAAAAGGAACCGGACACCTTAAAAGGACTTACAAAAGAATATCAGGAACAGGAAAGAGAGGATGAAACTTGAGAAAACAGGAAATTGAAAAATATATTTATTTGATGCTGGCAGGATTTGGAGCCATTTCTTTAAGCATTCTCTTTTTCTTCTTTTTATTTAAGATTGATGTGGTGGGACGTTATCTGAGTGCCGCGGTCAATACCCTGATGCCGTTTATTATCGGCTGTGTGATGGCGTATCTGATCTATCCGATCAGTCAGGGAATTACCATTTATCTGGATAAACTGACCGGAGAACGGTTCAAAAAAACGACGCTGTCAGTGGGGATTTTTGGCGGTTTGCTTCTTTTTGGAGCGGCTATTTATGTGCTGCTCTGGATGCTGCTTCCGCAGCTGCTGGACAGCATTACATCGATCATTGTGGGAATGCCGGGAATGGTGGAAAGTCTTTCTGACTGGATCGACTCTGTCTTTGAAAGCAATCCGCAGCTTCAGGAAACAGCCAATATTGCATTGGAAAATTCTTCTATTCAGGTGCAGACCTGGATCAGAGATACCCTGATTCCGAAAGCACAGGAAATCATCACGACGCTTTCAGCCAGTGTGATCTCTACCTTTTGGTTTTTATTTGACTTTGTCATTGGTATCATTGTCTGTGTTTACGTTTTAAGCTCTGCAGATAAGCTAAAACGTCAGGCAAAAATGGTCATCAGTGCAGTGATTCCGAAAAAATGGATTGATCCAACTTTTGAGATTATTTATGAAATGGATCAGTGCTTTGGTGGATTCATCAGAGGAAAGCTTTTGGATTCCCTGATCATCGGTATCCTTTGTTTTATCTGTATTTCCATCATGAATATGCCGTATCCGGTACTGGTGAGCACCATTGTGGGTGTGACAAATATTATTCCGTTTTTCGGCCCGTTCATCGGAGCTGTTCCGGGTGTGATCCTGATCTTAACGGTGGAACCCATTCAGGCACTGTATTTTGCAATCTTTATCTTTGTTTTGCAGCAGTTTGACGGAAATATTCTGGGACCTACGATTTTGGGACAGAGCACAGGACTTGGAAGCATCTGGGTGTTGTTCTCCATCCTGATTTTCGGCGATCTGTTTGGATTTGTGGGTATGATCATCGGTGTGCCGACTTTTGCGGTATTGTATTATCTGATCAGCAAATATGTATTCCGAAAACTGAAGGATCGGGATCTTTGCAAGGTGGTAGAAGACTATCGGTCCCGTTATCCGGATAAGAGGATTGAGCGTGAGAAAAAAAATGTACGGAAAACGCTTGGAAAAGCAGAACGTCTGAGCAAATGGGAAGCTTTTTTGAAAAAAGTGAAAAGAAGAAAATAGCAGAATCAAAAAGGACCTTGTGAAAATCCTTCGGGATTTCACAAGGTCTTTCGGATTTAATGATTTTTTTCGTAGATTAGACGAAGCCCCTTCAGAAGAAGCTCGTGATCATAAATGATCTTTTCTTCGCAGTAAGGAATGATGGCTTTGGAAAGTCCTCCCGTAGCGATGACGGTAAGATCGTCCCTTCCCAGTTCTTTTCGGATCTTTCGGATCATTCCGTCGATACAGGAAGCATTTCCGTAGATCATGCCGCTTTTCATGCAGTCGATCGTGTTGCGCCCGATGAGTTTTTTTGGCGGATCAAAACTGATTCTCGGAAGCTGTGCCGTCCGGGAAGTCAGGGAATCCATGGAAACGCGAATGCCCGGAAGGATCATGCCGCCCCGGTAGCGTTTTTCTTCGTCGATGACGGAAATCGTAGTGGCGGTGCCCATGTCGATAAAGATCAGTGGAACAGGATATTCGTTGATGGCTGCAACTGCATCGACGATCAGATCGCTTCCGACGGAAGCCGGATTGTCCATCAGAATGTTGAGGCCGGTCTTAATACCCGGACCTACGACCAGAACTTCACCGGAAAGAATCTTTTCCGCAGAAGCCTTCAAAACATTGGTCAAAGGCGGTACAACAGAAGAAATGATTCCGCCGGAGACCGCTTTTGGATCAATGTTATAGATTTCCAATACGTTTTTTAAACTGATGGCATATTCCAGTTCTGTTTTGGTGTGATCAGTAGAAACACGTTCTACGAACAGCACCTGGTCTTTATCAAAACAGCCTACGACAATGTTTGTATTTCCAATATCAATCGCTAAGATCATAAAATTCCTCCAGAGAATGTTGTTGTTCTTTATATTTAGTGTAACACTGGAACTTGTAAAAATCAACGTACTTTGCTATACTCGGGTTAATGGGTGGAGTGTGCCCGAAAAAAGGAGAAATTATGTTAAAAGGAAAAACAGTTATTTTAGGAGTCAGCGGAAGTATTGCTGCATATAAGATTGCAAGTCTCGCAAGTGCACTGGTAAAGCTTCATTGCGATGTGCATGTGATCATGACAAAAAATGCTACAAATTTTATTCATCCGATCACATTTGAAACCCTGACCGGAAATAAATGTCTTGTAGATACCTTCGATCGAAATTTTGAATACAGTGTGGAGCATGTGTCTCTGGCAAAAAAAGCAGATGTTGTGCTGGTAGCACCGGCAACGGCAAATGTGATCGCAAAGATGGCTCACGGACTTGCGGATGACATGTTGACTACAACCGTTCTGGCATGTCAGTGTCCGAAAATCGTGGCACCTGCCATGAATACGAGAATGTTCCGTAATTCCATCGTACAGGATAATATGAAACTGTTAAAATGCTATGGTATGGAAGTGATCGATCCGGCCTGCGGTTATCTTGCCTGCGGTGATACCGGAGAGGGAAAAATGCCGGAGCCGGAGCTTTTGATGCAGTATATTTTAAAGGCACTGATCATTGAAAAAGATCTGGAGGGTGTGAATGTGCTGGTGACAGCCGGACCGACCAGAGAAGCATTGGATCCGGTGCGCTACATTACTAACCATTCCACCGGAAAGATGGGATATGCCATTGCGAGAGCAGCGGCTATGAGAGGAGCAAAGGTAACACTGGTCAGTGGACCGGTTGCTCTGACACCTCCTCCATTTGTGGAAACGGTACCGGTTGTCAGTGCAGAGGAAATGTTCCAGGCAGTGACCGGTCGTGCAGCAAAGCAGGATATCATTATCAAAACAGCGGCAGTTGCAGATTATCGTCCGATGGAAGTTGCTGAGGAAAAGGTGAAGAAAAAAGACGGCGATCTGAGCATTGCGCTGGAACGTACCAAAGATATTTTGGGTCATTTGGGTGCAAATAAAAAAGAAGGACAGTTTTTGTGCGGATTTTCCATGGAAACAGAAAATATGCTGGAAAATTCCATTGCGAAGCTGGTGAAGAAAAATCTGGACATGGTCATTGCCAATAATCTGAAGGTGGAAGGTGCCGGATTTGGTACCAATACCAATGTGGTGACCATCATTACGAGAAAAGGCGGAGAACAGCTCCCGCTGATGAGCAAGGATGATGTGGCTGACCGCATTTTGGATGCGATCTTGAAAGAGCGTGCGTCAAAATAAAAATAAGGGGAAGTTTAAGTGAGCGATAAAATTATTTATAAAATAGTCATTACCGGCGGTCCATGTGCCGGAAAGACAAGTGCATTAAGCTATATTAAAGAAGCAATGGAAATGCGAGGCTATACACCGTTGTTCTGCCCGGAAACCGCTACGGAACTGATCTCAGGAGGCGTGGCTCCATGGACCTGTACCACAAACGTGGAATATCAGCATTGCCAGCTGGGTCTGCAGCATGCCAAGGAACAGATTTTTATGGAGGCTGCAAATCATATGCCGCCGGAAAAGATTGTAATCTTTTTTGACAGGGGATTTTTAGATAACAAAGTTTATATGACCGATGAGGAATTTGCCGGATTGTTGGCCGATATGGATTTTTCGGAAGAAAAGACCAGAAACTGGTATGATGGGGTATTTCATCTGGAAACCGCTGCAAAAGGCGCAGAAGAAGCCTATACCCTTTCTAACAATGGTGCCCGGATCGAAACCATTGATCAGGCAAAGGAAATCGATGACAAACTGATCAAGGCGTGGAAAGGACATCCGCATCATAAGATCATTCCTCACAAAGAAGTTTTTGAGGATAAGATGGACTTGCTGATCACAGAAATGAATGCGCTGATCGATGTTCTTGAGAAAAAGGCTTAGGTTGTACCGGAAAATATTTTTGAAAAAATATCGAAAAAATGAAAAAAAGTTGTTGACTTTTGTTTTTGTTCAGTGTATTATATCCAAGTCGGCTGACAAAACGAAAGCCGACAACATGAAACATGGGGTCTTAGCTCAGCTGGGAGAGCATCTGCCTTACAAGCAGAGGGTCACAGGTTCGAGCCCTGTAGGCCCCATATTTTAAAGTAAACATGGCGAGATAGCTCAGTTGGCTAGAGCACACGGTTCATACCCGTGGTGTCG
>CAZOJX010000006.1:0-28811 GCA_964580255.1 uncultured Lachnoclostridium sp. | reverse complement strand
TTTGATTTCAGGATTATCGCTTTTCATTATATCAGAAAAAGGATATAATGCAGATAAATATTTCGTATTGTGAGGGAATGTCATGAAAAGTATATATGATACTTATTCTTTAAGGAACGGGGTGAAGATTCCATGTGTTGCGTATGGAACCTATAAAGCGAAAGATGAAAATGGAGCGGATATCATTTCGTCAGCAGTAGAAGAAGGATACCGCTATTTTGATACGGCGTCCTACTATCAGACGGAGGAATATGTAGCAGAAGCTATTCGAAGAAGCGGACTTCCAAGAGAAGATTTTTTCCTGGCGACCAAGCTGTGGAAGGATCAGATGGGGTACGAAAATGCAAAAAAAGCATTCGCAGAGTCCTGCGAACGCCTGAACACAGACTATATTGATCTGTATTTGATTCATTGGCCAAAACCGACACCGGACTGCCAAGACTGGAAACAGCTGGATCAGGAAACCTGGCGTGCTTTGGAGGAACTTTACGAGGAAGGGAAAGTACGTGCGATCGGTGTCAGCAATTTCCTTCCCCATCATTTGGACAATCTTCTGGAAAACTGTAAGATCCCTCCGATGGTGGATCAGATTGAATATCATGTGGGTTATACCCAGGAAGCAACGGTTCAGTACTGTCGGGAACATGATATTCTGGTACAGGCCTGGAGCCCGATTTCCCGGGGAAGAATCTTCCATGATCAGACGATCCGGGAGCTTTCGGAAAAATATCAGGTGTCTCCGGCAAAGCTTTGTTTGAAATTCTGTGTTCAAAATGGAGTGGTACCGCTTCCGAAGGCAGCGACCAGAGAACGTATGCGGGAAAATCAGAATCTGTTTGATTTTGAGATCAGCAGAGAAGATATGCATCGCCTGCGCACAGTTCCACAGGTGGGCTGGTCAGGGGAACACCCGGATCGGGAAAGAGTGCCGGCGATGCTTGGTTGAAAATGTATGGATATGATTAAGCAGTCATGATCTGGTCGCTGAGTGCAACGATCTGATCGGCATATTTTTTGCGGCGGCCGTTCAGCATTCCTTTGTAGATCGGATAGTTCAGGATTGCCATCAGCATTCCTACAACACCGATCACAATGCCCGGAAGCATCGGATCTGCAAGACCGATCATTTCATTCAGGTCTGTCATGATCAGACTCATGCCGGAGCCCATAATAAGAGCAGATAAGGTACCGAAAATGTAAGCAAATGCATTTGCCGGTGCCTTAACTTTTTTATCCAGCTTCTTTAATTCGTCTAATTTGGTGTATTCTTTTTCTGTGTACTGAGTACGGATTTTCTGTACAAGGTATTCCTGATCGTTTTTGTTCATCATAAGTTCCTCCTAATTTTTCTTTGCAAGTCTGGCTTTGGCGTCTTCTACGCTTTCGCCTTCTTTGGTAAATAATGTTTCGACACATTTGTCTGTTACTTTTGTAAAACCTTCAACGGCTCCGTTTTCGATCTTTTTGTAACCGTTTACGACGCCATCTTCAATTTTTTTGTAGCCGTCAGTTACTTTCTGAGCGATCATTTCTGTTGTATCTGCAATTTTTTTCATGGGATCAACTCTCCTTTGTGTTTACTGTGACCATAGGATAGCCGGAAAATGTTTGCAAATGTTTGGAGAAATGTTAAAGTTTTATGAATGCTACAGCACTGCCAGACGTTCTTCGATGGCATTTTGCAGATCCATCATTTGAATCTGCTTTAAAAGAAAATGATATCGCTTCTGTACGGCATTCACTTCATAAATGTAGCTGTCAACCAGATCGGGATCTACCACGTTTTCAAAGTTGGTGTAGGCATCGTCGAGAGCCGTTTTGGTAAGCTTGAGATCTGACAGCAGCTGCTCTCTGGAAACTTCCTGAATATAGGATTCTGTGGACATATCAATCCCCGCTTTCTTGAATATTTTCTTATTATCAAATATATCCGTAATAAAATGGACTTATACATTTTCAGGAAAATCTATCAAAAAAATGTCAGTGATAATCCCGGACAATACTTCATAAAATAAAAAAAACGGGAAATTTTCATGAAGGATCTTGTTTTAAATTTTCTCATCAGAATTGTTTTTGGTGCCATCGCTATTTATGTGTGTAACAGTTTGTTGAGTGAAATGCTGGGAGTGGGAATCCATTTGGGAATGAATTTATGGAATTTATTGACGATAGGTACCCTTGGAATCAGCGGATTCGGACTGGTACTTTCCATTGCGGCCTTTTCGGTGTTGTAAAAAACGCCGAATTTTTTTGACTTTTTTTTCTGTGAAACATTCCGTCTTGTTGGAATAAAAAAAGATATGCTAAAATCAATACAAGATAAACGTTTATCAGGAGTCTCTGGTCAGAGACTCCGTCATGACCGACTTCCGGTCAAATACCCATTGTAAAAGGATAGAAAATGTATGTCTATTTTTTCTATAGGTTCTAAGAAGTTTCTATGCAGCAACTCTGGAAATCGATACATTTTCTGAGGCAGGTGAACTTTTGAGCTGCACAGAGGAACACCTGTCAGTAGCGGAGGTATATTTTGGATGCAAAGGTATTGGCGATTTGCGACACGGAAAAACAATATGCATGGAGGCTGATGGAAGTACTTTGCGGGAAGAAACAGTTTGGATTTCAAGTTCATGCTTTTTCGGAAATAGGACAGCTGGAGCAGTTTGCGCAGAGAACACAGATTGAGATCTTACTGATCGCTGGCAGATCTATGAGTGAAGAAATCACTCATATGAACATCGGAAAGATCCTGCTTTTGTCAGACGGGGAAATTTATGAGGAATTTTCTGATTATGAAAGTATCTACAAGTACCAGTCGGCAGAGCACATTATGAAGGAAATTCTGTGTCATTATGCGGAATATGCACGACCTGTGGCCGGCATGTTCTATGGAAAAAAGAATTTTGAAGTTCATGGCGTGTATTCTCCCATCGGAAGATGCGGAAAATCAGTTCTTGCCAGATCTTTGGCGGTGGCTTTCGGAAAAAAGAAGAAAACATTATTACTGGATCTGCAGAGCTTTTCAGCCCGGAAGGAGCAGTGGGGCGAAGAAGAACTATGGGATCTGGCAGATATGATCTATTTTTTGAGGCAGGGAAAGAAAACTTTTCTGTATAAGCTGAACAGCATTGTACAGAAGGAAGGCGTTTATGATGCCATTCTTCCTATGAAGGTGCCGGCAGATCTGCGCAGCGTAACAGTGGCAGAGTGGAGCGAACTTTTGGAAAAACTGGCAGTAGACAGTGATTATCAGGTGGTAATTATAGATTTTGGACAGGATGTATCGGGGATTTTCCAATTATTAGGCCAATGCACGAAGTTATACATGCCGATATTATCGGATACAGAATCCAAAAGAAAACTGGAAAATTTTGAATTAAGTCTAAAAAACGAGAATCTTAAGAAAGTGATGGAAAGTATTCAAAAAATCAGTATGCCGTCCGGAGTTGAACGGATAAACCTGAAAGCTTTGATGGATGAATGGGCAGAAAAGGCGGCGATGTCATGAAACAGACAAAAGAGGAAGTGTGGAAAGAATTAAAGGAGGAAGTTCTGGAAGCACTGAACTTTTTGGAGGAAGTGACAGACGAACAGGTGCTGGAGGTGATTGACCGGGTGTTGAAAACCTCTGCCGTTGGCAGGAATATGAGTCTGGACCGACGTTGTGCACTTCGGCTGGAACTGTTCCATAGTATCCGCAGGCTGGACGTTTTAGAAGAACTTTTGGCGGACGATACCGTTACAGAAATTATGATCAATGGGGAAAAGGGAATATTTCTTGAACGGGAAGGGCGTTTGGAAGCTTATACGGAGGGAAAGATTCCTAAAGAACGACTGGAAGAACTGGTTGTGAGGATTACAGGGGTGAGCAATCGAATGATCAACGAGGCTTCTCCTCTGGCTGATGCAAGATTGGGGGACGGATCGCGGGTTCATGTGGCGATCGCCCCAGTTGCATTGGACGGAATTGTGGTGACGATCCGTAAGTTTCCGAAGCATGCGATCACCCTTGAGGAATTGCTTGCCAGAGAGAGCATGAATCGGGAAGTTGCCGGATTTTTAGAAAAAGCAGTAAAAGCAAAATATAATATTTTTGTTTCCGGTTCCACCGGATCCGGAAAAACTACCCTGCTCAACGTATTATCGGACTTTATCCCGAAGAATGAGCGGATCATTACCATTGAAGATACTGCAGAACTGCAGATCCGCAATGTTCCAAATCTGGTCAGGCTGGAGGCAAGAAGTTCAGTAGTGGAAGGCTGTAAAGAGATCACCATACGGGATCTTCTGCGGGCAAGTCTGCGCATGCGGCCGGATCGGTTGGTGATCGGAGAAGTGCGGGGCGCAGAAACGGTGGATATGATCCAGGCATTTAACACCGGACATCAGGGATCTTTGAGTACCGGGCATGGAAACAGTACACGGGATATGCTCTATCGTTTGGAAACCATGGTTTTGATGGGGATGGAGATTCCGGCTGCAGCAGTCAGAAGACAGCTGGCATCAGGAATTGATCTGATGATTCATCTGGGACGATTGCGGGACAAACGAAGGGTACTTCTGGAAATTTCTGAGATCATTGGCTGTGATGGGGATGAGATTCAGCTGCAGCCGATCTTCCTGTTTGAAGAAACCGGAATGTCCCCTACAGGGAAGGTGCTGGGAGACTGGAAACGGGTTGGTGAACTAAAACACAAAGAAAAATTTAGAATGGCAGGGTTTTCCGATGAGGAAGGATTACCGGATCTATGAATTTGATAAAAAAGAAAAAGCAGTAACATTTCTGGAAGGACTGCTGCTCAATGTACTAATCGCCTTTCTCTTTTATGATTCCGTATTTGCCATGCTGCCGGGAATGGTTTTGATCCTCTTTTACGGGAAGGAAAAGAAACGCCGGCTGGCAAGAAAACAGATGCGGGAAATGAGAAAAGAGCTGAAGGAGTTTTTGAACAGTCTGATCGCTGCCCTACAGACCGGACGGTCGCTGGAAAATGCATTTTTGGAAGCAACCAGGGACCTGGCAAGCTATATGGGAAAAAATACCCCCTTTGTGGTGGAGTTAAAGCAGATTTGTGTCAAAGTCAGTCTGGGAGAACCCTTGGAAGGGCTGGTGGCGGATTTTTCCCGGAGAAGCCATCTGGAAGAACTGGAATATTTTTCAGAGGTGTTTTCCATCGGAAGACGCAGTGGCGGAAATCTTGTGGGGATTATGAAAAATACGATCCATCTGCTTCAGGAACGAATGGAGGCAGAAGAGGAGATTGCAACGACCATTACCGAAAAAAGACTGGAATTTCAGATCATGACCGTAGTTCCGCTGGCGATCATTCTCTATTTGAGGGTCGGAGCTTCTAACCTGATCGGGCGGCTTTATGGAAATCTTGTGGGAATTTTGGTGATGACCGGATGTCTGGTGATCTATGGAGGCTGTTATCTTTATGGAAAAAGACTTCTTGAAATTAACTGAGGATCCAAAGAGGTTTTCAAGGATTCTTCTGATCAGCGGTATTATACTGACGATTACATTGGGAATCCGGGCGTTTGGAGAGACCGGACTGGAGGAAGGAGCAGTGCTCCCCAAAAAAGAACCGGGAGAAGGCGCTTATGAACAGGAACTGATCGCATATGTGGAGGAACAGAAGATTCCGCTGACCGTAACGGTGGAGGAAGTTTGTTTATCCGAGGAAGATGCGATGGAAGTGCTGGAAAGGGCGAAAAAGGAATTGGACAGGCTGGTACTTGGTGAAAATGAAAGTTTCACAAAGATCCGTACAGCCCTCTGTTTTGTGGATCAGATACCGGATACGCCGGTAGAGGTAACGTGGATTGAAAAAGCATCAGATTTCTTTTGTTCAGACGGAAGGCTTAGGGAGGAACTGACGGTTACGGAACCGTTGGAATGCATGATATCTGCCATTTTGACCTGTCAGGAAATATCCATAGATTATGAAGTGAGGCTTACCATTCTTCCAAGAGAAATGTCGTTGAAAACCAGTCTGGAAAAACAGATTCAGGAGAACGGGGAAAATGAAAAGGAAGCAAAGGTACTTTCCTTACCGACTGTATGGAATGGATCGGAGATTTCCTGGAGAAAACCAATGGATCTGACATGTTTCTATGTCTTGCTGCTGACGGTAGCGGCGGCAGTTTTTCTGCGGGCTGGTGCCAAAAGAGATGCGCATGAGGAAAAGAAAAAACGGCAGGAAGCCTATGAAAAAGAATATGCTCAGATTGTCAGTAAATTTACGATGCTACTTTCCGCAGGAATCAGTGTCAGGAATGCCTGGGAGCGGATCGTGTTACTTTATTTGAAAAAATCTGTCGAAGAAAGCCCCATCATGGAGGAAATGAATTGGGCTTATCGGGAACTGCAGAAGGGACGGTCGGAGTTGGAGGTTTATGAACTCTTTGGCACTCGTGTAGGAGTGGTTTCCTATAAAAAACTCATGGCATTGTTTATCTCAGATAAAAAACGGGGCAGTGTCCGGCTTTTGGATGCAATGAATCAGGAAATGCTTGAAGCATGGGAAAATCAGAAACGCAGTGCAAAGCAGCAGGGCGAGAAGCTTGGTACAAAGCTTTTGATACCCATGATGGGAATGCTGCTGGTGGTGTTTTTGATGATCCTGGTACCTGCATTTCTATCTTTTCAACTATAGGAGGAAAAAAATATGTGGAATCAATGGAAAGCGATTATGAAGGATCGTGCGGGGATCACATCGGTAGAGATCATTTTGATCCTGGTGGTTCTGATCGGACTGGTGCTGATCTTTAAAGAACAAATGACAACAATCGTAAACAATATTTTTAAGACCATTACCACCCAAAGCGGGAAGATCTTAAAATGAGGAACAGGAAAAAAGGCTCTGTGACCATTCTGTTTGCTTTGACCATGACTGGATTTCTGGCATTTTGCCTGACACTGGTCGAAGGAGCGAGAATCTACTGCCTGCGGACGAAGGCAGAGCAGGCAATGGAACTGGCAGCATTTTCGGTACTTTCAGAGTATCAGCAGGAGCTGTTTAACCATTACGGATTGTTTTTTCTGGATCTGAATTATGAACAGGAGACAGAGTATACGGCAGTGCTGGAACAAAGAGCAGAAAAATATCTGCAGAAAAATGCACCGGAGCTTGTCAGTATACAGACGGCAGCGGATAATTTCCGACGCAGCACGGATGAGGGAGGGATTCCTTTTTTAAAGCAGGCGGTGTTGGAGATGAAGGAGCAGACCGGTTATCTGCTTCTGGAAGATTTCCTGGGAAAGGATTTTAGCTGGAGCGGATCAGATGCCGGAAATTTGGATATGGATCTTCAGGAACTGTTAGGAGAAAACAGAAGTGAGGCATCGGGAATCCTTGATGGATATGTGGATTCTGATGGAAATCCCCTGTTTCAGATTTCCCTTCCCAGTATTTCTTTTCCGACAATCGATGGGCTGACAGAAGCTGTGTTTGGGAACCGGACGGGACTGTCTGAAAAAAACATTGATCTTGGGGAAAGGATTCAAAATCGCAGCTTAAAGAGGGGAACCGGAACAAAGGAAACAGTTTCTTTGGCTGATCAGCAGTGGTTTCATGGATATCTCTTTCAACATTTTGGTAACTATCTGGAAGAAAGTCCCCAGGGGCTTCGGGAAACGCTGGATTACCAGATGGAATATATCATTGCCGGAAAGGAAAGCGATGTGAAGAACCTGGAAGATATCATGTGGAGGATCTTTTTGGCAAGGGCTGGCGGAAATTACCTTTTTTATCATCAGGATACCGGCCGCATGGCAAAAGCAGAGGCAGAGGCGGCAGCTCTGGTCGGGATCACAGGAAATGCGGCCCTGATCGGGCTTGTAAGGGAGATTTTTCTGATCGCAGAAGCCATCGAAGAAGGCATTGGGGATACAAAAAGGGTGTTTTCCGGGGAAAAGGTTCCCTTGTATCAAAATGGTATTTTTTCGGGGATTTCCTTGGGATATTCGGAGTATTTGTTTCTCTTTTTGAATCTGACGGATTTAGAAGAAAAAATCTGCCGTTCGATGGATGTTGTGGAATTGGAGGTACGTGAAAAGTCCGACTATGAGTATCTGAAGCTGGATCATTGTACGGACAGCTTTACATTTATGTGGAATTATCAGTTTGAGAGTCTGTTTGAAACAGTTCCGTTTTTGAACAGCGGAAGCTATGAACATACACTCACGAGAAATGTTTTTTATGAACAATGAGGTACAGAGAGATGTTCTTTCGGAAAAAGCGTGGATATTTTGATAAAAACAGTGTGCTTCCCCCAAGTAATACCTGCGAAAGAGTTAAGAACAGCCAAAACGAAAGAATGTCTCTGTGTGTCTTAAAAAAAGGAAGTCTGACCGTAGAAGCGGCATGGATCCTTCCGTTCATTTTGATGATCCTGTTAGCGTTTTTCTCATTCTTTCTTCAATATGCTTCTGCGGCAGAACTGCAGTTACAGGCTGCTGCAGAAGCGAAAAAAATAGGGATTGCGGCAGGAGGATTGGGAACTGATTACCAGGCGGATATTACGATCAGGAAATCCATGACACTGGAGGAACTGTGGATCATGCCTTTTCAAAAGGAATCGCAGATTACGCAGAAAGCAGTTTGCCGGGCATGGGTTGGGTTTACCGGACTGAAAACCGGAGAAATCTATGTTTATGCCACACCGGAGGGTGCGGTGTATCATTTACAGAATGACTGCACGCATCTGAAACTGTCGATTGAATGTACAACACTGGAGCTTGCAAAACAGGAATATCGAAAATGTCAGCATTGTAAGGAATCATTTGGTGCTCTTGTGTATGTGACAAAAGAAGGGGAATGCTATCATTCGGAGAGAAGCTGCATCGGACTGAAAAGAACGGTGAGGAAGGTTTTATTAAGCAGTGTTACAGACCGAAGCTGCTGCCTTCGCTGTATGGAAAGAGGGGAATAAATGGAGTGGAAATTATATTTTGTACAGGGAATGCAGCTCTTATTTTTGGGGATTGGAGCCTATTATGATATGAAAGATCAGAAAATTCCCCTCTGTTTTCTGATCGGTTTTCTGGGAATCGGAAGCCTTTGCAATCTTTTCCTTCGTTATCAGAGTTTTGTCAGTATTTTGGTCGGCTTTGCCATCGGAAGTCTGTTTTTGGCATTTGGCTGGATGACACAGGAAAAGATCGGTTACGGTGATGGAATTGCACTGATTGTTCTGGGGATTTTCGGAGGCGGTAAATGTCTGCTGGCAGTGCTGTTTTTGGCATTTTTTCTCAGCGGAATCTATGGCATTTGGCTGCTGGTGAGAAAAAAGGTTTCGAGGACACAGGAAATCCCCTTTTTTCCGTTTTTGTTTTTGGGAATGATGGGAGTGATTTTTTTATGAAAGGAAGTCTGACCGTGGAAGCCGCTTTGGTGCTCCCTTTTTGTTTTCTCATTCTTTTAATCTTCTGCGAGCTTGGAATCTATCAGTATGATCAGGCGGTCTTAAAGCTGACCGGATATGAATGCATTTTAAGAACGATGGAAGAACGGCAGCTGGAAGATAAGGTTCTTCGGGAGCGGCTTTTGGAAAGAGCAAAAGAGCATGGAGAAGCCAGAACCTTTGGACTGGAGAAACTGGAGGCTGATGTGAAAATCACAAACGCGGAAGTTTTACTGACTTATTCCGGCAGGCAGAACTTTCTGAAGAGCCCGGTCAATGTTACAGTAACTTATCAACGGTTCCATCCGGAGCGGAGCCTGCGGCGGAGCAGAAATCTGATAGGAGCAGCTTATGTTGGAGTCATTAAAAAGAGAATTGAATAAAACTTATCTGATCCTCGGCAATGAAGATGCCCTTTATGAGGAAACTTATGAGACAGAGATGCTGATGAAAAATGAACCGTCTGCCTTTCTTTCCCTGCATGTTCTCCGGATCGACGGCTGTTTGCAGCTGTTATACGATATTTCGTCCAAACAGACCTTAAGGGCATGCTCTGAGCGGGCAAAGCTGAATGCAGATACGGTACGAAGACTGTTTCTGGCTGTCCGCACGCTGCAGGAGGAAGTGACGGATTATCTTTTGGATATGGAGCATGTGCTTTTGGATCTGGAGCATATCTATACGAAGGAAGGCAGATTTTATTTTTGCTATTGCCCCTGGGAGAAACGGGATGTGCTGACCTCATTTCGTGAGATGCTGGAAGAAATTCTCGGAAATCTGGATTATCATGATACGGAAGGAGTGGAGCTTGCCTATCATTTGTATCAGAGTGCCTGCCGGGGAAATCTCCAAATCGAAGAAATTTTGGAAGAACATAAGGAAAAGGAGTCCGGGGAGGAAAGTCTGTCGGAGCAGGAGGCAGTTTTTTTGCCGGAAGAAGATCTGTCGGAGGAGTTTTTTGGGGAGTTACCGGAGGAAAAGCCGATGAATAAGGTGAAACTGACCGGTTTTTGGGGAAAGATCCTGCGTTTTTTCTTAAAGAAGGAAATGGAAGAAGAAACAGAAACGGAGGAGCCTTTGACGGAGGCGGTGTCTGTCTGGGAATCCGTTCCAAAAGAATACAGTATTCTAAAGAGTACGCAGTTTCTGGAAACACCGGACAGCGGGACAACGCTTTTGCAGAACATGCCTGCGGGGCAATGGAGACTTCGTCCGCTGATTCCGGGTTATGAGGAATTTTGCATCGAAGGAGAGGATTTTCTGGTAGGAAAAAAGAAGGATTCTGTTGACGGGTTTATCGGCAGGGATACGATCAGCAGGATCCACAGCAGATTATATGTAAGGCAGGAGCGGCTTTTTATCGCAGATGCCAACTCCACAAACGGGACTTATGTGAATGGGAGAGCCATTGAACCGGGAGAGGAAGTGGAAATTTTTGAAGGAGACCGTATTCTGTTTGCAGATGTGGGGTATGAATGTTATAATAACCTCTAAACTAGGAGGATATTATGATTTTTGATACACATGCCCATTATGATGATGAGGCTTTTGAAAATGATCGGGAAACACTGCTGTCCGGAATGCGGGACGCAGACGTAGAATATATCGTAAATGTCGGGGCGAGCATGGCATCTTCGGAAAGAAGTGTGGCACTTGCGGAAAAATATCCCTTTGTCTATGCCGCTGTAGGCGTTCACCCGGACGAGGTGGGCGAATTGAATGAGGAAAATTTTGCCCGGCTGAAAGCATGGACAGGCCACGAAAAGGTAAAAGCAGTGGGAGAGATCGGTCTGGACTACTACTGGGATAAAGAAAAGCATGATCTTCAGAAACAATGGTTTTTACGGCAGATGGAGCTGGCGGCAGAATGTAAGCTTCCTGTGATCATTCACAGCAGGGAAGCAGCCAAAGATACGCTGGATCTGGTGACTGCGGCAAAGCCTTTGGGGCTTTCAGGCATTATCCATTGCTATTCTTATTCGGTAGAGCAGGCGCGAGAATATCTGAACCTGGGTTATTACATTGGGATCGGCGGTGTGCTGACCTTTAAAAATGCGAAAAAACTGAAAGAAGTGGCAGAATATGTACCCCTTTCCAAAATTGTTCTGGAAACGGACTGCCCGTATCTTGCACCGGTTCCGTTTCGGGGAAAACGAAATGATTCTGCGAAGATCCGGTATGTAGCAGAGGAACTGGCGGCGATCAAACAGCTTCCGGTAGAGGAAGTGATTCGCATTACCAATGAAAACGGAAGAAAACTTTATGATATTTAGGAGAACGGTCAATGAATGATAAAACCCCATATCTTGGAAACCCTCAGAAAACCATTGAGGTGATCCAGAAATACGAATTTGCCTTTCAGAAAAAATTTGGTCAGAATTTCCTGATCGATACCCATGTGCTGGAAAAGATTATCAGTGCAGCCCAGATCACCAAAGACGATCTGGTAGTAGAGATCGGTCCGGGAATCGGAACCATGACACAGTATCTTGCCTGTGCTGCCAGAGAAGTGGTAGCAGTGGAAATCGACAAAATGCTGATTCCGATTCTGAAAGATACGTTAAGTGCCTATGACAATGTGACGATTATCAACGAAGATGTTTTAAAAGTTGATCTGAAAAAGCTGGCAGAGGAAAAAAATGGAGGAAGACCGGTTAAGGTAGTTGCAAATCTGCCGTATTACATTACGACACCGATCATCATGGGACTGTTTGAGAACCACGTGCCACTGCATTCGATCACGATCATGGTGCAGAAAGAAGTTGCGGACAGAATGCGTATGGGTCCGGGAACAAAGGATTACGGTGCGTTGTCTCTGGCAGTGCAGTATTATGCAGAGCCGTATCTGGTGGCAAATGTGCCGCAGAACTGCTTTATGCCAAGACCAAAGATCGGTTCCGCAGTGATCAAGCTGACAGTGCATGAAAAACCTCCGGTAACTGTACGGGACGAAAAACTTATGTTCCGTCTGATCCGGGCATCATTTAATCAGAGAAGAAAAACGCTGGCCAACGGTCTGAACAACAGTCCGGAGCTTCATTATTCCAAAGAACAGATCGCAGCAGCCATTGAAGCCCTGGGAACCTCTCCGAGCGTAAGAGGTGAGGCACTGACCCTGGAGCAGTTTGCCCGTCTTGCGGACATTTTTCTGGAACTGGAAGGAAAGTAGGCGCAAATGAGAAAAGAACTTTCTCCGGATGAAAAGTATATGAAAGAGGCACTGCGGCAGGCAAAAAAAGCGTATCGCCTGGAAGAAGCGCCGATCGGCTGTGTGATCGTATATGAAGGTAAGATCATTGCCAGAGGCTACAACCGCAGGAATGTTGATAAATCCACTCTTTCCCATGCAGAAATCCTTGCCATCAGAAAAGCGGCGAAGGTTGTGGGAGACTGGAGACTGGAAGGCTGTACCATGTATGTTACACTGGAACCATGCCAGATGTGTGCGGGTGCCATTGTACAGGCACGGATCGACAGAGTGGTGATGGGAAGCAGAAATGCCAAGGCAGGCTGTGCCGGTTCGGTGATCAATCTGCTTCAGATGGAAGCCTTTAATCACCAGGTGGAATTGACAGAAGGCGTGCTGCAGGAAGAATGCAGCGCACTGATGAGTGGATTTTTCCGGGAACTTCGGGAAAAGAAGAAAAACAGTCAGCAGCTTGGTCAGCAATCGGTTGACAAAGCAAAATAAAACAGTTATACTGGTCTGCGTGAAGCTGCCCCCGGTCGGCAGCGATGACATTCAGGTCTTGCGCGACGGAAAACTGCGAACCGTGTCAGGGTAGGAATACAGCAGCACTAAGCAGACCTTTCCGGGTGCCGCAAGGGTGCCTGGATCGAGTTGTCGATCGGGGTAACGTTCACATAATTGAAAAGAGTTTGTTCGCCCGAAGCATCTGCTTCGGGCGTTTCTTATTTTCCGGCAGTAATATTTGCCCTTGGAATTAAAAACAAAATGAGATATAATCTAAAAAAGTACACGATTGTCAGCAGAAAAAACTGCGGAGGGAGGAAACTCTATGAAACGTATCGGATTATTGACCAGCGGCGGTGACTGTCAGGCATTGAATGCTACAATGCGGGGAATTGTAAAAGGAATCTGTAATTATTATGAAGAAGTGGAAATTTACGGATTTGAAGAAGGATACAAAGGACTGATCTATGGAAACTACAGATTACTAGGTCCGCAGGATTTTTCCGGCATTCTGACAAAGGGCGGAACGATCATCGGAAGCTCCCGTGCTCCATTTAAGGAAATGCGGATTCCGGATAAAAACGGTCTGGATAAGGTTGAGGCGATGAAACAGAATTATTATAAGCTTCGTCTGGACTGTCTGGTGATCCTGGGCGGAAACGGAACCCAGAAAAGCGCAAATCTTTTAAGAGAAGAAGGCTTAAACGTGATCCATATGCCGAAGACTATTGATAATGATATCTGGGCAACAGATATGACCTTCGGTTTCCAGAGTGCGGTGGACATTGCGACACAGGCAATCGACTGCATTCATACGACAGCAGCTTCTCATGGGCGTGTATTTATTGTGGAGGTCATGGGACACAAGGTTGGTCAGCTGACCCTTCATGCAGGAATCGCAGGCGGTGCAGATATCATTCTCCTTCCTGAAATTCCTTACGACATTGATAAAATCTGTGCTGCCATCGAAAGACGGAACAAAAACAAAAAAGGCTTTACGATCCTTGCAGTTGCAGAAGGTGCGATTCCGAAGGAACGCGCGAAAATGTCAAAAAAAGAATTGAAGAAATTCATGGAAAATTATAAATATCCTGCAGTCTCTTATGAAATCGCAGAGGAACTTACCAAACGTCTTGGCTCAGAAGTGCGTGTGACCGTTCCGGGACATACACAGAGGGGCGGAAGTCCTTGCCCGTATGACCGGGTTCTCTCAACGAGACTTGGTGCAGCATGTGCCCAGGCGATCATCGATGAGCAGTATGGTGTGATGATTGGTATCGTCAATAACGAGACCAAACGGATTCCTTTGGAGGAATCAGCCGGAAAGCTCAAATATGTGGATCCGGATTCACAGATCATTAAAGAAGCAAAACTGATAGGAATCAGCTTTGGAGATTAATTTATGTCATATGTAGCCTTATACAGAAAATTCCGCCCGGCGGAATTTTCGGAAGTTAAGGGGCAGGAACACATTGTAACAACCTTGCAGAACCAGATCAAAGCAAACAGGATCGGTCATGCATATCTTTTCTGCGGTACCAGAGGTACCGGAAAGACGAGTATCGCAAAGATTTTTGCAAAGGCTGTGAATTGTGAAAACCCCGTCAACGGAAGTCCATGCGGAGAATGTCCGACCTGCAGATCAATCGCAGCAGGTACTTCCATGAATGTGATTGAGATCGACGCCGCTTCCAATAACGGTGTTGACAATATTCGTGAAATTAGAGAAAATGTTGCATACTCACCCACAGAAGGAAAGTATAAAGTCTATATCATAGACGAGGTTCATATGCTTTCCATCGGTGCATTTAATGCTCTTTTGAAAACCCTGGAGGAACCGCCGGAATATGTAATCTTTATTCTGGCAACGACGGAAGCCCATAAGATTCCGATCACGATCCTGTCCAGATGTCAGCGGTATGACTTTAAAAGGATCACTGCGGAAACCATCTGTGCAAGACTTCAGGAACTGATGGAGAAGGAGTCTGTAGAGGTTGAGGAAAAGGCACTTCGTTATATTGCTAAGGCAGCAGACGGATCCATGCGAGATGCGTTAAGCCTTCTGGATCAATGCATTGCGTTTTATCTGGGGAAAAAGCTGACCTATGACAATGTGCTGGAGGTGCTGGGGGCTTTGGATACGGACGTATACAGCAGTCTCCTCCGAAAGATCATAGCACGGCAGATCCCGGCAGTGATGAAGGACGTGGAATCCATTGTTATGCAGGGAAGGGAGTTATCCCAGTTTGTGACAGAGTTTATCCAGTATCTGCGAAATCTGATGTTTGTACAGAGTGCAGAGCATTTGGAGGATTTTCTGGAGGTTTCCTCAGAAAATCTTGCACAGCTTCAGGAAGAAGCAAAAATGATCGATCCGGAAACACTGATGCGCTATATTCGGGTATTTTCCGAATTGTCCGGTCAGATCAAATATTCTACCCAGAAGCGTGTACTGGTGGAGGTTGCCCTGATCAAACTTTGTAAGCCTCAGATGGAGCAAAGCTATGATTCCATTTTTGAACGGTTAAGTGCGATCGAGCAGCAGCTGGAAAAGGGAATTCCCGCAGAAAGAACAGTTGCAGCAGTTCAGGAAAAAGCACCGGAGCCTGTCAAAGAACAGCCCAGAGTAAAGGCGTGTTCTGAAGATATCCGGAAGGTTATTTATGAGTGGAACCAGATCATGAGGGAAAGCTCACCAGTGATCAAAAGCTATCTGCAGGGGCATAAAGATTTCCGTCAGGACGGAAACGGAGGGCTGCAGATCGTTATGAGAGAAAATCTGGCAGCGGATCTGCTGTCATCGGACGATCTGAGAACGGAATTGGAGAATACGATTTACCAGCGGATCGGTAAAGAGGTTTCTATTCAATATATTTCCATGGAGCAGGATCAAAGCGCCATGACGAATTTAATAGACGTGGAATATATCCAGTCGGTGATCCACGCAGACATTATCATTGAGGAGGATTAAGAAAAATGGCAAAAAGAGGCGGATACCCGGGAATGGGTGGCGGAATGAATATGAACAATATGATGAAACAGGTTCAGAAAATGCAGAAGCAGATGGAAGAACAGCAGAAACTTCTGGAAGAATCTGAATATACAGCAACCGCAGGCGGCGGAGCTGTTGAAGTAACTGTAACAGGTAAAAAAGCAGTGACAAAGATCAAACTGGATCCGGACGCAGTAGATCCGGATGATGTAGAAATGCTGGAAGACCTGATTATGGTTGCAGTAAATGAAGCACTCAAAAAAGCAGATGATGCAAGTTCTTCTGCAATGTCCAAAATGACAGGCGGTATGGGCGGAGGCTTCCCATTCTAATGGAATATTACAGCAGTTATATTACAAAGCTGGTGGAACAGCTTGGCTCTTTGCCGGGAATCGGACGTAAAACTGCCCAGCGTCTGGCATTTCACATTATGAATATGCCGAAGGACCGGGCCCAGGCACTGGCGGATTCCATTACAGAGGCAAGGGCTCATGTCAGGTACTGCAGTCAATGTTTTACCCTGACCGACGAGGAATTGTGTCCGATCTGCAGAAATGAGAAACGGAATCATAAGGTGATCATGGTGGTGGAAAATTCCAGAGATCTGTCGGCTTATGAAAAGACCGGAAAATTCGATGGGGTTTACCATGTGCTTCATGGAGCAATCTCTCCAATGCTGGGAATCGGACCAAACGATATTAAATTAAAAGAATTGATGCTGCGTCTTCAGGGAGATGTGGAGGAAGTGATCATTGCCACCAATTCCAACCTGGAGGGCGAAACAACAGCAATGTATATCAGTAAACTGATCAAACCGACAGGAATCAAGGTCAGCCGTATTGCCAGCGGTGTTCCGGTTGGAGGAGATTTGGAGTACATTGACGAAGTCACACTGCTTCGCGCTCTGGAAGGACGTACAGAATTATAAGAACAAAAACATAAAAAGCCAAAGGCATCGGAGCAGTCTCCGGTGCTTTTTTGTACCCATCGACAGACTCTTACAAATTTTCCGCAAAGGACATGCTAGGATAGGAACAGAAAGGAATGCAGCAAAGGAGATTTGTGATGATAGAGTTGATCTATAATGAGGAAGGAGTGTCTACGGCAGAGGAAAAAGTTTTGACGGAACCGAAAAATGTAAAGCAGATCGGAGATCCCGGCGCAGTGAAAAAAATATTTCTGGAGGATTTTGTACATACCTTTTTATGGCAAAGTGTCAAGAACGGGGAGGATCGACAGTGCTTTGGAATCCTTTTGGGGGAGAGTGAAAGTTCCGGTGGAAGGCGTAATATTTATGTTCAGAGTGCCCTGACGATCCCTCATATTTCAGAAAAACAGGGAAAATATCTGTTTACGGAAAAGGTTTGGGGACAGGTCTATCAGGACTGCCAGCAGTATTTTCCGAATCAGGAGATCATTGGCTGGTTTTTATCCTGTCCGGGATTTGCAGTGCAGAAAGATCCGGTGATAGAGGAAACGCACCGAACCTATTTTTCGGGGGCAGAGAAGGTGCTTTTTATGATGGAACCGCTGGAACGGGAAAGTGCATTTTTTGCATTTGACGGCAGCCGGTTTGAAAAGCAGGGCGGTTATTACATCTATTATGAAAAGAATGAGCCTATGCAGACTTATATGGCCGAGCAGCCGACTTCAGTGAAAACGGAAGGGGGAGAAGAACGGGCCGATGCAGCCATTGCGCATTTTCGAAAACTTTTAAGAGAAAAAGAGGAACGTAAGGTGCGCAGAAAAAGAAAGGCGCTTTCCTACGGAACAAGAGCAGCGGCAGTGCTGGGAGTTCTGATCGCAGCAGCAGCCTGGAATGGCCAAAGAGATGTGGGAGAGCCGGTACGGGTGAAGGAAACGACGGCACAGCAGACAATGACGGAGGAAGTGATCGTCGAGGAACTTCCAGGAGCGATCGAGGAAGTCCCGGTTTTTGCGGAGGCTGAAGAATTCCCTGAGACAGTGGCGGAAGAACCGATTCCGGAAGAAACAGACTCTGAGGAGGCTTTTGCGGAGCAGATCACTTATGTGGAGTATGTGGTGCAGGCAGGAGATACCCTTGCAAAGATCAGCCGGGAACATTATGGTACGGCAGACAGGGTGGCGGAGATCTGCAGCCTTAACGGAATCAGCAACGGCGATTATATTCAGGCGGGAGAAATCATTTTACTTCCTTAAATGCAGGTGTTATAATCTAGCCTATAACGAAACGAAAGAGAGAAATTTCTGTGGCAAAGGTTGTAAATATATTTCCCTCAGTTGATGAGGATATGAAAGATTACCACAAAAAAATATGGAAGCATCGTCTGCTGGTGCTGCTGAAATATCTGGCGATTGCGGCAGCGATCATCGGTGGATTTCTGGGAATCCGTTATTATCTGAACAATCGGACGTATTCTTCCTATGCCGTTGTTTCAACGACGAGCCGGAATGACACGCTGACAACCCGGTATGCACCTTTTGGTGAGAAAATCCTGAAATACAGCCGGGACGGGGTTTCCTATACAGACGAGCGAAACAGCCTGCTGTTCAGCATTACCTATACCATGCAGGATCCGATTCTTGCACTGACGGAAAAGGCGGGGGCAGTGGCGGACAAAAACGGCAGTCAGATCTACATTTTTGACCGGGAACAGCAAAGGGGACAGATCAATACCCTGCTGCCGATCAAACATCTTGCCATTTCCGATCAGGGTGTGGTGGCAGTACTGATGGAGGACAGCAGTTCTTCCAAACTGGAGATCTACTCTGCAGAGGGAACACTGATCGGTGACGGCGTATTTGATCTGAAAGATGCCGGATATCCGATGAATCTGAGTATTTCTGCAGACGGCACAAAGATTGCCATTGCATTTGCCCAGGTGCTGGGTGGCAAATTCGGAAGCTGCGTTGCGGTCTATAATTTTGACAACGTAGGAGAAAACTATGTGGATCACCTGGTATTTGCCAAAACCTATACAGATTACATGGTGCCGGAGATCCATTATTTTAATGCAAGCACCCTGGCAGCTGTGGGAGACGGCATTTTGGCATTTTATGAGGGAAGCCAGATTCCGGAGCTTGTGAATGAGGTAACTTTTGATGAGGAGATGGAAAGCATTTTCTACGGAACGGATCGTGTAGGACTGGTCTTTGCGGGGGAAGAAGGAAAGCTTTTGAAGATTTATGACGGCAAAGGCAATCTGATCTCGGAAATTTCCTTTTCCATGGAATATGACAGTCTCCGTATCACAGACAATGGAGTGCTGATCTATAACGATCTGGAAATGGGACTGTACAGCTACAATGGCAGGGAATGTTTTCACTGTACCTTTGAAAATGGAGTGGTGGATATTTTTACAACCCAGTCCAGAAACAAATACCTGCTTATTTATACAAATGAAACGCAGCTGATCAAGCTGCAGTAAATTCAGAGGAGAATTATGATGAATTGGCTTTTTTGGGTGGTAGTGATCTTTATCGGCTACCATGTAATTGACGGACTTCGCCGGGGCTTTATCAGAAAGGCAGTATCAGCCCTTTCCCTGATCGTAACCCTGGTGCTGGTGACTTATCTGACACCTCAGGTGACAAATTTTATTCACGAACACACTTCCATGCATGTGAATCTTCAGCAGAAATGCAGTGAGATCTTTCTCGGAGATTCCGATGGATCGGAAGGAAAGACAGATCAGGTTCGTATGATCGAAAATATGGAGCTTCCGGAAAACATTAAGGAAATGCTCGTGGAAAACAATAATTCAGAAGCCTATGATCTTTTGGAGGTCACCGGATTCTATGAATATATCGGTGCTTATCTTGCGGGACTGATCATCAATGCGTTAGCTTATCTGATTTCCTTTGTGATTGTCTGGGCGGCGATCCGGGTAATCCTGCTGGCCCTGGACGTGGTAACACTGCTTCCGATTCTTCATGGGATCAACAAGCTGGCAGGCGGTGCCCTGGGACTTGTTTACGGGGTTGTTCTTGTATGGCTTGCCTTTTTGCTGGTGATGATCCTGTGCAACGGCAGTCTGGGAAGACAGTTTTTTGCATTGATCAGTGAAAATCCGTTTTTAATGTTCCTGTATAACGGAAATGTGATCATGAAGATCGTATTTGGACTAATGTTTTAAGAAAATGTAAGAGAAGGAGACGAGTGAAAAACATTCGTCTCTTTTTTTGAAACTTTAACACTTTTTAAACATTTCCATGTTATACTTCCCGGGAAAAGTGGTAAAGTGTGTTTGAACAGAAAGATTTCAGGGAGTAAAAAGATGTTTAAAATATTATTGGTAGAAGATGATAAGGAATTAAATGCAAGTGTTTGTGCGTATTTAAAGCAAAACGGTTATGAAGCAGTGGGCTGTTTAAATGCCAACGATGCCTATAATGAAATGTACGGCAACATTTTTGATATCATCATTTCCGACATTATGATGCCGGGGATTGACGGATTTGAGTTTGCGGAAACGGTGAGGGAATTAAATGAGGATATCCCGATCCTGTTTATGACAGCCAGAGACGATATGGCGTCGAAAAGAAAGGGCTTTCGTGCAGGAATTGACGATTATCTCGTAAAACCGGTGGATCTGGACGAACTGATCCTTCGGATTGAAGCACTTTTGCGCCGTGCAAAGATCGCATCGAAGAAAAAGCTGGAAATCGGCTCATTGGTGCTGGATATGGAGGAACATACTGCTTACGTGGGCGATGAAGAAATCAATCTGACTGTAAGAGAGTTTAACATTTTATATAAACTGTTGTCCTATCCGAAAAAAACTTTCACCCGTTCCCAGCTGATGGACGAATTTTGGGACGTAGAATCTGCTTCCGGTCCTCGTGTGGTTGATGTCTACATGACAAAACTTCGTGATAAATTCTCCGACTGTGAGGATTTCCAGATTCTGACGGTACATGGACTTGGTTATAAGGCGGTGCTGCGGTCATGAAAAAATTTATTCAGTATGCGCTTGCCTTTTTTGTGCTGATCGGGTTTACCCTGACCTGCAATTTTTTACTTTTTTTTACTTATACGGACATGGAACCGAACAAGGTGCGCTTTGCGGCATTGGTCACCTTCGGAAATATTGCATTTTTGGCACTGATCTTTGCTGTTGCAGACGTGATCCGCAGATATTTTACGGTTAAACGTCCGGTGAAGCGTATTCGGGAGGGAATTGACCGGGTCATGGGCGGTGATTTTAAGACAGAAATCCAGTATCTCTACCATCAGGGAAGTGATAATGAGTTTGATGAGATCATTACCGGATTAAATAAAATGACAAAAGAATTGGGGAGTGTGGAGACCCTGAGAACGGATTTTATCTCCAATGTTTCCCACGAAATGAAAACGCCCCTGACGGTGATCCAAAATTACGGAACCCTGCTGCAGATGCCGGAGCTTTCCGAAGAAAAAAGGATCGAATATGCCAAAAATATTACGACACAGACCAGACGAATGTCCAGTCTTATTACCAATATCCTGAAGCTCAATAAGCTGGAAAATCAGCAGATCTACCCGAATCGAACAGCCTTTGATCTGGGAGAACAGCTTTGCGAATGCATGCTTTCCTTTGAAGAAGCGTGGGAGAAAAAAGAAATCGAAATTGATGCAGATATTGAAGAAGGCGTAACGGTTTATGCAGATCCGGAAATGCTGATGCTGGTGTGGAACAATCTGCTGTCCAATGCGATCAAATTTACGGAACCGGGTGGAAAAGTGGGGCTGTATCTGACGAGTGAGGACGGTGTGGCAGTGGTGCGTGTATCGGATACCGGCTGCGGCATGAGTGCGGAAACCGGAAAAAATATTTTTCAAAAATTTTATCAGGGCGATACTTCCCATGCAGTTCAGGGAAATGGACTTGGCCTTGCATTGGTAAAGCGGGTCATCGACATTTCCGGTGCGACCATCAGTGTCAGCAGCAAGCTGGGGGAAGGAAGTACCTTTACCGTAAAGATCGAACAGAAAGAAAACAGAGAGGATTGATAATTTATGAAAGAAGAAACATTTGAATATAGCTATTCGGCAAAACAGCAGGACGAGGTGGACGCAATCCGGAAAAAATATCTGCCACAGCAGGAGGATAAACTGGAACAGTTAAGAAAATTAGATGCAGGCGTTACCAAAAAGGCAACAATGGTATCGGTGATAGCCGGCGTGGTAGGTGTGCTGCTTTTTGGAGGCGGTATGAGTGCTTCCCTGGCAGGCACAGAAAATATGCTGATTCCGGGCATTATTCTCGGACTGACGGGGCTTGTCGTTATGGGAGCTGCCCTTCCTCTTTATCAACGGGTGTTAAAGATGGAAAAAGAAAAGATTGCTCCGCAGATTCTGGCTCTTGCAGAGGAATTAAGTCAGTGATTCATAAAACTTTAACATTACAGGAACATTTTGAAAACAAAGCGGGCTTAAGATAGACTCATCAACAGAGATGAGAGGAGAAAAAACAATGCAGTTTGAAATTATCTATTCTATCTTATATGTATTTGGTCTGATCTAAGGAAATTGGAAAAGTTCTTTACAGAAATCCTGTTTTTTCGTATGATGAATAACAGAAGATTTTAGAAAACGAGCTTATTTCCATGAATGTAACAAACAAGGTAAAGATCCTCTGCGAAGATGGCTGCGAACCGTCTATCTGGTGCAAACAGCTTTTGGGAGGATTACAAAAAGAACTGAAGAAACGCCGAATCTCCTATGAACAGCTGACGAACGGGGAGCAGGTTCTGCTCCGGGATTCTGTCTGCGTGATCGGAATCACTAATGCCTGGACAGAAGAACAGGTACTGCTGTGCAATCAAAAAGGCTGCGTGCCGATCGTTTTGAGCAATCAGTCCCGCAGAAAAGTGCAGGGGCAGTATCATCTGGTCTGTGCGGATATCAGGAGCGCAGTTTCAAAGCTTCAGGAAGCTTTTAGGGCAGCAGGGAGAAAACGGATCGCATTGTACGGAGCCAATTATGAGGCGGATGCGGAGAAAGACCGCACAGAAAGCTTTGCAAAGCTGATTGGGGATCCGACAGATATTTACAGAAATACAGGAAATCTGGAAACCTGTTTCCGTTCCTTTAAGCCAAAGGCGGCACTTTATGATGCAGTTGTCTGTACCAACGGATATGCAGCGATTTCCCTGGTAAAGAAGCTGGAGAAAGAAATGCCGGAGCTTTTGGAAGATCTTTTGATCCTTTCCTGTGAAGAAGTTTTAAGACATTCTAAATATAACCGGTGGATCTCATTGATCGATCTTGATCTGGAAAGCTATGGAAGCACAGCGCTGGCGGTGCTGGAAATGGCAGCTATGAGAGAAGAAATTTCGGTGATCACAATCCGAATGAACGCCAGGGTGTGTGATATTCCGGAAAAACGGTCAAATACGGCTCTTGTACCGGAAGAAACAGAAGCTTATGCAGACCCTGAGATCATCAGTATGGAGAAGATCGAACAGCTCCTTCGGGACGCTGACGATATGGATCATCATATTATTGCTATGCTTTTGGATCATGCAAAGTACAGCGACATTGCGGACAGCTGCTATATGACAGAGGGCAATGTTAAATATCGTGTAAAGAAATATATGAGCATCTGCGACTGCAGGACCAGAAAAGAGCTTGAGGAGCTTTTGAAGGAATACCTCCAGTAAAAAAGCAGATTTGACTTTTTGAGAAATATATGGGAAAAAGTATAAAAAAGCCTGCGGATTTCCGCAGCTTTTTTTGTATTTTGTTCAAAGATTTTATTTGCTATAATGAGTACAGTTAAAAAGTACCGATGTGAGAGGTACTTTAATATAGAAGCAGGAAAGGAAATCATCATGGCAAGCTTATCATTACAGAACATTAAAAAAGTTTACCCAAACACAGAAAAGAAGAAAAAAGCAAAAAAAGGTCAGCCTGAAAAGAAAACTAATCTTTTAGTAACAGAAGAAGGCGTATTAGCTGTTCAGGATTTCAACCTTGAAATCGCAGACAAAGAATTTATCGTACTCGTAGGACCATCAGGATGTGGTAAATCTACAACTCTTCGTATGGTTGCAGGTCTGGAAGACATCAGCGGCGGTGAATTATACATCGACGGCAAACTCGTAAACGATGTTGCACCAAAGGACAGAGATATCGCAATGGTATTCCAGTCATACGCTCTTTACCCACACATGACTGTATACGATAACCTTGCATTCCCATTAAAATTAGCAAAAATGGACAAAGCAACCATCGACAAAAAAGTTCGTGAAGCTGCTGAAATCCTTGACATTACACAGTACCTGGAAAGAAAACCAAAAGCTCTTTCCGGTGGACAGAGACAGCGTGTTGCAATCGGTCGTGCGATCGTTCGTAGCCCGAAAGTTCTCCTCATGGACGAACCTTTATCAAACCTCGATGCAAAGCTTCGTAACCAGATGCGTGCTGAGATCATCAAATTACGTAAGAGAATCGATACAACATTCATTTATGTAACACATGACCAGACAGAAGCTATGACACTTGGTGACAGAATCGTTATCATGAAAGATGGTGTAATCCAGCAGGTAGGAACACCTCAGGAAGTATTCGATCATCCGGCAAACCTGTTCGTAGCAGGATTCATCGGAATGCCTCGTATGAACATCTTCGATGCAAAACTTGTTAAGAATGGTGATAAATATGCAGTAGCAGTCGGCGGAATCGAAGTAGAAGTATCTGCTGACAAACAGGCAAGACTTGCTGCAAACAACGTAGAACCACAGGATATCTCCTTAGGTGTAAGACCTGAACACTTAACATTAAAAGGTGATAACTTATTACAGGGTAAGGTTGACGTATTCGAAATGATGGGTAGCGAAATTCACTACCACGTAACTTATGAAGGACAGGACGTAATCCTGATCATTCCAACTCTGGGACATGAAACTGTTGGTATGGGACATGAAATCGGCTTCACATTTACAGGAACTGTTGCTCATATGTTCGACAAAGAAACAGGAAAGAACTTAGAATTTTAAGGATTCTCCCAAATAAAGGACACTGCGGAAATTTCCGCAGTGTTTTTTTATGAAAATTTCTCCAAATCTTTATCAATTCCTTATCCGTATCAGAGAAAATCATGGTAAAATAGAATTAACAGAAAATGTTTACATGGAGGTTAAATACTTTATGAATAACAGTGTATTAGAAGATAAGGTTAGAGAACGGAAACTGTTAGATGCTTTTTTTGACGAGGATATGATGAACTGGTCCAAAGGGATCCTGCAGAAATATAATAAAATGATGGCATACTATCGCTGTGCGATCATGGAAGTGGAAACGAAATTTAATGTGCTGAACGAGGAATTTTCCCTTCGTTATGACAGAAATCCAATCAATGGGATCAAAAGCAGACTGAAACGTCTGGAGAGCATTAAAGAAAAGCTGGATCGCAGAGATCTGCCGTTTTCTTTGGAAGTGATCGAGGAGCACATTCATGATGTGGCCGGTGTCCGGGTAGTCTGTTCCTTCGTAGATGACGTCTATCTGCTGGCAGATGCTCTGCTGAAGCAGGACGACATTACCCTTCTGGAACGGAAGGATTACATTGCAAATCCAAAGCCGAACGGTTACCGCAGCCTTCATTTGATCGTAACGGTTCCGATCTTTTTAGAGCATGAGAAACGGCTGATGCAGGTGGAGATCCAGCTTCGTACCATTGCGATGGATTTCTGGGCAAGTCTGGAGCATCAGCTTTATTACAAAAAGGATTTCGAGTTTACCGATGATATGAGAAAAGAACTGCTGGATTGTGCGGAGCTAAGCGCACAGCTGGACGAGAGAATGGATTCCCTGCGTGCCCGGGTGGAATCTGAAAATATTTATGAGGTTGAATAAACGGGCGGAGGAGAAAAAATATGAAAATTCAATGGAAAGACTGTTTCCGTCTGGGAGCAACCGTCTTTTTAACTTTTCTGGCAATTCATTACTGGGAGAAGGTGACAAAGCTGGCTGGCGTGTTTTTTGGTGCTGCCAGTGCATTGATCCTGGGGTGCGTCATTGCCTATGTTCTGAATATTTTAATGAGTTTTTATGAGAAACATTATTTTCCGAAAAGCCGAAAGGAATCGGTGGAAAAGAGCCGACGGATCGTCTGTATGCTGGCGGCAATGCTGACTTTGGCGGCATTGATCGGTCTGATCATCGGTTTGGTACTGCCGGAGCTGGCAGCCTGTATCCGACTGCTGATTGCAGAAATTCCGGTAGCCATCGATGGTGCCGTGGAATGGCTGGAGGATACCGGAACTCTGTCAGCAGTGATGTCTGAAGATTCCATTGCTTCCCTGACCGCCATCGACTGGCAGGCCAAAATGGCAGAGCTTCTTTCTGTACTGGCAAGCGGTGTCGGCGGCGTAGCGCAGGCTGCGGTGGGAGCAGTGACAGCGACGATTTCTGTGATCGCTCAGTTTGTCATCGGTCTGATCTTTGCCATTTACCTTTTAATAGGAAAAGAGTCACTGATCAGTCAGTGCAGCCGCCTGATGGAACATTACCTGAAACCGTCCTGGAATGAAAAAGTACGTTATGTGGCAGGAATTTTTAACGATTCTTTTCATCGGTTCATTGTAGGACAGTGCATTGAAGCGGTCGTTCTGGGACTGCTCTGTATTTTGGGAATGTCCATCTTACGGCTTCCATATGCAATGATGATCGGAACATTGATCGGTTTTACTGCATTGATCCCGGTAGCGGGAGCCTATATCGGTGCAGGGGTCGGTGCATTCATGATCCTGACGGTGTCGCCGGTACAGGCATTGATCTTTTTGCTTTTTATCGTGGTTCTGCAGCAGCTGGAAGGCAATCTGATCTACCCGAAGGTGGTGGGAAGTTCGATCGGCCTTCCTGGAGTCTGGGTGCTGGCGGCCGTAACGATCGGCGGCGGTGTTATGGGAATTTCCGGAATGCTTCTGGGTGTCCCTACAGCTGCGGCACTCTATCGTCTGATCCGGAACGATTTGAATAAGACGGCAGAATGTTCTGATAACGATAAATGCTAAGTACCAGTCCAAGTAAAATATAAGAAACGATCACGCTGCTTCCGCCATAGGAGAGAAACGGCAGATTGATGGAAAGGTACGGCAGGAGCTGAAGATTCATAAGAATGCCTGCGGCGGTTTTAACGAGGAACACAAGTCCGCAGCTGATTCCCAAAATCTGACCAAGCTGATTTTTCTGTGTGACTGAGATTCGGAACATCTTAAAGATAATCAGCAGCAGTCCGGCAAGTACGGCGATGGTCAGAAAAATACCGTACACTTCGCACATGGCAACCAGAACAAAATCTGTATAAAGCATGGAACCGGTATATAAGATCATGTCTGAATCAAAAAAGGCGCGGATCCGGGCTGTCTGATAGGCTGCTCCGAAAAAGTAAAAATATCCGGTGAGAAACAGGGGAGTCAGCAAAACGATTCCTACGGAAAGGAAGCAGACCAATTTTTTCGGAATCCGGTACCAGCCTTTTGCCACTGCATAGATCCAGACACAGAAAAGGCAGGCAAATAAAATGAGGGCACTGCCAAGATTTGGTGTGATCCATAAAAAAATCACAGGAAAAATCAGCAATGGAAGTACTTTCAGGAAAATGCGTGCTCCGTCACCCCGGAAGGCATACAGGGCAGCGCCGAACAGTGGGACGTAGAGCAGCATTGCTTCGGAAACGGAAATAGAAAGTCTTCCAATGTAGATCCATCGTCTGACACCATAAATGGGACGGGAGGAAAAAATCCAGCCAAATACGAGCAGTGCTAAAAAGAGAACCGCAGGCTTCCAGCCAAATTTTCCGAGAGTACTGTAGTCCAGACGGTAGACGCAAAACATGAAAAAAATTCCCAAAAGCACAAAAAATGCCTGACGGTGCCATGAAAACTGAACCAGATTATTTATGCCGGCAAAGTAAAACATTCCCACGCTGAAAATACTGATCAGAGCAATCATACAAACGATGCTCCAGTTCATGCGCGGGCGGTGGATCCGATCCAGAGAAACACCGGTATCTACCGGATCACCCATTTCCCGGACGGCTCGTTCCAGTGCTTCTTCAGGAAAAGCACCCATTTCTTCATAGGCTTCGGCCTGATCCAGAATGTGATCCCGAAGCTCGTCGGTTACAGACTGACGGATCTTTGCGCAGCGGATCTGCTGAGAAACCACAGTCAAATATTCCTCTAATTTCATCTTATACCTCCAGTGCCAGAACATTGGTGACGGCATTGGCATACTGCTGCCATTCTGTTTTCTTTTTGTCTAAAAAGTGTGTGCCTTCCTTTGTGATGTGGTAATATTTTCTAGTCTTTCCCCCAACTTCTTTTTCATAGCTGGTCAGATAATTCTTTTCTTCCAGAGAGTGGAGGAGAGGATAAAGAGTTCCGGCTTTCAGCTCAAATACATTTTCGGAGCGTTTCCGAAGGGTATCGATCATTTCGTAGCCATAAAGATCCTTCTCTGATAATAATCGAAGAATCAGCATGGACATGCTTCCGGAGACGAGAGTTTTGTCAATCGGCATTTTAGTACCTCCTTCTGATGATATATAGATTATCTATATATAGATTACCTATATAATAAAACACAAAAATCGGTCTGTCAATAGAACTGAAAAGAAAAAAAATCGATTTTTCAGGGAATGTATTGAAAAAAAATCTTTTCATTTACGGAAAATATTGCGATAATAAAAACATAGAAATCACACATAGAAATCATACATAGAAATCAGGAGGTAACCTATGGCA
>CAZOJX010000005.1:0-31988 GCA_964580255.1 uncultured Lachnoclostridium sp. | reverse complement strand
TGAACTGCCGCAGCTGTTCAATATCCTGAAGGGGGATATGAGCCTGGTAGGACCTCGTCCGGAAAGGCCATTTTTTGTTGAAAAATTCCGGGAAGAAATTCCAAGGTATATGGTAAAGCATCAGGTGCGTCCGGGATTGACCGGCTGGGCGCAGGTCAATGGGTACCGGGGAGATACGTCTATTAGAAAACGTATTGAGCATGATCTTTATTACATTGAAAACTGGACCATGGGATTTGATTTTAAGATTATATTTTTAACCTTTTTTAAAGGGTTTGTGAACAAAAATGCGTATTAAGAACAAGGAAGGAATATCACATGAGCAGAGAGCCTGAAACAAGAAACACAAGAACATCCGGAACCAGATCGAATGGAAGTAAGTCCTCCGGAAGCAGATCAAGCAGCAGATCCGCGGAAAGCAGAAGCGCAAGCAGATCGTCCGGACAGAAGACTTCGGGAAAGAAATCTTCCGGAAGAAAGTCAAAAAAGCGGAAAAAGGCGAAAATGATCACAGTTGCAATTGAAGCACTGATCCTGGTGATCCTTCTGATCGTTTTATACGTGCTGAGCCGTGTAGAGCTTTTCAGTAAAGTAACCTATGATGAAGAAGTCGTGAAAGAATCTGTAAATGAATTGACGACAGAAACTCTGGAAACCATGGAAGAATATACGAACATCGCATTGTTTGGTCTGGATACCAGACAGGCAGGCTCCCTTGGAAAAGGAAACCGAAGTGATACAATCATGGTTGCCAGCATTAACAATAAGACCAAAGATGTAAAGATCGTTTCTGTTTACCGTGACAGTTACCTGAATCTTGCAAATGATAAATACAGAAAATGTAACGAAGCATATTCTGTAGGCGGTCCGGAACAGGCAGTTGCTATGCTGAACATGAACCTGGACTTAAAGATCGATCATTATATGTCAGTAGACTTCCTTGCCGTATCGGAAGTAGTTGACCTTCTTGGCGGTATCGAGATCGACGTAGATGAATATGAGATCGAGCATTTGAACAACTATACCGTAGAAACTTCCAAAGTAACCGGAAAATCTACGACGAAACTGAAAAATACGGGTCTTCAGACCCTGGACGGTGTACAGGCAACTTCTTACTGCCGTATCCGTTATACCAAAGGAGATGACTTCAAACGTACCGAAAGACAGCGTGAAGTATTGGAAACCATTGCAAAGAAAGCAAAGACAATGAGCGTTTCCCAGCTGGATGAGATCGTTAAGAAGGTATTCCCGATGTGTGCGACCAACATGACTGTGGATCAGCTTTTAGCGATCGCAGCCGATGCATTATCTTACAACATCGTAGAAACCAGTGGTTTCCCGTTTGAGGTGGTAACAGATTCTGTTGGTTCCGCAGGTTCCTGTGTCATTCCGGTAGATATGGAAAAGAACGTGGCACAGCTTCACAAATATCTGTTTGGTGCAGAAAACTATCAGCCATCAGAAACCGTTGTGAAGATCAGCAATAAGATCAAAAATGATACCGGTATTTATTGATCGTCAGAAGAATGATACCAATGAGCGAGGGAATTTTTTTCCTCGCTCATTGTGCGGCAAAGGAATGTGAGATGAATTACACAGTAGATGCAGTGATTCCGGTATATCGTCCCGGAACAGAATTTAGAGACTTATTAAAAAGGCTGAGTACCCAGTCCTACCGGTTAAATAAGATTATTTTAATGAACACCGGGGAGGCACCATGGCAGGAGGAGATCGAACAGGAATTTCCTCAGTGTGAGGTACACCTTCTGAGAAAAGAAGAGTTTGATCATGGAGGAACGAGACATGCTGCCACCGGATTTTCTCAGGCAGAATATCTTTTGTTTATGACTCAGGACGCTTTGCCGGAAAATGAATTTCTGGTGGAAAATCTGCTTCAGAGTTTTCTTACCGATCAGGAGATCAAGGCAGCTTATGCCCGTCAGCTTCCAAACAGTACCTGCCGGGAAATCGAAAAATATACGAGAAGCTTTAACTATCCGGAAAAATCCAGAGTAAAATCTAAGGAAGATCTGGAAACTCTGGGGATCAAAACCTTTTTCTGCTCCAATGTGTGCGCTATGTACGAGCGAAAGACCTATGAGCTCCAGGGCGGCTTTGTGAGAAAGACTATTTTTAATGAAGATATGATCTATGCAGGCGGATTGATCCGTCAGGGCTATAAAATAGCTTATGTGGCGGAAGCCAGGGTGATCCATTCCCATAATTATAATGCTGTGGAGCAGTTTCATAGGAACTTCGACCTGGCAGTTTCTCAGGTGGATCATCCGGAGGTGTTTTCCGGGATCCGTTCTGAAAAAGAAGGAATCCGTCTGGTACTTCAGACGGCAAAGCACTTGTGCAGGGTGAAAAAACCATGGCTTTTGTTCCCGCTGGTGACCACCAGTGCGGGAAAACTGCTGGGTTATAAGCTTGGACAGAATTATCATAGACTTTCTGAGGATTTTCGATTAAAATGTACCATGAACCAATCTTATTGGAGGAATCCGAATGAAAAAAATTAAGATCACAGCGTTGCTGCTGACCATGTGTATCGCAATGGCGGGCTGTCAGAAGTCTGAGAATATTGTAGAACAACAGCAGCAGTTAAAGCAGGAGGGCATGGAGCTTCAGATGGCCGGGGATTATAGCGGTGCTATAGCAAAGTATGAGGAAGCTTTGAGGCTTGCGGATATGAAGGTCACAGACGCAGAAATTGACCTGGCCTATTACAAGGCGTCTGCCCAATATCGAAGCGGAGATCTGACAGGTGCCATCGATACCTATTCTGCGGTACTGGCAATCCGTGAGGACGAAGAAGGCTGGCTTGGCCGGGGACTTCTCTATGTGGAAGCCAAAGAGGCAAAAAAGGCAGAGGATGATCTGAACAGAGTATTAAAAGAAACAGAAGATCCGCTGATCAAAGGAATCGTGTACAACATCGTTAATCAGGATGAAAAAGCGAAGGAATACTTTGAACAGGCCAAAAGTGAAGGGAATGCAGAGGCGATCTTTTATCTTGCCAACTGCTATGAAAAGGCCGGAGATCATAACTATGCTATGATCCTGATGGAAGAATACCTGGCAACCGGAAAAGCGGGTGCAGAAGGCTATTTGAGCGTCGGCAGACAATATTTTACAGACGGCAATTATGAGGAAGCACTGGAAATCTTCCGTGAAGGGATTGATTTAGGTGAATCCGGTCTCCAGAAGGAAATGCTTCAGGAAGAGATCGCCTGTCTGGAAAAGCTGGGTGATTTTGAAGGCGCAAGGGAAAAAGCGGCAGTTTATCTGGAAAATAATCCGGAGGACGCTCTGATTCAAAAAGAATATGAATTTTTAAAATCAAGATAACACTAAAGGAGAATCATTATGATCAACAAACTTGTAGACAAAATCGTAAAAACACATGCACCAATCGTGGTAGGTCTTGACCCAATGTTAAACTATGTGCCGGAACAGGTACAGAAAGCTGCATTTGCAGAGTATGGCGAAACGCTGGAAGGTGCAGCGGAAGCTATCTGGCAGTTTAACAAAGCGATCATTGATAAAACGTATGATCTGATCCCGGCCGTAAAACCGCAGATTGCAATGTATGAACAGTTTGGAATTCCGGGAATGATCGCTTACGAAAAGACTGTCAGCTATGCACAGGAAAAAGACCTGGTCGTGATCGGTGATATCAAACGAGGCGATATCGGTTCTACTTCTGCTGCTTATGCAGTAGGGCATCTGGGAAAAGTAAAGGTTGGAAACAACAGTTTCAGCGGCTTCCATGAAGATTTTGCGACTGTAAATCCATACCTTGGTTCTGATGGAATCAAACCGTTTATCGATGTCTGCAAGGAAGAAAAGAAGGGACTTTTTATTCTCGTAAAGACTTCCAATCCGTCTTCCGGAGAATTTCAGGATCAGCTGATCGATGGAAAACCGCTGTACGAGCTGGTTGGTGAAAAGGTTGCTGCCTGGGGTGAAGAACATATGGGAGATAAATACAGCTATATCGGCGCAGTTGTCGGTGCAACTTATCCGGAAATGGGTAAGGTTCTTCGTAAAGTTATGCCGAAATCCTTTATTCTGGTGCCGGGCTACGGTGCACAGGGCGGACAGGGCAAGGATCTGGTTCACTTCTTTGATGAAGACGGACTGGGTGCGATCGTGAACTCTTCCCGCGGTATTATCGCAGCATACAAACAGGAAGCATATGCAAAATTCGGTGCAGAAAACTTTGCTGATGCCTCCAGAGCAGCCGTAGAAGCAATGATCGCCGACATTGACGGTGCATTGAACAATCGCTAGGAAATAGAGGAAAGATCATATGGAACAAAACAGAAAAAAGGAAAATGCAAAAGTCATTTCTCAGGAAATGCTCACAGACGGGATCTTCAGTCTGTGGCTTTGTACGGAAGCTGCCAAAAGTGCAGTTCCGGGACAGTTCCTTTCCGTATATACCAATGATGGAAGCAAGCTGCTTCCGAGACCGATCAGCATCTGCGAAATCGACAGGGAAAAAAGTGCCCTGCGTCTGGTATACCGTGTGACCGGAGAACATACCGGAACAGAGCAGTTTTCACTGCTGACTGCCGGGGATACGATCCCGGTGATCGGACCTTTGGGAAATGGATTTCCGCTGGAAGCGGCAAAAGGTAAAAAAGTATTTCTCATGGGCGGCGGTATTGGAGTTCCGCCGATCCTGGAACTGGCAAAGCAGTTGAAGGATTGTGAAAAACAGATCGTGATGGGCTACCGCGATCAGCATACATTTTTAAAAGAGCAGTTTGAGGAAAACGGAGCAGTTTACATATCCACAGAAGACGGCAGTGTCGGTACCAAAGGAAATGTCATGGACGCAATTCGGGAAAATGCATTGACGGCAGATTTGATCTACGCCTGCGGCCCGACTCCGATGCTTCGTGCAATCAAGGCTTATGCAGAGGAACAGGGAATGGAGTGCTACATTTCCCTGGAAGAACGTATGGCATGCGGCATAGGGGCCTGTCTGGCATGTGTCTGCAAATCCAAAGAAAAGGATCATCATACCAACGTTCATAACAAACGTATCTGCAAGGACGGTCCGGTATTCTTATCGACGGAGGTGGAAATCTGATGAACATGAGTGTAAAGATTGCAGGGGTTGAATGGAAAAATCCGGTAACCGTTGCTTCCGGAACCTTTGGATCAGGTGCAGAATTTGCAGAATTTGTAGATCTGAACCGTCTGGGTGCCGTAACCACCAAGGGAGTTGCCAATATTCCATGGGCGGGAAATCCGACCCCTCGGGTAGCTGAAACCTATGGCGGCATGATGAATGCAGTCGGTTTACAGAATCCGGGAATCGACCTTTTCTGTAAAAGAGATATTCCGTTTTTAAGAAAATATGATACAAAGATCATTGTCAATGTTTGTGGAAAATCCACTGAGGATTACTGCGAGGTTGTGGAAAGACTTGCAGAGGAAGACATTGATATGATGGAGATCAATATCTCCTGCCCAAATGTTAAGGAGGGTGGGATTGCTTTTGGACAGAATCCAAAGGCTGCTGAAGAAATCACAAAAGCAGTGAAAAAATATGCAAAACAGCCGGTGATCATGAAGCTGAGTCCGAATGTAACAGACATTACTGAAATGGCAAAGGCTGTGGAAGCAGGCGGTGCGGATGCGGTTTCTCTGATCAACACCCTGACAGGTATGAAAATTGATATCAACCGCAGACAGTTTGTACTGGCAAATAAAACAGGCGGTGTGTCAGGTCCAGCAATCCACCCGATCGCAGTGCGTATGGTCTATCAGGTGGCCAATGCCATCAATCTGCCGATTATCGGAATGGGCGGAATCGCAAGCGCGGAAGATGCCATTGAAATGATCTTGGCAGGAGCAAGTGCAGTTTCTGTGGGAACGGCAAACTTCTATGATCCGGCAGTGACTTTAAAGATCGTGGACGGTATCGAAGCATATATGAAGAAATATGGGTTTGAAACTGTGGCAGACATGGTGGGACTTGTAAAATAAAATGTACGTCTGAAAATAAAGGGCGAAAGCGAGAAAAGGAGAATTGACCTATGGAACAGTATAAGAGTGAGTTTATTCAGTTTATGGTAGACAGTAAGGTGCTCAAATTTGGAGAATTTACATTAAAGAGCGGAAGAAAATCTCCGTTTTTTATGAATGCAGGAGGATATGTGACAGGTTCCCAGCTTAGAAAACTGGGAGAATATTATGCAAAAGCGATCCATGACACTTATGGAGATGATTTTGATGTATTATTCGGACCGGCTTATAAGGGAATCCCGCTGGCAGTTGTAACAGCGATTGCTTACAGTGACCTCTACGGAAAAGAAGTCCGTTACTGCTGCGACCGTAAAGAGGAAAAGGATCACGGTGCTGATAAAGGAAGTTTTCTGGGAAGTAAATTACAGGATGGTGATCGTGTAATCATGATCGAGGACGTGACAACTTCCGGAAAATCCATGGAAGAAACCGTTCCAAAGGTAAAAGGTGCTGCAGATGTGACTATCGTAGGCCTGATGGTGTCTTTAAACCGTATGGAAGTCGGAAAAGGCGGAGAAAAATGTGCACTGGACGAAGTAAAGGATCTGTATGGATTTGAGACTGCTGCCATCGTAGATATGAACGAGGTTGTAGAATGCCTTTATAATCAGGAAATCAACGGAGAAGTGCTGATTGACGATACATTAAAGGCAGCCATCGATGCATACTATGAACAGTATGGTGCAAAATAGGAGAACTTTATGAACGAAAAGTTATATAAGACCATGGGTGTCGGCGGCGCCGGTAACATTACCATCGGGATCATTTCCATCGTAACAGGAGTAGTCAGCGGCGTGCTGCTGATCATCACCGGAGCCAGACTGTTAAAGAAACGCTCGGAGATCATGTTCTAATGACGATGGGATCAAAGAAGAAAAAGTATAGATTATGGGGAGGGAGAGTCCTGTTTTTGCTCTATCTGGCAGGACTCTGTTACTTCCTGTTTTTTGCAGAAAATTACGGCAGAGTGGCCGGCCAGGGAACTTATCGGTATAATCTGGTGCCTTTAAAGGAAATCGAAAGATTTTGGAAGTACCGAAAAGAGCTGGGGGTTCATTCTGTTTATAATCTTGCAGGCAATGTTTTGGGATTTGTGCCGGCAGGATTTTTTATTCCGATCCTTTGGAAAAACCGGAGGGGCTTTGGATTTACCGTCTGTGTGACATTTCAGATGAGCTTTTTGGTGGAGATCCTTCAGCTGGTATTCCGGGTAGGCAGCTTTGATGTGGACGATCTCCTGTTAAATACCTTAGGCGGGATCCTTGGCTATCTGTTGCTGACCCTTGTGGGAAAATGGAGGAAACATGAGAAGATATAGATCCTATAAATTTACAGATAAGCATCATTCCAAAGGGGGAATCCGGTCCAGCATTGCAGGCGGGATTTCTTTGCTTTGTACACTCCTTTGCATTTTCGGGGCATACCGGGAAAAAGGCGAAGGCGGAACCTATCTGGTTCTGTTTGGGGTTCTTGCAATCATTGGTTGCTTTTACGGGCTGATCGCAGGAAATCGCAGCTTCCGGGAGGAAGAATGCTTCTATCTTTTTTCCAGGATTGGCACAGGAGTAAATCTGGTTTTGACGATCTTCTGGATCGCAATCACTGCAATGGGAATTTTAATCTGAGGTGGAGCTTATGAAATGTAGAGAAATTTATCGGGAAGAAAATGAAGCTGTGGCAGAACGTCTGGAGCTTTCCATGGAAAGAATTCGGGAAATCTGCACGGAAGAAATGTGCGATCCAAACTTTCAGGATTATTTCCGGAAAGTCGGTGCATGGATCTGCCACATGGGAGAACTTTTAGAGAAAATTGAAAATGACTGGCTGGTGTCTGCAAGGGAAGAAGAACTTCAGGCAGAAAATCACCGGCTTTATGAAGATATTTTACCGGAGAACTATGACACCAGTTATGGAAATCCGGAATATGCCGTAAAGCAGCTGGGAGTGGATTACGGCAGACTGTTTTGCTTTGTATATAGTGAGATCCGGGGAATGATCGTGTATGCTTTTGAAGAAAGAAAAGCGGACATTACCATTTTGTGTGAGCTGTTTTTGCAGCTGCATACCTGTTTTGAGGAAAATGTTCCTTCCTATGAGGAATTACGGGAAATCGTTTACTGGTACATGAGTGATTACTGTGATGTGAAGTTGGAGCAGAGAGTCCGGGATATGGTGGATCCGGAAATGAGTTTTGCAAAAGACATCATTTGCGGTGAAAACTTTGAAAATACCAGATATCTCTATCTTTTTGGAGAGTATGTGTCAGAGAGCGAACGAAAAACGGCAGAATTTTTAAATCGTCTTCCTCAGAAAACCATCGAGAAGCTGGCGGCAACTTTTACAGAAGGTTATCGCAAAGGCTTTGAGGCAGCCGGAATCGATCTTTCTAAAAAGAAGACCGTCAATATCCGTTACAGCCTGGGCTTCGAGCGGATCATCAGGGAGGCTATCAGAAAATTTGAGGACATGGGACTTTCCAGTGTGATCTACCGTTCGGCAGTGTCCTCTGTGAATAAGAGACAGGCAATGAAAATCGGCTATTACGGCTGTATTGCCAATCCGCAGTATGAATACGATCATCGTGCAGACGGTGGTCTTTACATTGATAAGGCCTTTACCGAACGAAAACTGGGCGCACTCCGTCATGCCTATGATCTTTATAAGGAACTGGCAAAGGGACATGCAGGTCCTGCCGTTTTAGAAGTATTTGGAGAGGAGCCTTTTGCACCGGTTTCCAAGGAAGCAGCGGTAACGTTGAACGAAAAACAGCAGAAGCTGTCTGTATATTATCAGAACACCTCCGGACAGATCGTAAATGAGTATATTCCGGGAGACGAACGGAGTTTTACCATCATGGCACTTCCGGTGCCGGCGATCGGTGAGCCTTACGAAGAAATGTTTGAGGAGATCGTAAAGATCAATACTCTGGATTATCAGTTATATGAACGGATCCAGCAGACGATCATCGATGGGCTGGATCAGGGAACTTGCGTGCATATCGTTGGAAAAGGCGAAAATTGTACAGACCTGACCGTACAGCTTTACCCGCTGGAAAATCCGGAAAAAGAGACGATTTTTGAGAACTGCGTGGCAGACGTGAACATTCCTGTAGGGGAGGTTTTTACCTCACCGGTACTGGAGGGAACCAATGGCGTTCTTCATGTCAGCGAAGTATTTTTAAATGATCTGAAATATACGGATCTGAAAGTAACCTTCAAAGATGGTATGGCAGTGGATTACTCCTGCCAAAATTTTGAAGATCCGGAAAAGGGAAAAGCTTATTTTCTGGAAAATGTCATGTATCATCATGAAACCCTGCCGATGGGAGAATTTGCCATCGGAACCAACACCACGGCATATGCCATGGCAGAAAAATACGGCATCGGAAAAAAACTGCCGATCCTGATCGCAGAAAAGATGGGACCGCATTTTGCCATTGGAGATACCTGTTACAGCTTCAGCGAAGATCAGAAGATCTGCAATCCGGACGGCAAGGAGATCGTAGCAAAGGACAACAGCTGCTCGATCCTTCGGAAGGAAGATCCTGCCAAAGCATATTTTAACTGCCATACGGATATTACAATTCCATATAAAGAGCTGGAACTGATCGAGGTACTTCGTAAAGACGGCACGGCACTGGAGATTATCCGGGACGGACGCTTTGTGCTGGCGGGAACCGAGGAATTGAATCTGCCTTTAGAAACATGTAAAAAAGAAATATGATGCTTCACTTATGAATGCTTATCAGTAAAACTTGATTGACAGATGCGCCACCCTTAAGTAAACTGTGGTTATAAGTAGCAATCTATTTATTAAATCAAATAATAAACTAAAAGTTGTGGGTACACTGTGGATTTAGGAGGAAAAAGATATGGATTACAAGAACGCAGGTGTGGATATTGAGGCCGGATACAGATCGGTAGAATTGATGAAAAAGCATGTAAAGGAAACCATGAGACCGGAGGTTTTAGGCGGCTTAGGCGGCTTTTCCGGTGCATTTTCCATGAGTGCGTTCAAGGATATGGAAAAACCAACCCTTGTTTCCGGAACTGATGGTGTAGGAACCAAATTGAAACTTGCATTTATCTTAGATAAGCACAATACCGTAGGAATTGACTGCGTGGCAATGTGTGTGAATGACATTGCATGTGCCGGCGGTGAACCGCTCTTTTTCCTGGACTACATTGCATGCGGAAAAAATGAGCCGGAAAAAATTGCTGATATCGTCAGCGGTGTAGCAGAAGGCTGTAAGCAGGCCGGAGCTGCCCTGATCGGCGGAGAAACAGCAGAAATGCCAGGCTTTTATCCGGTAGATGAATACGACCTTGCAGGCTTTGCTGTAGGTGTGGTAGATGAAAAAGACCTGATCACAGGAAAAGACATCAAACCGGGTGACGTTTTGGTTGGAATGGCATCTTCCGGTGTTCACAGCAACGGATTTTCTCTGGTTCGTAAAGTGTTCTCTATGACAGAAGAAAACTTAAATACATATTATGACTGCCTTGGAAAGACATTGGGAGAAGCACTTATTGCTCCGACAAAGATCTATGTGAAAGCATTAAAGGCAGTGAAAGAAGCAGGCGTGACCATCAAAGGCTGCAGCCATATTACAGGCGGAGGATTCTATGAAAATATTCCGAGAATGCTGCCGGACGGTGTACGCGCAGAAGTGAAAAAAGACAGTTATCCGATTCCGCCAATTTTCAAAATGCTTAAGGAAGACGGAGAAATCGAAGAAGAAATGATGTACAATACCTACAACATGGGTATCGGTATGATGCTGGCATTAGATCCTGCAGATGTTGAAAAGGCAATGGAAGCCATGAAAGCAGCTGGAGAAGAGCCATATATCGTTGGTAAGATCGTAGAAGGCGAAAAAGGAGTGACCTTATGCTAAGAGTTGCAGTACTTGTTTCCGGAGGAGGAACCAATCTGCAGGCGATCATTGACGGTGTGCAGAATCAGACCATCACGAATACGGAAATTGCTCTGGTGATCAGCAACAATCAGAATGCATATGCCCTGGAGCGTGCAAAGAACGCAGGCATTGAGGCAATGTGTATTTCACCGAAAAACTATGAATCGAGAGAAGAATTTCACAAGGTACTGACCAGAACATTAATCGATGCCAAGGTGGATCTTGTGGTGCTGGCAGGTTTTTTAGTGGCGATTCCGCCCATGCTGGTGGAAGCATTCCCGGGAAAAATCATCAATATTCATCCGTCCCTGATTCCGTCTTTTTGCGGTGTGGGATACTACGGATTGAAGGTTCATGAGGCGGCTTTGGCAAGAGGGGTGAAGGTGACCGGTGCGACTGTTCATTTTGTGGACTGCGGCATGGATACCGGTCCGATCATTCTGCAAAAAGCAGTAGAAGTGGAAAAAGAAGATACACCGGAAACCCTGCAGAGACGTGTCATGGAGCAGGCTGAATGGATCATTTTGCCAAAAGCCATTGATATGATCGCAAACGGGAAGGTTTAAGAGGATAAGGACATGAAGATTTTAGTAGTAGGAAGCGGCGGCAGAGAACATGCCCTGTGCTGGAAGATCGCACAGAGCAAAAAAGTTGAGAAAATCTACTGTGCACCGGGAAATGCAGGAATTTCCACAGTGGCAGAATGTGTATCCATCGGAGCTATGGAATTTGAAAAACTTGCAGCTTTTGCAAAGGAAAAAGAGATTGATCTCACTGTAATCGGTATGGACGATCCATTGGTGGGAGGTATTGTAGATGTGTTTGAAGCAGAAGGACTTCGCATTTTCGGACCTCGTAAAAATGCAGCGATCCTGGAAGGAAGCAAGGCATTTTCCAAGGATTTGATGAAAAAATATGAGATTCCGACTGCAGCATATGAAAACTTTGACAATGCAGAAGCGGCACTGGAATATTTGGAAACTGCCAAAATGCCCATCGTTTTAAAGGCTGACGGTCTTGCCCTGGGAAAAGGTGTGCTGATCTGCAATACCCTGGAGGAAGCAAAGGAAGGCGTAAAATCCATTATGCTGGATAAGCAGTTTGGAAATGCCGGAAACCAGATGGTGATCGAAGAATTTATGACCGGACGGGAAGTGTCTGTTCTCAGTTTTGTGGACGGAAAAACCATTAAGATCATGACTTCAGCACAGGATCACAAGCGTGCACTGGACGGAGATCAGGGATTAAATACCGGCGGCATGGGTACTTTTTCTCCAAGCCCGTTCTATACGAAAGAAATCGACGAATTTTGTAAAAAATATATTTATCAGGCAACCGTTGATGCCATGAGAGCAGAAGGCAGAGAATTTAAAGGAATCATTTTCTTTGGATTAATGTTGACAGAGAGTGGACCTCGTGTGTTAGAATATAACGCAAGATTCGGTGATCCGGAAACACAGGTGGTACTTCCGAGAATGAAAAATGACATTGTGGAAGTGTTTGAAGCCTGCATCGATGGAACACTGGATCAGATCGAACTGGAATTTGAGGACAATGCGGCAGTCTGTGTTGTGCTTGCCAGTGAAGGGTATCCGGTAAAATACGAAAAAGGTCTTCCAATCAGCGGATTAGATGCGTTTGAAGACAAGGATCGTTATTTTGTATTCCATGCCGGAACCAAATTGAATGACGAGGGATCAGTAGTTACGAATGGTGGACGTGTATTAGGCGTGACAGCGACAGGTGCTACATTAAAAGAAGCCAGAGCCAATGCATACGAAGCGGTAAATTGGGTTACATTTGATAATAAGTATTGCAGAAGTGACATTGGAAAGGCGATTGACGAAGCTTAAGCAAGAAAGGAATGTTACTCATTTATGATGAAAAAGTTAATAAAGAAAATGATGCTGGTAATGCTTGCGGGAGCATTTTTCTGCACAGCTCCAATGACGGCAGAAGCAGCACAGACAGAAGATACGGAAAGTACAGAAAGTATCGAAAGTACCGAGGAAACAGAGCGGGAGAAAACAGAACTGACCTTTGAGATCGCATACTATACTTATGAGATCCTTCCGGAGGTTACGCAGGAGGATCTGCCGCCGGGATTTACTTTGGGAGACTGGGAATATCACGGAAAAGCTGTGCAGGCCGGATTTACGGAAAATTCTGATATGGTCTGTGTGATGGCGCAGGATTGGGAAACAGGATACCTGTATCGTTTTATTTATGATCCAAATCATGAAATGTTCGTTCCATATTTTGGTGCTGAGATTAAAAACGGATATATTTATACCATTCCGATGTATGAAGGTGCAGAGGTTCCTTACGGATTTGAGGAAGCTTACTTTCTGATCCAGACGGTTCCGATGTATACGTATAAAAGAATCGATGCGGAACTGACCCAGGAGGAGATCGCTTTAGGTGTTCTTTCTGATGATAACTATCTGGTATTCCTTATGATGGACGAAAACGGTAAGGAAGTTCATTATACCTATGACCTGATCGACAGAACCTATCAGAGAGCCCTGCTGCAGAAAAAAGATGCGGAAACAGTTACTGAATTAAATGAAGTCATTGATGAACTTCATCTGGAGATCGGTATATTGAATGCGGAAAATTCTGCAAGAATGAATGCCCGTCTGACTGTTATCGGTGTTCTGATCGCAGTGGTTGTGATCATGGCAGGAGTGATCGTGAATCTTTGGCTGAAGCTTTCAAGACTCCAGAAAGGAGAAGGACCAACGCTTACAGTAGAAGACGATGCAGAGGATTTTTCCGAAGAAGAAGCATGGGACGAAGCTGACGACGAGGAACTGCTTGAGGAAGAACCGGAAGACGACGATGAGGACGAGGAACCGGAAATCATTGATCTTGACGAAATAGATTTATAGAAAACATAAGAGGCTGCGGCAGAAATGCTGCAGTCTTTTTTCGATGTTTTGGGCTTGGGGCTTCAACACCCCTGTGTTGCAAAAAGCGGTCGGAAATGATAACATAAGTAAATTAGGAGGCATGAAGGTTATGAAAGAACAATATACAGATCAGGCGAAGCAGGCCTTAAAATATGCCAAAAAGATTTCAAAAACATTAGGACATTCTTATACAGGAACTGAACACATTTTACTGGGATTGATCAAACAGAAGGATTCTCTGGCAGGCAGTGTACTGCAGGAGTTTCAGGTGGACGAGGCGAAGGTGCTGGATTATATCGACCAGCTCATTGCCCCAGTGGAACTGACCACATTAGATCAGGCAGAGGGATATACACCGAGAGCGGAGAAAACACTGGAAGATGCCAGAGCGGAAGCAGATCGGTTTCATGAGAAAAAGGTGGGAACGGAGCATTTGCTCATTGCAATCTTAAGGGATTATGAATGTATTGCAGCGAAGCTTTTAAAAACCCTGAATGTTAATGCCAGAGAAGTTTATCTGGAAGTGTTGAATTCTATGGGCGAAGACGGAAAAGCTTACCGGGAGGAACAGATCCGGGAAAATCAGATGAAGGAAAAAGGATCTGCCTTGGAACAGTACAGCACAGATCTGACTTCCCTTGCAGAAATGGGAAAAATGGATCCGGTCATTGGAAGAAGTGAGGAAATCCAGCGGTTGATCCAGATCTTAAGCAGAAGAACCAAAAATAATCCATGTCTGGTCGGAGAACCGGGCGTGGGAAAAAGCGCCATTGTGGAAGGGCTTGCCCAGGTGATCGTTTCCGGAAATGTGCCGGACAGCATTCGCTCTAAAAGGCTTATTATGCTGGATCTGACAGCGATGGTTGCAGGAACCAAATACCGGGGAGAATTTGAGGAACGCATTAAAAATGTGATTGATGAAGTGCGTCTGAACGGAAATCTTCTGTTATTTATTGATGAGATCCATACGATGATCGGAGCCGGCGGTGCAGAGGGAGCCATGGACGCTTCCAATATTTTAAAACCGTATCTTTCCAGAGGGGAGATTCAGCTGATCGGTGCGACCACGATGGCGGAATATCGGAAATACATCGAAAAAGATCCGGCACTGGAGAGAAGATTTCAGCCGGTGACAGTAGAGGAACCGACGGTAGAAATGACAGAACAGATCCTGGAAGGTCTGTGTCCTGCATTTGAGAGTCATCATCAGGTAACGATCACAAAGGAAGCGATTGCTGCAGCAGCCAGACTTTCCAAACGTTACATCAATGATCGTTTTCTTCCGGATAAGGCCATCGATGTGATCGATGAAGCAGCAGCGAAGGTTCGTCTGGGGGGAATGAAAAAAGGAGCAGCAGATTTTTGCGGCGAGGAACAGCTTCGGGAGCTGTCTGTACAAAGAGAGGAAAAAATCTTTGCAGAGGATTATGAAGCTGCCAGAGTGTTAAAAGCCCAGATTGAAGCTCTGGAGGAAAAACTGGAAAAAGAAAAAAAAGCACAGGGACGCAGCAAAAAGCATTTGATAGTTCATGAAAGTGATGTGGAGGCGGTGATCTCCGGCTGGACAAAAATTCCGATCGAAAAGCTGGCGGCAAAGGAATCAGAACGTTTGAAAAATCTGGAATCCATTCTCCACAGGAGAGTTGTGGGTCAGGACGAAGCGGTAACAGCTGTGGCAAAGGCTGTAAAACGAGGAAGAATCGGCTTAAAAGATCCGAAGCGTCCGATCGGTTCCTTCCTTTTCTTAGGACCGACCGGTGTCGGAAAAACAGAACTTTCCAAGGCATTGGCTGAGGTGCTTTTCGGAAGTGAAGAAGCTATGATCAGGGTTGATATGTCAGAATATATGGAAAAGCACAGTGTATCCAAAATGATCGGTTCTCCGCCAGGGTATGTCGGCCATGATGACGGCGGTCAGCTAAGTGAAAAGGTGCGGAGAAATCCTTATTCTGTGATCCTGTTTGACGAGATTGAAAAGGCGCACCCGGACGTGTTTAACATTTTGCTGCAGGTACTGGACGACGGTCATATTACGGATTCCCAGGGGCGCGTGGTGGACTTTAAAAATACAGTGATCATCATGACCTCCAATGCAGGTGCCGGTGCGATCATTTCCCCGAAAAAACTCGGTTTCGGAGCAAAAGAGGACGCAAAAGCTGATTATGAACGCATGAAATCCGGTGTGATGGAGGAAGTGAAACGAATCTTTAAGCCGGAATTTTTGAATCGAATCGATGACATTATCGTATTCCATACATTGAAAGAAGAACATTTGAAAAAGATTGTGGGACTTCTGCAGAAAGAACTTTCCAAACGATGCAGAGAACAGCTGGGCATTGAACTGAATTTCAGAAGCTCTGTAAAGGATCTGATCGTAGCAGAAGGAAAAGACGAGAAATATGGTGCAAGACCGTTAAAACGTGCAATGCAGACCAAGGTAGAAGATGCATTGACGGACGAAATCTTAAACGGAAATGTAAAAGCCGGAGATTGCGTATCGGTGGGTGTACATGGAAAGAAATGCACCTTCCATGTAAAGAAGGATTAAGGAGCAGTTATGGCAAAGGCAAAGACCAATGTATTTTTTTGTCAGGAATGTGGTTATGAATCCGCAAAATGGATGGGACAGTGTCCGGGCTGCCGGGCATGGAACAGTTTCGTAGAGGAACCGGTGATCAAGGGAACCGGGAAAAAGTCCCAGAGTTTAGGAGAACTTGCAAAGCCGGTAACTTTAGAAGAAATCGAAACCTCAGAGACACAGCGGATCAGCTCCGGATTAAAGGAACTGGATCGTGTGCTGGGCGGTGGAATCGTGCCGGGATCCCTTGTTTTGGTAGGGGGAGATCCGGGAATCGGAAAATCCACGATCTTACTGCAGGTGTGCAGAAATCTTGCGGCCGCGGGAATTTCCACCCTTTATGTATCCGGAGAGGAATCTCTGCAGCAGATTAAAATGCGCGGAGAAAGAATCGGTTCTTTTGCCGATTCAGTTAGATTTTTATGTGAAACCAGCTTGGAGCAGATCGAAGGGGTCATTACCAGAGAAAAACCAAAGGTAGCTGTGATTGACTCGATCCAGACCATGTGCAACGAAGACATTTCTTCGGCACCGGGCAGTGTTTCCCAGGTGCGGGAATCTACGTCTGTGCTGATGCAGCTTGCGAAAAAGCAAGGAGTTATGATCTTTATCGTCGGACATGTGACAAAGGAAGGAACCGTGGCAGGTCCGAGAGTCCTGGAGCATATGGTGGATACGGTGCTCTACTTTGAAGGAGACCGACATGCTTCTTACCGGATCCTGCGAGGGGTAAAAAACCGTTTTGGTTCGACCAATGAGATCGGTGTTTTTGAAATGCGGGAGGACGGACTTTCTGAGGTGGCAAATCCCTCAGAATATATGTTGAGCGGAAAACCGGAGAATGCGTCAGGTTCTGTGGTTGCCTGCTCCATGGAGGGAACCCGTCCGATCCTCATAGAGATTCAGTCCCTGGTATGCCGTACCAGCTTCGGGATTCCAAGAAGAACGGCGGCAGGAACGGATTTTAACAGAGTCAATCTTCTTTTGGCTGTTTTGGAAAAGAGGCTGAATATGCCGTTGTCTTCCTGTGATGCTTATATCAACATTGCAGGTGGAATCCGTATGAATGAGCCGGCCATTGATCTTGCTATGGTGCTGGCAATCATTTCCAGCTATCAGGATAGGCCCATCGATGAAAAAACCATTGTATTCGGCGAAGTAGGTTTAAGCGGTGAGGTACGTGCAGTCAGCATGGCCAGACAGCGTGTTATGGAAGCGAAGAAGCTGGGATTCCACAAAGTGATCCTGCCGAAGGTTTCTGCGGATTCCATGGAACCGGTAGATGGTATTACTTTGGTGGGAGTTTCTACGGTGCAGGACGCTATGAGAAGCATTTCCTAAGAAACTTCAAACTTTTTTAATAAGAAGAACACAGATTCGTCACAAAACATTGATAGACTATGCTCATGAAAAAAGAAAAGATTATGTGACGGAAGGAGATTATGATGAGCGAATATAGATTTACAGGTCCGTTTTATAATGACAATGAAGAACAGGCACGGGAAAGTACGGAAGATATCAGAGTGGAGACAGTCACACCGCCACCTGTGGAAAAACCAAAGAAAAAAACAGGTGGACTGGGGAAAACGATCCTTAAGACTATTTGTCTTTCCTTGATTGCCGGAGTGGTTGGCGGCGGTGCATTTTTAGGTGTTCTCTATTTAGGACATGATGTGGCTGGAATCGGAAAAACACAGCAGACTGTGACCGAGATTCAGAAAACCACACCGGGTGCAAATGTTGCTGCAACGGTGAAAAACAGCATTGATGTAACGGATATTGCAAAGCAGTGTCTGCCATCCATCGTTTCCATTAACAACAAAGGGGTACAGGAAATCAGAAGCTGGTTTGGTACTTATCAGCAGGAGACCAGCGGCAGCGGTTCCGGTATCATCATCGGTCAGAACGACAGCGAGCTTTTGATCGTGACAAATTATCACGTTGTTTCTGATTCCCAGGAACTGAGTGTTTATTTCAGCTTTGACGAAGATACAGATCAGGACGAAGCAAACGTTGTCAGCGCAAAGGTCAAAGGCTATGATTCCCAGAAGGATCTGGCAGTGATCTCTGTAAAGCTTTCTGATATTCCGCAGGAAGCAAAAGATCAGATCAAGATCGCAGCTATCGGAGATTCTTCAGAACTGCAGGTTGGAGAACAGGTGGTAGCCATCGGTAATGCTTTAGGATATGGTCAGTCTACAACAACAGGAATCGTCAGTGCTTTAAATAGACAGGTTTCCCTGACAGGAAGCAATGGTGAGACCATTACTAATCGTCTGATTCAGGTTGATGCAGCGATCAATCCGGGAAACAGCGGCGGTGCTTTACTGAATATGAAGGGGGAAGTCGTCGGTATCAACTCTGCAAAGCTTGCTTCTGAAGAAGTAGAAGGTATGGGTTATGCCATTCCGATCACAGAAGTAGAATCCATCATCGGAGATCTGATGAATAAAGAAACACGCGATAAGGTAGATTCTGATAAGACCGGTTATCTTGGTATTGAATGTTTAAGCGTTACCTCTGATGTTGCCCAGAACTATGATCTGCCGACCGGCTGCTACATTAAGAGCGTGATCAAAGGAGAAGCTGCAGAAAAAGCCGGAATCAAGGCCGGAGATGTCATCGTAAAACTGGACGGCAGCAGCATTGCCAGTCATTCAGAACTGATCGAAGCACTTTCCTACTATGAAGCCGGGGAGACTGTAGAGATCGTTGTGAAGACCAGAGAGTCCGGATATGAGGAACAGACCTTCCAGGTTGTTTTAGGAAGCAGAAAGGCAGCCGGACTGGAATAAAAAGAAGGCTTCAAATCTAAAAAAATTATGAAGAATGGAAAGGGGTATAGGCATCTATGCCCCTTTTGTGTTAAGATAAAGCGGTAGATTTACAGAGAGGTAGTTTGAAAAATGACAGAAGATTTTAGAGAGATCACGGATCCTGCAGAGATAGAGGATTCTGAGAAACACGAGGAATATGAAAAATACTGTTTTGTCTGCAGACGACCGGAAAGTAAGACCGGAAAAATGATCACGATGATGGAGGGTATGTACATTTGTCCTGACTGTATGCAAAAAACGATGGACGCAGTCAGCCAAAGCCCGTTAAATCTGGAAAAATATACAGAAAAAAGTGACGATCTGGAGGTGCCGAAGGGCCCAAGCATCAGTATGATCAATCTTGCAGATCTGCAGGGACTGATGTCACCGAGAAAAAAGGTGAAAAAGAAAAAAGCAGACAAAAAGCCTGCCATTGACCTGAAGGATATTCCGGCACCGCATAAGATCAAGGAGCAGCTGGACGAATACGTGATCGGGCAGGAATATGCCAAAAAGGCAATTTCCGTAGCAGTTTATAACCATTACAAACGTGTTGCCACCAATACGATGGACAGCATTGAGATTGAAAAATCCAATATTCTGATGATCGGACCGACCGGCTGCGGTAAGACTTATCTGGTAAAGACGCTGGCGAAGCTTTTAGATGTGCCGCTGGCAATCGCAGATGCTACCACATTGACAGAAGCCGGCTACATCGGTGACGACATTGAAAGCGTGGTTTCCAAGCTTTTGGCAGCAGCAGACAATGATGTGGAAAAGGCTGAACGGGGCATTATCTTTATTGATGAGATTGATAAGATTGGTAAGAAGAAAAATCAGAATCAGAGAGATGTCAACGGAGAAGCGGTACAGCAGGGACTTTTAAAGCTTTTAGAAGGTGCAGAAGTGGACGTGCCGGTGGGCTCTAACAGCAAAAACGGCATGGTTCCAATGGAAACAGTCGATACCAGAAACATTTTATTTATCTGCGGCGGTGCATTTCCGGGAATTGAGGAGATCATCAAGGAACGTTTAAATAAGCAGTCTTCGATCGGGTTCAATGCGGATCTGAAGGATAAATATGATCACGATAAAAATATCTTACAGAAAGTAACGGTAGCAGATGTTAAAAGCTTCGGCATGATTCCGGAATTTATCGGACGTCTTCCGGTCCTGCTTTCTTTGGAGGCACTGACGAAGGAAATGCTGGTTAAAATCCTGAAAGAGCCGAGAAATGCGATTTTAAAACAGTATCAGAAGCTTTTGGAACTGGACGAGGTAGAGCTTTTGTTTAATGAGGATTCTCTGGAAGCCATTGCGGAAAGAGCCATGGAAAAGGATACAGGAGCAAGAGCACTTCGGGCGATCATTGAGGAATTTATGCTGGATATCATGTATGAGATTCCGAAGGATGACAACATTGGACGAGTAACGATCACCAGAGAATATATTGAGCATACCGGCGGACCGATCATTGAGATGCGGGGCACCAAAGCTCTGGAAGAAAAAGGGAACTAAAGGGGAGCTTGCGATGAAATTTACGAAGATGCATGGAATTGGAAATGATTATGTTTACGTGAACTGTTTTGAAGAAACAGTAGAAAATCCGGTGGAAACAGCCCAATTTGTCAGTGACAGACATTTTGGCATCGGTTCTGACGGACTGATCCTGATCAAGCCATCGGAAGTGGCAGACTGTTATATGGAAATGTATAATGCAGATGGTTCCAGATCGGCCATGTGTGGCAACGGAATCCGCTGTGTGGCGAAATACATTTATGATTATGGTCTGACAAAAAAGACGGAGGTTGATGTGGAAACAGCAGCCGGGATCAAACACATTGTGCTGACTATCGAAAACGGAAAGGTGGCAAAGGCCTGTGTGGATATGGGCGAACCGATCTTGAAGCCGGAACTGATTCCGGTGATCGGAGAGGGAGATTCTCTCGTCCATGAACCGATCCTTGTGGACGGACAGGAGTTTCATATGACCTGTGTTTCCATGGGAAATCCACATGCAGTCGTATTTTTGGACGAACCGGTCAAAAATCTGGAGATTGAAAAGATCGGACCGAAATTTGAAAATCATGAGCGTTTTCCGGAACGTACCAATACGGAATTTATGAATGTGCTCGACAGACATACCATGAATCTTCGGGTATGGGAGCGTGGCTCCGGGGAAACCTGGGCTTGCGGAACAGGTACCTGTGCATCGGTAGTTGCGTCGGTATTAAACGGATTTACAGAACGAAAGGTTTTGGTACATCTTCTGGGCGGAGATCTGGAGATTCACTGGAAGGAAGAAGACAATCATGTTTACATGACCGGTCCGGCAGCCACTGTATTTGACGGAGAAATTGAACTTCCATAAATAAAAAAGAACGGGATTGAAAAATCTCGTTCTTTTTTTAGTCAATTATAAAAGTTTGATTCCGCAGTATTCTGCTTCTTCACGCATATCTTCCGGCCAGATGGAACACTGCACCTCTCCGATATGTGCTTTTCTTAAATAGAACATACACAGACGGGACTGACCGATACCGCCGCCGATAGTGTATGGAAGCTGACCGTTGATTACAGAATTCTGGAACGGAAGTTCTGCCCGTTCTTCGCAGCCGGCAATCTTTAACTGGTTAAGAAGTGCATCTCTGTCTACGCGGATTCCCATGGAGGAAAGCTCTAAGGCACGATTTAACAGGGGATACCATACGATGATGTCACCGTTTAAGTTCCAGTCATCATAGTCCGGTGCACGACCGTCATGGCGTTCTCCGTTCGGCATTTCATGTCCAATGCCCATGATAAATACGGCACCTTTCAGTTTTGCGATCTTATCTTCCCGTTCCTTTGGAGTATAGCCCGGATACATTTCAGCCAATTCCTCGGAAGTGATGAAGAAAATGTCCTTTGGAAGGATTTCTTCTATGTAATCATAACGGATTGACATATATTTTTCCGTCTTTTTGATCGCTTTATAAACTTTTCTAACCACTTCTTTTAAGGTGTCTTTGTTGCGCTGTTCTTTTAAAATGATCTTTTCCCAGTCCCACTGATCAACAAAGATGGAGTGAATGTTGTCTGCCACTTCATCTCTGCGAATCGCATTCATATCGGTATAAAGTCCTTCTCCCGGATGGAAACCATATTTTTTCAGTGCAAATCGTTTCCATTTTGCAAGGGACTGTACGATTTCTGCAGTTTTTCCGTCCTGTTCCTTAATGTCAAAGTCAACCGGGCGTTCAATACCGTTCAGGTTATCGTTCAGACCGGATTCCGGAGTCACAAACAACGGTGCGGTGACACGAAGGAGTGTCAGCTGTTCGGAAAGTGCCTGTTGGAAAAAGTCTTTGATGGTTTTGATCGCTTCCTGTGTCTCGTACAGATTTAACTCTGAACGATAGTTTGCAGGGATAACTAAATGTTCCATAATATCTATATCTCCTATAAATCCTAAAAACTATCTCTAACTTCTGATTATAGCACCATCTTTTAAAATAACAAGAAAAATTTGCAAGACGGGAAACATAAGACAGGAAAACAACCGCAAGGGGAATTAGTTGTTATTTTTGGCTGCGTAAGGTATAATATGGAAATCGAAATGATAAATTTTACATTCTCTGAAATCAGAAATATTACAATGAAAGGAATACTTTTATGAACAAAACGGATGAAAAATACGAGGCTCTGTTTACGCCTTGGAAAATTGGCAATGTTGAGATTAAAAACAGGATTGTCATGTGCCCTATGGGAGGTACCTCCCTGTTTGGCTGGTTTGAACTTACCGGCTGTCACTTTGACAAAGAAGCGGCAAATCTCTTTCTGGAAAGAGCACAGAATAATGTAGGTCTGATCATTCCGGGAATTGCACCTTTGCGTGATACTTTCTGGGGAAAGTGGCTTTGGCAGAACCCGAAAATGTTTGAAGATCTGAAAGAATATATGGACGAGATCCATAAAACAGGAGCAAAACTTTTCATTCAGCTGACTGCTGGTATGGGACGTTCCTGGGCCATTACGGAAATGATCGCACCGTTACATAAAAACAAAATTACCAGAGCGCTGATCAAACCGGTGATCGATACTTCTCATGAGCTTGCATCACCTTCACCGCAGAAATCCCGTTGGGCTCACGACATTGAATGCCCGGAAATGACGGTAGCGCAGATCCACGAAATTATCGAAGCCTTTGCAAAGACAGCAAAGCTTTGTAAAGAAGCAGGAGTTGACGGCGTGGAGGTTCATGCTGTTCACGAAGGTTATCTTCTTGACCAGTTTGCAATCGAATTCTTTAACAAACGTACCGATGAATATGGCGGAAGCTTTGAAAACCGTTACCGTTTTGCAGCTGAGGTTGTAAAAGCGATCAAAGAAGCTTGCGGCGAAGATTATCCGGTATCTCTGAGATATTCCGTAGAATCAAAACTGAAGGGCTTCTGTGAAGGTGCTATGCCGGGAGAGAAATATACAGAGGTCGGTCGAAATATGGAAGAATCCGAAAAGGCAGCGAAATATTTACAGGATGCAGGCTATGACATGTTAAATGCTGATAATGGAACCTATGACTCCTGGTACTGGTCTCATCCGCCAATGTACATGCCGGAAAACTGTAACCTGGACGATGTGGCGCACATTAAGAAATTTGTGGATATTCCTGTCGTATGTGCCGGAAGAATGGACGCAGAGGTTGGCGCGAAGGCTGTTGCTGACGGAAAGATCGATGCGGTAGGAGTTGCCCGTCAGTTCTTAACCGATCCGGAATGGATCACCAAATTGATCGAAGACAGAATTGAAGATATTAAGCCTTGTATCTGCTGCCACAGCGGCTGCTTTAACTTCTCCTCTTCCAAGGGACATGCCAATACTCAGGATTTAAAGGATACCATGGGACTTGCCCGCTGTGCCCTCAATCCGGAAACCATGCAGTCAAAGAAATATCATCTTACACCGGCGAAAAAGCAGAAGAAGATCGCTGTCATCGGCGGCGGTATCGGTGGTATGGAAGCTGCGATCGTTTGTGCAAAACGAGGCCATCAGGTGACACTTTATGAGAAAACTGATAAGCTTGGCGGTGTATTTGTTGCAGCGGCAGCACCTTCCTTTAAGGAAAAAGACAGAGACCTTATTGCCTGGTATATCCGTGAAGTTGCCAAATATCCGATCGAACTGAAAATGAATACGGAAGTTGAGGATATTTCCAAAATCGAAGCAGATGAGATCATCGTGGCAACCGGTGCAAAAGCGAAAAGAATTCCTGTCAAAGGTGCGGAAACTGCGATCGAAGCCGTAGATTATCTCCTTGGAAATAAAACGGTCGGCGAACAGGTTGTAGTTGTCGGCGGCGGGCTTACCGGCTGTGAGATCGCATATGATCTGTATTTGAACGGCAAAAAGCCTGTCATTGTGGAAACACAGGATGACCTTATTACAACACCGGGAATCTGTCTTGCAAACACCAGCTATCTGCGAGATTTCTTTAAGACCAATCAGGTTCCGGTATATCTGGAAACTTCCCTGGGAGAGATTAACGACGGAAGTGTTGTTTTGAAAGATAAAGAAGGAAATCTCTTTAACGTGAATGCGGATTCTGTGATCCTGTCTGTAGGCTACAATCCTGCACCGATCGCTGCAAAGAGCAAACACGTTCATGTGATCGGAGATGCACAGAAAGTTGGAAATCTCCGCAGCGTTATCTGGGGCGCATGGGACATTTGTATGAAACTGTAAGGAGAGGATAGAAATGATTTTAACAAAAGAACAGCAGGCCATTCTCGATGGCGAAAAAGGAGAAACGCTTGCAAAGGTTATGAAAACCTTAGTGATGTACGGAGACGCTTTTGAAGCGGAAAAGCTTGTGCCGATCACATCAAAATACAATCACCTTGTAACCTCCTTTGGACTCAAGGTTATGTCACCGGTATATGATCTGATGCAGCAGCTTCTTGATGCGGGAGTTGCATCGGAACAGAAATTTTCAGTTGATCCTCGTCCGCTGGATAAGAAGGTTCCTGCAAATTTCTTACAGAATCTTGTGTTCAATAAGTTTATGTATACAAAGCAGGATTTTTATGAAAAACAGCTGGATAAGCTTGGCCTTATGGATCAGAATGCGTTCACCTGTACCTGCTATATGGACGAGGTAGGAAATACACCGAAAAAGGGAGACATTCTTTCCTGGGCAGAATCCAGTGCGGTTGTTTATGCCAATTCAGTGCTGGGAGCGAGATGTAACCGAAATTCCGGAATCATTGATATTATGGGTTCCATCGTAGGCTATGTTCCATATTTTGGTCTGTTGACGGATGAAGGAAGAAAAGCAACCTGGGTTATTAAGGTACAGACCACCAAAAAGCCGGAGGCACAGCTTCTCGGTTCTGCCATTGGTATGAAAGTAATGGAAGATGTTCCGTATGTTATGGGACTTGATCAGTGGATCGGCAATGAACTAAACGATTCTGCCCGCGCATACCTTAAAGACTTCGGTGCGGCGACTGCATCAAATGGTGCAGTTGGGCTTTATCATATCGCAAACCTGACTCCGGAAGCAGTGGAACTTGGCGAAAGCCTGATTGCAGAAGGAGCAAAGGAATATGTGATCGATGATGCGGAGCTTGAAAGAGTGAAAAACAACTATCCGGTTATCTGGAAGAATCCTGATGCAAAACCAAAGCTTTGTTTTGTGGGCTGTCCGCATCTTTCTTTGGAACAGCTGAAAGACTGGACAGTCAAGCTGGAAACAGAACTGAAAAAGAATGGTAAAAAGAAGGTTACGATGAATACGGTATTTACTGCAGCACCGGGGGTTCTGGAAGCCTTTGAAAAAACAGAGTATGCAGAAAGACTCAAAGGTACAGGTGTAATCACTTCCTATATCTGTCCGCTTATGTATATGAACAATCCTCTTTGTAAAAAGATGCCGGTGATCACCTCATCGAATAAGCTTCGTACTTATACGAGTGCAAGATATTATACGGATGGGGAAATTCTCGAAATGATTACAGGAGGTAGCAGCAAATGAAACAGTTTAAGGGCAGAGTGATCACTCCGGGTGAAGTCACTGCAGAGGCGGTTGTAACAAAAGAAGGATTTAATACCTTGGCATCCCTTCAGATGGCATTGCAGTTTGGTGATAAAGAAGTAAAATGCGGAGATCAGAGCAATCAGGAACTTTACGGAAAACCACTGATCAATAAGGCACTTTGTCTGCCGCAGACAATCGGTTCTACAACAGGCGGTCTGGTACTTTACTGTGCCTGTTCCATGGAAAAGAATCCGGCATGTATGCTCTTTGCAAACCACATTGACTCTCTTGCTGCTGCAGGCGCAGTGCTTGCAGATGTGTGGGTGGATCATGTGACAATGCCTGTGGTGGATTCTCTCGGCGATGAGTTTTTAAACTATGTAAAAGATGGCATGAAGATCACCGTTAAAGCAGACGGCGTGGTTGAGGTAGAGTAACACTGAAACGGCATAAATCGTGTGTAAAAGGGTGTGAAACACGGTACGATTGTGTTTGACCGGTTATTCATTCTATGATAAACTAAACACATGTATAGATGGAAGATCCTATATGCATAGAACTTTTTAGGAGGGTACCGGTGATGAGTAAAGGTACAGTAAAGTGGTTCAATAACCAGAAGGGATACGGATTTATTTCTGATGAAGCAGGAAATGACGTATTCGTACACTACACAGGATTAAACATGGAGGGCTTTAAGTCATTAGAAGAAGGCCAGGCGGTTGAATTTGAAGTAGTTAACGGAGCGAAAGGTCCACAGGCTACAAATGTAACAAAGCTCTAAAATTTGTTATAGATGTAAGAAAAGCCACACCGAAAGGTGTGGCTTTTTGCTTGAGATCATTCACTGATCTGATAAATGACATTTCCAAAGGTGTCATTATATTCATAGGATAAGGTATAGGAGCTTCCCTGAATGGCTTCAAAGAGAACTGCCTGAACTGGCGGATCATCAAAATAGAATGCACTCTCGGCACCATCGAAGGAAAAAATGGCGGTATGGTTATCTTCCAGACCTTCAAAAATTCCAATGATATTTTCTTCGCCTGCCGGTACATGACTTTCTGTCAGTGCAGCTGCTTTTTTTTCCAGCGGCGCTGCCCCCTCTGCGGCAGCAGCCTCTTGGGGTGCAGAAATACCTTCTGCCGCAGGCATTTCTGCACGCTCAGAAGTATCCGAAGAACTACCACATCCATATAATAAAAAACTTGATAATAACAAAAGTATCAGAAAAAGATTTCGAACTTTCATTCATTGCCTCCATAGAGATGATAGAATATTTACCTAGTGTTATTCTATAAAAAAATCATGAAAAGAACAAGAGGAAATCTTTTAAGATTTTATGAAGGTTTTTCTTTATGAAAGGCTTTTTGTCAATGATTCTCAGGAAACGATCACATCGGCGTAAGTAAGACGGATCAGCTTTTCCAGATCTTTCGGGTTCATTTGTACCTGATAGCCAATCTTTCCGGCACTGAAGATGATGGAATCAAAATTTCTGGCGGTTTCATGAAGTACGGTTTTCAGTGCTTTTTTCATACCAATAGGGGAACAGCCGCCGTGAACATATCCGGTCAGCGGAAGCAGTTCTTTGGATTTGATCATTTCAATAGATTTTTCTCCCACACATTTGGCTGCTTTTTTTAAGTCCAGTTCTTCAGCCACCGGAATAACAAAGACGTAGTTTGCCTTTGTTTTTCCAACGGTAACTAAGGTCTTAAATACCTGTGCCGGATCCTGTTCCAGCATTTTTGCCATTTCTACGCCGCTGACGGCTTCGGTGATTTCTAAATGATGACTTTGGAAGTGGATTTTTTTCTGTTCCAGAAGGCGCATCACATTTGTTTTTTCTTCCATGATAAAACTCCTTGCAAAATAGACTGTCTTTAGTGTAGCATGGAAATGAGATTTCTACAAAAGATTTTTGGAGGCAGGAATGCTTGGAGAATGTCATGCACACATCATCTTAGATGGAAAAAATTATAAAGAAGCCGTGGGACTCCATAAAAACGGGGTAGTGGAGGAAGTGATCCACCGAAGATTGAAAGAATATCAAGCGGCCGGGATTTCATTTATCCGGGATGGCGGTGACTGCTATGGCGTGTCGAAACGGGCGAAGGAGCTTTCTGCGGAATATGGCATTACTTATTTGACACCAATCTTTGCCATTCATCAAAAAGGACGTTACGGCAGTATTGTTGGTCGGGAATTTACGGATCTTAGAGAGTATCAGGAACTGGTAAAGGAAGTCAAAGTCCAGGGCGGTGATTTTATTAAGATCATGATCAGCGGTCTCATTGATTTTACGGAATTTGGAAAACTTTCGGAAGAAGGTGTTACGCCGGAGCTGATTCGGGAAATGATCCACATTGCCCATGAAGAAGGTATGGCAGTGATGGCACATTGCAACGGGGCGAAGACCATAGAGGCAGCAGCCCAGGCAGGTGTTGACAGCATCGAGCATGGTGCGTATAGTGATGAAGATGCCCTGCAGGCGATGGCAGAAAATCAGGTGCTTTGGACACCGACTGTTTCGCCCATCGGAAATCTGAAGGGCGGCGGCAGGTTTGAAGATACAGTGACGGAAAAGATTACGAAAGCCCATTTAAACAGTATACAGAAATTTGTAAATATGGGCGGACACATTTCCCTGGGAAGTGATGCAGGGGCATGGAGAGTTCCTCATGTGGAAGGGCTGCGGACGGAACTTGCATATTTGAAGGAGATTGTGGAAGAATCCCATTTGGAGGAGACAGAAAAAATGCTCCGACAGAAATTTATGAAAAAGGAATGAAAGCAATGATGCAGGAACAATTATCAAGAACAGAGCTTTTGATCGGCAATGACGGCCTGGAGCGGTTAAAAAACGCAAGAGTTGCGGTGTTTGGCATTGGCGGCGTAGGCGGCTATGTGGTGGAAGCACTGGCAAGGAGCGGTGTAGGAGCCTTTGACCTTATCGACAGTGATACGGTAGCTCTTTCCAACTTAAACCGCCAGATCATTGCTACCAGAGAGACTCTGGGAAAATATAAAACAGAAGTCATGAAAGATCGGATCCATTCTATCTGTCCGGAAACAAAAGTGGAGATACACAACTGCTTTTATCTGCCGGAAACGAGGAATCAGTTTGATTTTACAAAATATGACTATGTGGTGGATGCAGTAGATACGGTGACAGCCAAGATCGATCTGATCTTAAGTGCCAAGGAGGCAGGGGTGCCGGTTATCAGCAGTATGGGTGCGGGAAATAAAATGAATCCGGCCATGTTTGAGGTGGCGGATATTTACAAGACCAGTGTTTGCCCTTTGGCAAAGGTCATGAGAAGAGAGTTAAAGAAACGTGGAGTTGAGCACTTAAAAGTGGTCTATTCTAAGGAAGAAGCCATAAAGCGTGAGACAGAGGAGCGAAAACCGGTGCCGGGCAGCATTGCCTTCGTGCCATCGGTGGCAGGACTGATCATCGCAGGAGAAGTAGTAAAGGATTTGATTGAATGGAAGAACAAGTAAAGAAGAAAAAAATATTAGAACCACATGAAGAAATCGAAAGGGCATTGATCAAGAAATTCAGAAAGCCGATCTGGAGAAAATTTACTCAGGCTATCAATGATTATGACCTCATTCAGGAAGGGGACAGGATTGCGGTCTGTATTTCCGGAGGAAAAGATTCCATGCTCCTTGCAAAACTGATGCAGGAACTTCAGCGCCATGGAAAATTTCCCTTTGAACTGGTATTTCTGGTAATGGATCCGGGTTATAATCCGAAAAATCGTAAAAAGATTGAAGAAAATGCCAAGCTGATGAACATTCCGGTGACCATTTTTGAAAGCCCGATCTTTAATTCTGTAGTGGAGATTGAAGATAATCCATGTTATCTGTGCGCCCGCATGAGACGAGGCTATCTCTACAGCAATGCGAAGAAATTAGGATGCAATAAGATCGCTTTAGGCCATCATTTTGATGATGTGGTGGAAACAATCTTGATGGGAATGCTTTATGGGGCCCAGATTCAGACCATGATGCCGAAGCTTCACAGTACCAATTTTGAGGGTATGGAGCTGATCCGCCCAATGTATTTAATTAAGGAAGAAGATATTCTGGCATGGCGGGATTACCACAATCTGGAATTTTTACAATGTGCCTGCCGGTTTACGGAAAAAATCTCAGAGGCTGAGGACGGTGTAGGTGAATCTAAACGTCAGGAAATGAAAATGCTCATGAAGCAGTTTCGAAGTGTCAGCCCGCACATTGAAATGAATATTTTCCGCAGTGTGGAAAATGTAAATTTAAGTACCATCATTGCCTATAAAAAGAACGGTGTGGAACATCATTTCTTAGAAACCTATGACCGGGGAAGACGTTTTCGAAAGACGGAATACGCAGACATTCCGGCGGTCATGAAGCTGATCCGTCAGGCACAGTCTTATATGAAGGAACAGAACATTGACCAGTGGCAGAATGGCTACCCGAATGAAGGAGCGATTGCTCAGGATATTGCCGGGGGCTACAGCTATGTAATGGAAGAAAATGGTCAGATCATTGGCACGATGGCGGTACTGTTTGACGGAGAACCGACCTATGAGCACATTTATGAAGGTGCATGGAAAACCACAGAGATCCCTTACGCTGCCATCCACAGGGTTGCAGTGGCTGCAGAATGCAAAGGACAGGGAATCGCCGGCGCCATGGTGGAGGAAGTGGTAAAAATGTGCCTGGCGCAGGGGATTACCAGCATCAAAAATGACACCCATGTGGATAACCATTCCATGCAGCGTATGCTGGCAAAGAACGGATTCGAATATTGTGGCAAGATCTATCTGGAAGATGGCGCAGAGCGGATCGCATTTGAGAAGATGGTGGAAACTGAATTGTAAAAATGTGGCAGGAAGTTTTAAAGAATCCCTTCGAAGGAACCATTAGGAGCCTTCGGAGGGATTTTATTCTATTTTAGGGCATTTTCCGCATAGGTGGTGGTAACCAGTGCGTCATACGGTACCCGTTCATCCAGTTCGCCTGCTTCCATGAGGATATCCTGTAAAAGTATGAAAGCATCTTCTTCAAAGATCAGATTTTCTTTCCAGGTATCCTGCTCATAATAGCGTTTGACAATGGTAGTAAGCTGGTCAAGATCTGTTTCAGCAAATTGAGGCTGGATAACCTGGGCGATTTCCTCCGGTGTGTGTGAATTTACATAATCCATTCCTTTTTGCAGAGCATTGGTGAAACTCTGAATGATTTCCGGATGTTCCGTAAGATAGCTTTCTTTTGCGGAAAATGCGGTGTAAGGAACATAGCCGGAAGCTTCACCTAAGGAAGCGACTACGTAGCCGGCTTTTTCAGTTTCCAGCGCAGTAGCAGAAGGCTCAAATTCTACTGTGAAATCCCCTTTTCCGCCGGAGAAAGCTGCGGCAGTACTGCCAAAGTCAATACTCTGATCGATGGTTAAGTCTTTCAGCGGATCAATCCCATGTTTCTTTAATACATATTCAAATACCATCTGAGGCATGCCGCCTGTTGTTTGCTATATCATGTAAATCTTGGTCATATAATGAGCCATTGTCAGTTGCAGACGGTACGCCTTTATAAAAATTTGCCATAATCTCTTGTATTTCTTCTTTTGTTTTCACAATCGTGTACGGTTTCAATGAGTTGTCGCTTGGCACTACGATACCCATGTCTATCATAAGCCCAATATAAGGCAGTACAC
>CAZOJX010000004.1:0-32136 GCA_964580255.1 uncultured Lachnoclostridium sp. | reverse complement strand
GATCAAAGACAGCTTTGAATGCAGTGAAAAATATACTGTGATCACGAGAGAGTGATCACAGTTTTTTCTTTTTGAGGCTTTAGCTATTCCAGGGATTCTTCCAAAGGCGCAGGAAAATGATTCCTGCCGGTAGGTGTAGTCCCGAAAAATTTTATATAAGCGCGGGAAAAGGAAGAATAGCTTCCAAAGCCGCAGTGGAAACATACTTCCGTTGCCGGAGATCCCTGTTGAATCAGATCTCGTGCCAGCAGCAGACGGCGGTCGGAAATGTAAGCATGAATGCTGGTTCCGGTTTCTTCACGAAAGCGCCGCATCATGTGATAACGGCTGATGTAAAATCTTTCGGCTAGCGCATCGATATTTAATTCTTCCGTAAAATGTTCATCGAGATAATGAACAAGATCCTGCATGCGTCTGCTCTTTGGAAGCAGAGGTGCCGGTTTTTGTACATCCTGGTGGAGAATGCTTCGTGCGATTTCAATCAAAAGCTTTAAAAGTATTCCGGTACTGGAGATTTCGCAGCCATAACGGTTATCAGAAAGCTCATCTTCAATCTCTGAAACGAGAGAAAAAAGATTCCGTTGGGTTGTTTCCTTCGGACGGAGTACATGATCGTACTCTTTGGAAAAACAATCGGTCAGACAGCAGAAGGCCGAGGACTCCCGTTCCAGAAATTCCGGAGAAAGGTAAAGAACCAGACGTTCACAGGTGGTTCCGCTTTCAAATTCCGGCCGGTGGACACAATGTTTTCCGATCAGGATAATATCCCCGGGTGCCAGGGAGTAACGTTTACCCTCAACAAAATATCCGCCCTTTCCGGAAATGAAAAAGATCAGCTTATAAAATTCGTGATAATGATAGTCAACCTTGGTCTCGCCGTGATCCTTTTGATGAAAAAGGCGAAAATCCTCCAGAAGATATCCTTTTTTTTCGTATTTTTCGTTCATGATTACCTCAAAACAGCATGATTTGCACATATCATAGCATAGAATGCATTTTATATGCAAGAAATGCGTAATAGAATGAGAACAATAGAAAAAACAGGAGAAAATCCTGCAGGGAGGAAAAAGAATGAAGAATCTTTTGAAAAATTATGGATTTATTATCTGCATGCTTGTCGGCATCATTGCAGGCTGCGTTGTAGGTCTGGTGTGGCCGGGGGCTACAGTTTTAGAGCCGCTGGGAACGGTATTCACCAATCTGATGTTTTGTGTGGTAGTGCCGATGGTATTTTGTTCAATTGCATCTGCGATCGCGAATATGAGCAGTGCAAAACGTGCCGGAAAGATCATGGGCGTTACGATCCTTACATTTTGCGTTACCGCAGGTATCGCAGCACTTTTGATGTATGTGCTTGTCCGCATTTTCCCGGTAGTAGGCGGAACCTATGAAATCGTGGAAGGTGAGATCGGAGGAACCCTCGGTGTTTCCGATATGCTCATTAACTTCTTTACAAAACCTGATTTCATGGAACTTTGGAGCCGTAAAGCAATTCTTCCGCTGATCGTTTTTGCAATCCTGATCGGTTTCGGAATCCAGTTATCCGGCGGACCGGAAACAAAGTCTGCACAGCTTCTGGAAGATATGACAAAATGTATCATGAACACTGTAAAGATCATTACATACTATGCACCGATCGGTTTCTTCGGATTTTTTGCAACACTGGTTGCAACCTATGGTCCGGAATTGATCGGAGACTACGGACGTACTTTAATCTTCTACTATGCCGTATGCTTCATTTATATGTTTGCTTCTTTCCCGATCTATGCAAGGGTCGGCGGAGGAAAAGGTGCAGTGAAGGTGATGTTCCAGCATTTGTTTAAACCTGCAGCAGTATCTTTTGGAACCTGTTCCAGTGTAGCTACCATTCCGACAAATATGGAAGCTGCAAAAGAAACCGGAATTTCCGAAGATGTTTCCAACATCGTACTTCCGCTTGGTGCGACTATGCATATGGACGGCTCTGCAATGTCAGCGATCATTAAAGTTGCGTTCCTGTTCGGAATTTTTGGTCAGGACTTTAACACATGGCGTGCAGTTCTGGCGATCATCGTGGCAATCTTTTCTTCTGTTGCAATGTCAGGAATCCCTGGTGGCGGCGGCACAGGAGAACTGGTTCTCTGTACGATCTTCTTCCCGGAACAGCTTGCAGTGGCGTACCCGTTTGCACTGGCACTTGGAAACCTGGTAGATCCGCCTGCAACCATGGTCAATGCAGCTGGAGATTATGTGGTCAGCTTTATCGTGGAACGTTTTGTAAACGGAAAAGACTGGCTTCAGAAAAAATTGAATTCCTAAAAAGAGAAAGATACCAAAGAGTCCTCAAGACCTTCGTCCTGAGGACTCTTGTTCTTTTCCCCTGTTTTTTGTATAATTAAATTAAAAAGAAAATCCGAGAGGAGAAAAAAATGTTAGAAGCGTTATTGAATTTAGATGGAGGTTTTCTTTTGTTTTTACAGGAATCTGTGAGAAATCCTCTTTTAGACCGTTTGATGATCGGAATTACAAGTTTGGGAGATAGCGGCTGGATCTGGATCCTGGCAACGATCCTTCTGCTGATTCCGAAAAAGACCCGAAAGGTCGGTGTTCTCAGTGCAGTAGCACTGCTGGGCTCTTTACTGATCAACAATTATCTCATTAAAAATATTGTACAGCGGCCGCGCCCGTATGTAACCTTTCAGGAACTGCAGATCATTATCCCGATACCGTCAGAGTTTTCGTTCCCTTCGGGACATACTTCAAGCTCCTTTGCAGCAGCGGCAGTATTCTACCGTCATTTGCCGAAAAAACTGGGGATTCCATCGGTGATCCTGGCATGTCTGATCGGTTTCTCAAGACTTTATGTGGGGGTACATTATCCAACCGATGTACTTGCAGGTGCCGTAATGGGAATCCTGCTAAGCTATCTGGCAGAATTTTTGGTAAGCCGGGCAGCAGAGCGGTGGAATCATGCAAAAGCTTAACCTGGAACAGAAGTGGCAGAACTGTACGATTCGTCAAAAACTGAAGGTTTATGTGTTTACAGTATTTTCGTGTATTTTTCTGTCTACATTATTTAATATCTGGGTGGCATATTTCTCTCTGGGAGATTTCAACGATATTTTGGGAGAAAGCTCCAAAAGCAGTGTCTTTGTACAGGCCATTGAAAATGAGGGCAGTCTTTTCCGACAGTACATTAAAAATCCTACGGGAGAAAATGAACAGCTTTTTTGGAAGGCTGCAGAAACAACGAAAAAAAGTGTAGAGGAACTGCCGTTTTCTTATGAGGTAATCGGGGAAGAACGCTATGGAATTACCTGGTCGATCAAAAACAGCTATGAGGTTTATGAAGAACAGCTAGATGAGCTCTTTTTGATGACGGAAGGAACCGCCTTCTATATTGATCAGCTGTATGAAATTTATGATATGCAGGATTATTTAAGAAGTTACGGTGTGGAACTGATGAGTCAGACACTGTCTTCGGGAAGTGCGGTATATCAGGCAAAATTGCCGATGGTAATCGGAATCTCTGCAGTGATGGCGGCTGCAGCAATGATGGTGCTTCTTTTGGTGATCCGGCTGAGTAAAGCAATGAACCGCACCATTGTCGGCCCGATCCTGCGTCTGATGCAGTCAGCAAGGCGCATTGCACAGAAGGAATATGAAGTTGAAGATATTCCGGTGGAAAATCAGGACGAGATAGGTGAATTAATCCGGGCATTTAATCAAATGAAATCCTCCATGGAAGCAGAGCGCAGACTGGAAACCATGAAACTGGAGGTGCTGGTTAATCAGGTCAATCCTCACTTTTTGTTTAACACATTAAATGTGATCGGCGGTATGGCAATGCTGGAAAATGCCGCTACAACAGAAAAAATGATCCAGGCACTGAGCAGCCTGTTCCGGTATAATCTGAAAAATTCCAGTGCAGAGGCAGCACTTTCCCAGGAACTGAAGATTGTACGGGATTATCTTTACATTCAGCATATGCGGTTTGGGGAGCGGTTAAAATTTGAGATTGACTGCACTGCGGATATTGAACGGACGATCATTCCGACATTTACCTTTCAGCCGCTGGTGGAAAATGCCATTATTCATGGTCTTTCCCCAAAAGAGGAAGGCGGAAGGATCAGAATCAGAGTGTGGGAGCGTGAGGGCATGACCATGATCACCGTTCATGATACCGGTGTAGGAATGTCAGAAGAAAAATTGAAGATATTAAAAGAAAAATTAGAAGAAGACAATGTCAGCCGTGACAGCATCGGTGTAGGCAATGTTTATCGAAGGTTTAAGATTATGTATCCGGAAGGACAATTTATGATCTACAGCAGGGAAAATCGGGGTACGTTGATCAAGCTGCTGATCCCGGGGGATCAGACTCATTGAAGGACAGGAGACAGAGATGGTAAAAATACTGATAGCTGACGATGAACCCATCGAGCGCATGATCATCGAGCGTATGATCATGAAAAATTTTCCGGAAAACGTGGAGATCGTAAAGGCGTCCAATGGAAGGGAAGCAATCAGGCTTTATGAGGAAAAGCAATGCCAGATTGCGCTGCTTGATATTGAAATGCCGGGTATGGACGGTCTGGATGCAGCAGATGCGATCCGGAAGTTTGATAAATTTGCGGTGATCATTTTTATCACAGCATTTGACGAGTTTGATTATGCAAAGCGCGCGATCCATGTGCATGCACAAGAATACCTGCTGAAGCCCCTTTCTGAGCGGGAACTGACAGCGAATCTGGAGGAAGCAATTTATCTGAGCCAGCGGTCAGAAAAAAGAAATCCGGATAAAAAGACATTGCCGCCGGAGAATCATCACGGAAATATTAAAATGAATGCGGTGGCAGATAATATCCGGGATTTCATTGCGAAGCACTATAAAGAAGATATTTCCCTGCAGGATGTTGCCGGATCCATGAACTATTCCGATGCGTATTTCTGCAAGATCTTTAAACAGTGCTTTGACAAAAGCTTCCTGGTTTACCTGACGGAGTACCGGATAGAAAAGGCGAAGATATTTTTAGGGGATCCTGCCATCAATATCAAAGATGTGAGTGCAGAGGTGGGATATCGGGATTCTAATTATTTTGCCCGGGTATTTAAACGAACGGTGGGAATCACACCGACAGAATATCGTTTCCGCGTGCTGCACAGCGCAAAGAAGGGTGAAGAATGAAAACAAAGATCAGAAATTGCGGGCTCCTGCTTCTTTTGATCCTGTCAGGTGTGGTTCTTTGGAAGACTCAAAACAGAAAAATGGTTCCGGAATACGTGTTTTCCTATGCGGAAAATCAGGACGCAGATTATCCAACTGCTTTAGGGGCGGAATACTTTGCCAAACTGGTAGAGGAACGAACCGGGGGAAGGATCAGAATCCTGATTCAGTCCGGCGGACAGCGGGGAGAGGAATCCGAGGTGGTGGACCAGCTGCGTTACGGCGGTGTTGATTTTGCCCGAGTTTCCCTGACAGAGCTGACCGATGATCTGGAAGAGCTGAATGTGCTGCAAATGCCTTATCTTTATCGGGACTCCGCACATATGTGGGCGGTATTGGACGGTGAGATCGGAGATACCTTTTTAAAAGCAGTGGATCAGTTGGACCTGGTCGGTCTTTCCTGGTATGATGCAGGAGCGAGAAATTTTTATACGGCAGATGGGGAAATCCGAAAGCCGGAAGACCTTGCCGGAAAAAAGATTCGTGTCCAGGATTCTGCTTTGATGGCAGATTTTGTAAAATGTCTGGGGGCAGAGCCGGTGCAGGAAGATTATTCCGAGGTTTACTCTCTTTTGGAACGGGGACTGGTACAGGGAGCGGAGAACAATTGGCCGTCTTATGAAAAAAGACAGCATTTTGAAGTAGCAGGATATTATACTTTGGACGAGCATATGCGCATACCGGAGATCCAGCTCTGCAGCAGATATACTTGGGAAAAGCTCTCAAAGGAGGATCAGACGATCATTTCAGAGTGTGCCAGGGAGTCAGCGGTTTATCAAAGAGCCCTTTGGCAGGAACAGGAAAAGAAATCCGAAGAACTTGCCTTGGAGTTTGGGGTACAGGTGATCCGGCTGTCCGAGGAAGAAAAGGACAAATTCCGGCAGGCAACAGAGCCTTTATATCAAATCTATTGTCAGGATCAGAAGAAACTGATCGTCAAGATCCGGCAAACAGGCAGAAGATAGCAGAATCTTACGGAAAAACTTAAGAAATTCACGAAAAAAACTGAAACATTCTCTAGGGAAGTATGCTAGAATACAAGTGGCTGATCTACAAAGGTAGATGGACTATTTTGCGGAGGTACAAAATAATGAAAGCATTTATGGACAAGGATTTTCTCCTTGAAACAGAAACAGCAAAGAAACTTTATCACGAATTTGCGGCACAGGTACCGGTTATCGACTACCATTGCCATATCAATCCAAAAGAAATTGCAGAAAATAGAAAATTTGAAAATATCACCCAGGTATGGCTGGGCGGCGATCACTATAAATGGAGATTCATGCGTTCCTGCGGCGTAGACGAATTCTACATTACCGGAGGCGCTTCTGATTATGAAAAATTCTGTAAATGGGCAGAATGTCTCGGAAAAGCGATCGGAAATCCACTGTTCCATTGGAGCCATCTGGAATTACAGAGATATTTCGGATATCATGGATATCTGAACAAAAACACTGCAGATGAAGTGTGGAAGCTCTGCAACGAAAAACTGCAGGAAGATTCCATGACAGCACGTGCCCTGATCAAACAGAGCAATGTAACCTTTATCGGAACAACAGACGATCCGATCGATTCTCTGGAATGGCATCAGAAGATCGCAGAGGATCCAACCTTTGATGTAGTAGTTGCTCCTTCCTGGAGACCGGAAAAGGCAATGAACATTGAAAAACCGGAATATCTGGAATATTTGGCAAAATTAAGTGCAGTAGCAGAGGTGGAGATCAAAACCTTTAAAGATCTAAAAGCTGCTCTGGTAAAACGTCTGGATTATTTCCATGCAAACGGCTGTCGTATTTCTGACCATAGCCTGGCATATGTGATGTATAACCCGGCGACAGAAGATGAGATCGAAGCAATCTTTGCCAAGAGACTTGCCGGTGAAGCAGTGACATGGGAAGAAGAACTGAAATTCAAATTTGCATGCATGATGTTCCTTGGTAAGGAATATGTGAGAGTAGACTGGGGTATGCAGCTCCACTATGGCGTAAAACGTGACAACAACAAAGCCATGTATGCCAAATTAGGTGCGGATACCGGCTTTGACTGTATCAGCAGCGACACACCGTCCGGAGAACTTGCGGATTTCCTGAATGCATTGGCAGAAACAGATTCCCTTCCAAGAACTGTACTTTACAGCCTGAATCCGGTAGACAATGCAGCAATCGGAACGATCCTTGGCTGCTTCCAGGATTCTACCGCATGTGCAAAGATCCAGCAGGGTTCTGCATGGTGGTTCAATGACAACAAGACAGGCATGATCGATCAGATGGTTTCTCTTGCAAATTTAGGAAACCTTTCCGGATTTGTAGGAATGTTAACCGACTCCAGAAGCTTTTTGTCCTACACAAGACATGAATATTTCCGTCGGATTCTGTGTAACCTGATCGGCGGCTGGGTAGAAAACGGAGAATTCCCGGCAGATATGGAAGTACTGGAAGAAATCGTAAAAGATATTTCTTACTACAATGCAAGAAATTACTTCAAATTACCGGTAGAATAAGGATTTTAAAAGAAGAATGGGGAACTGCAGCGGCAGTTCCCCATATTTGCATTCTCATCAATTATTTCTGCTCTTTGAGAAGATCCCGGATCTCCTTTAAAAGCTTGACATCTTCCGGTTCTGCCGGAGGCGGAGTCGGTTTTGCTTCTTCTTTTTTCTTGAAATTGTTAAATAATTTTACAACAAGGAAAAGGACAAAAGCAGTAATAAGAAAATTGAAGACTGACTGAATAAAAATGCCGACTTCAATTTCTTCTGCCCCCAGGGTAAAGGAAATACCGGAAAAATCAACGCCACCCATGATGATACCAAGGATTGGAGCAATGATGTTTGTATTCAGTGAGGTAATGATCGAAGTAAATGCAGATCCGACCATGAGACCAACTGCCATGCTGACAACATCACCCTTGGAAATAAAAGCTTTAAATTCTTCTAAAAACTTTTTCATCACTTTTCTCTCCTTTGTATTGATGTGATCCTTCAGATCGTGTTCAGTATAATCAATTTCTTTCGGATTGTAAAGAATTCGGGAGCGGAACCCTGGGAAAATAGCGGAAAACATCGGATTTTATGGTTTGTTTATACTTTTTTATTGATAATTCATTGAAAAAGTGGGACTGAACGCTTAAACTAGTTCTATCGAATCAAGACAGGAGTATTTACCTATGAAAGAAAAGATTTACCGATTTATGCAGGGACGGTATGGAACCGATGATTTCTCCAAATTTTTACTGGGCGTTTCCATGGTGATGATCATTTTAAACCTTCTGACAAGAAGTTCTATTTTTAACTTGCTATTTTGGGTGTGTTTGATTTATTCTTACTTCAGAATGTTTTCCAAAAACTGTTCTGCCAGATATGCAGAAAATCAGAAATTCCTTACGCTGAAGAATAAATGGAAGTATCAGTGGGAAAATCATAAAAGAATGCGTGAGCAGAAAAAGATCTACCACATTTACCAGTGTCCGTTCTGCAAGCAGAAGATCCGAATCCCGAAGGGCAAAGGTTCCATTATTGTGACCTGCCCGAAATGTAAGCAGGAATTCGGAAAGAGGAGTTAACCATGTTTGGATATATTGTCGTAAATAAACCGGAAATGAAATTCCGGGAGTTTGATATGTATCAGTCTTATTACTGCGGTCTTTGCAAAAGCTTAAAGGAACGCTACGGAAAAAGAGGACAGATCACATTAAGCTACGACATGACATTTTTGGCATTGCTGCTGACCAGTCTCTATGAACCGGAAACAGTCAGCGGGTACCGGAGATGTGCGGCACACCCGGTGGAAAAGCATTTGTACCGCCAGAATGAATTTACCGATTATACGGCGGATATGAATCTTTTGCTCTCCTATGAAAAATGTCTCGATGACTGGAATGATGAGCGGAAGATCAAACAGGGGATGCTGGCAGCACTTTTGAAAAAGCAAAACAGACAGGTATATGAAAGATATCCTCAGAAAATTCAAAAGATCAGTGAGTGTATGGATCTGATCCATGCTTACGAAAAAGCAGAGAGCCGCAGCATCGATGAGGTAGCAGGTGCATTCGGGGAGATCATGGCGGAGATTTTTGCGTACCGCCAGGACGAATGGGAAGAAACCTTACGGCGTATGGGCTTTTTCTTCGGAAAATTTATCTATCTGATGGACGCATATGAGGATATTCCGATGGATATTGAAAAAGGAACCTATAATCCTTTTAAAGAAGCCTATGAGAGGGAAGATTTTGAAGAATCTGCAGGTCAGGTGCTGTTGATGATGATGGCAGAATGTTCGAAAGCCTTTGAACGGCTGCCGATTGTGGAAAATGTACAAATTCTGCGAAACATTCTGTATTCCGGTGTGTGGAGCCGGTATGATCAGGTGAAGCAGAAAAGAAAGGAACAAAAAGAAAAATAATGGTGTATGATCCTTATCAGGTCCTGGGGATTTCCCGTGGGGCTTCTGATGAAGAAATAAAGAAAGCTTACAGAAATTTGAGCAGAAAATATCATCCGGATGCCAACATCAACAATCCGAACAAAGAGGCAGCGGAAGAAAAATTCAAAATGGTACAGCAGGCCTATGACCAGATCATGAAAGAAAAGGAAATGGGCAGCGCCGGAGGCTATGGAAGCTATGGTGGATTCGGTTCCGGATTTGGGGGCTACCAAAACCGGCAGAGCGGCGGAAGCAGTGAGTATGAAAGTCACATGCGGGCCGCAGCCAACTATATCCAGAGCAGACATTTTAAAGAGGCGCTGAACGTGTTAAATGCCATGCAGGGCAGAAATGCAATGTGGTATTACTACAGTGCCATTGCAAATAACGGTGCCGGTAACAATGTCATTGCACTGGAGCATGCAAAACAGGCTTCGGCAATGGAGCCGGGAAATTTCCAGTATCGTCAGCTGGTTCAGCAGCTGGAGGGCGGCGGAATGTGGTACCGGGATATGCAGGGACCATTTTACGAATATTCTTCCGGAAGCTCTGATATCTGCATGAAGATCTGTATCGCAAATATGATCTGCAACTGCTGCTGCGGAGGCAGAATGTGTATTTGCTGATAAGGAATGAGAAAAGATTTGCTTTGCGGATTTTTTCTCATTTTTAGATATACAAAATCGAACAAATCAGATATACTGGTATCGTTGTTAATTTATATTGGGGAGATATTTTTTAATTTGACTGTATGGAGAACCCCACATTCTGTACAGATGAAAGAGGATGAGTGTTATGTTAAAACAAGGATTTGACAATGCAAAATACCTGGAAACCCAGTCCAGAGAGATCAAACAGAGAATTGCGCAGTTTGGTGGAAAATTATATCTGGAATTCGGCGGAAAGCTTTTTGATGATTATCACGCTTCCAGAGTGCTTCCTGGTTTTGAACCGGACAGCAAGCTGAAAATGCTGCTTCAGATGAAGGAGCAGGCAGAGATCATCATCGTGATCAATTCCAATGACATAGAAAACGCAAAAGTACGAGGCGATTTGGGAATTACCTATGAACAGGATGTTCTTCGTCTGATCGATGTGTTCCGAAGCTATGGGCTTTATGTGGGAAGTGTAGTACTGAACCGCTATGAAGACAAGCCGGCAGTGGCAGCCTTTGAAAAATATCTGGAAACCCTTGGAATCAAGACCTACCGTCATTATTCCATCGAAGGCTATCCGTCAAACATCGATCACATTTTGAGTGATGACGGATTTGGAAGAAATGAATATATTGAAACCTCGAGATCCTTGATCGTCGTGACTGCACCGGGTCCGGGCAGCGGAAAAATGGCGACCTGTTTATCTCAGGTATACAATGAATATAAAAGAGGTAATGTAGCCGGATATGCGAAGTTTGAAACCTTCCCAATCTGGAACATTCCGCTGAAGCACCCGGTAAATTTAGCCTATGAAGCTGCGACAGCAGACTTAAATGATGTTAATATGATCGATCCGTTCCACTTATCCGCTTACGGAAAAGTTGCAGTCAACTATAACCGTGACGTGGAAGTATTCCCGGTGCTGAATGCGATCTTTACCAGAATCTATGGAGAATGCCGTTATCAGTCACCGACAGATATGGGCGTTAACATGGTAGGAAACTGCATCTATGATGATGAGGCGGTTTCCGCAGCTTCCAGAGAGGAGATCATTCGCCGTTACTATACGACACTGGTACAGAAAGCAAAAGGTAAGGAAGTGGAAGATTCCCTGTACAAGCTGAAAATGCTGATGAATCAGGCGGGAATCAAAGAGACCGATCGTGTTGTTGTGGAAAAGGCAATCGAGGTAGAAGAAAAGACCAATGCGCCGGCAGCAGCCATTGAACTGCCGGATGGACAGATCGTGACCGGAAAGACAACACCGCTTTTGGGTGCCTGTGCGGCGGTAATGATGAATGCATTAAAAGCATTGGCAGAGCTTCCGGATATCCATCTTTTGGCACCGGAGGTCATTTTACCGATCCAGGATTTAAAGGTCAAACATCTGGGCAACAGAAATCCGCGTATTCACACAGACGAAATGCTTTTGGCATTGTCTGTTTGTGCAGTACATGATGAAAACGCAAAAAAAGCGATCGAACAGCTTGGAAAATTAAAAGGTTGTGAAATGCACACCAGCGTCATTCTTTCGGAAGCAGACGAAAGAGTGCTGAAAAAACTGCAGATTAACCTTACTTCAGAACCAAAGAGAGAAGGCTCCAGACTGTACAGCAAATAATCCTTAGAGGAGGCAATGAATGGACGAGAATAGAACCCCGAAGCAGGAGCAGAATAACGGGGGAGGAAACAATAAAAAGCCAAAGAACAGACAGTCCCTGTTTATGTTCCTGATGATGTGCAGCATCGTGATGCTTGCATGGACGTATTTTGGTGACACTGGAAATTCTTCCAGTAAAGAGATCACTTATACGGAATTTCTTGATATGGTGGAAGATGAAACCATTTCAAGTGTAGAAATTGAAGGAAATCAGCTGAATATTACACCAAAAGCAAAGATTTCCGAAAAGACCCAGCTGAACTATTATACCTATAAGCTGGAAAGCAATGACCGCGTGGTAGAGCGACTGGAAGAAGCCGGAATCAAAAATGTGACCGGTGTTACCCCGGATACGACTCTTTCCATTATTCTGGAACTTGCCAGCATTATCCTGCCGCTGGTGATCATCTGGTTCGCAATGGGCTTTTTGATGAAGCGCATGGGCGGCGGCGGTGTTATGGGCGTCGGCAAGAGCAAAGCAAAGGTTTATATCCAGAAACAGACAGGAATCTTGTTTAAAGATGTTGCAGGTCAGGACGAAGCCAAGGAATCCTTACAGGAAATGGTGGATTTCCTGCATAATCCTGAAAAATATACAGCGATCGGTGCGAAACTGCCGAAGGGAGCATTGCTGGTGGGACCTCCGGGTACCGGTAAAACATTGCTTGCCAAGGCGGTAGCAGGAGAAGCGAAAGTACCGTTTTTCTCCCTGTCTGGTTCCGATTTCGTGGAAATGTTTGTAGGTGTGGGTGCGTCACGTGTTCGTGATCTTTTTGAGGAAGCGAAGAAAAATGCACCATGTATCGTGTTTATCGATGAAATTGATGCCATCGGAAAACGCAGAGATTCCCATTTCGGCGGCAATGATGAAAGAGAACAGACATTGAATCAGCTGCTTGCAGAAATGGACGGTTTTGAAACAAATAAGGCAATCCTTGTACTTGGAGCCACCAACCGACCGGAAGTTTTAGATCAGGCATTACTCCGCCCGGGTCGTTTTGACCGCCGGGTAATCGTAGACAAACCGGATCTGAAGGGACGAGTAGATGTTTTAAAAGTACATGCAAAAAATGTGCTGCTGGACGAAACAGTAGATCTGGAAGCCATTGGTCTTGCTACCAGCGGTGCGGTAGGATCTGATCTTGCCAATATGATCAATGAAGCGGCGATCCTTGCAGTAAAACACGGAAGAAAAGCGGTTTCCCAGAAGGATCTGTTTGAGGCTGTGGAAGTAGTTCTGGTAGGAAAAGAAAAGAAAGACCGCATCATGAAACCGGAAGAGCGAAGAATCGTTTCCTACCATGAAGTAGGCCATGCGCTGGTCAATGCACTGCAAAAAGATGCAGAACCGGTGCAGAAGATCACCATTGTACCTAGAACCATGGGAGCTTTGGGATATGTTCTTCAGGTACCGGAGGAAGAAAAATATCTGAATACCAAAAAAGAGATCGAGGCGATGATCGTCGGATTCTTAGGCGGACGTGCAGCAGAGGAAATCGTTTTTGATACGGTGACAACCGGTGCTGCAAATGATATCCAGCAGGCGACCAGAATTGCAAGAGCCATGATCACCCAGTATGGTATGTCCGAAAAATTTGGCATGATGGGACTGGAATCTCAGGAAAGCATGTATCTTGATAATGGAACAAGATTAAACTGTAGTGAACAGATAGCTGCAGAGGTGGATCAGGAAATCATGAGAGTTCTGAGAGAATCCTATGAGGAAGCCAAGAGACTTCTTATGGAAAACAGGGAAGCTCTGGACAAGATCGCAGAATATCTGATTGAAAAAGAAACAATTACAGGAAAAGAGTTTATGAGGATTTTCCGAGAAGTAAAGGGAATCCCGGAACCGGAAACTGTACAGCAGGATATGCCTTAAGGCATATCCTGTTTTTGCGTGGAGTACATTTTCTGTGATTGGATAGATTTTACAGAAATGAATGAAAATAGCATGCAAGATTGTGCAAATTTTCTGCAAATCCATGCTTCTTTCATTTACAAAATTGCATGGCGGGAGTATACTAAAAGTAATAACAATGGAGAACAGCGAAATGTTTGATATTCAGGAAGAGTTAAAAAAGCTGCCCGGAAAACCGGGGGTTTATCTGATGCACGATGAAAAAGACGAGATCATTTATGTGGGAAAAGCCATTTCCCTGAAAAATCGTGTGCGTCAATATTTTCAGACCAGTCGGAATAAAGGGCCGAAGATCGAGCAAATGGTAACAAAGATCGCAAGATTTGAGTATATCATCACAGACTCGGAGCTGGAAGCACTTGTACTGGAATGTAATCTGATCAAAGAGCATCGTCCGAAATATAATACGATGCTGATGGACGACAAAACCTATCCTTACATTAAAGTTACCACAAGAGAAGCTTATCCGCGGGTTCTCTTTTCCCGTCAGATGAAAAAGGATAAATGCAAATATTTCGGCCCTTATACCAGTGCAGGAGCGGTAAAGGATACCATTGAGCTGATCCGCAGGATCTATAAGCTTCGCACCTGCAGCAGAAATCTGCCGAAGGACACAGGAAAAGAACGTCCTTGCCTGAATTATCATATCAAACAGTGTGATGCGCCGTGCCAGGGGTATATCAGTGAAGAAGCCTATGCAGAAAAAGTGAAAAAGGCTATGGAATTTCTGAATGGAAATTTTGATCCGGTGCTGAAGGAGCTGGAGGAAAAAATGATGGCAGCTTCTGAAAGTCTGGAATTTGAACAGGCGATCGAATACCGGGAACTGATTGGCAGCGTTAAGCAGATTGCACAGAAACAGAAGATTTCCAACAGTGACGGGGAAGATAAAGACGTCATTGCTCTGGCAAGAGACGGGGAAGATGCGGTGGTACAGGTATTCTTTGTCCGGGAAGGCCGTCTGATCGGAAGGGATCATTTCTATCTGAGAACAGCGCCGTCAGAAAAGCCGTCGGAAATCTTAAGCAGCTTTGTGAAGCAGTTTTATGCGGGAACACCTTTTGTTCCGAAGGAACTGATGCTTCAGACGGAAATTGAGGACGGGGAAGTGATCAGTCAGTGGCTGAGCAGCCGCAAAGGCCAGAAAGTTTATCTTCGGGTTCCGAAGATTGGTCAGAAGGAAAAACTGGTGGAGCTGGCTGCCAAAAATGCACATCTGGTATTGAGTCAGGATAAGGAAAAGATCAAGCGGGAGGAAGGAAGAACCATTGGGGCGGCAAAAGAGATTGCCGGCTGGTTAGGACTTTCCGGAATGTCACGGATCGAAGCCTTTGATATTTCCAATACCAGCGGTTTTGAAAATGTAGGTTCTATGGTCGTATATGAGCATGGAAAACCGAAACGCAGTGATTATCGAAAATTTAAGATCAGAGGAGTTCAGGGACCGGACGATTATGCCTGCATGGAAGAAGTTCTGAAACGTCGGTTTACCCATGGACTGCAGGAAATGGAAAAAGAAACGATTGGTGGTTTTGCAAAGCTTCCGGATCTGATCATGATGGACGGCGGAAAAGGACAGGTCAATGTGGCTTTGAAGGTTCTTGCAGAGCTTCGTTTGAACATTCCGGTATGCGGTATGGTCAAAGACGACAAACATCGTACCAGAGGATTATATTTTGAGAACCGGGAAATTCCCATTGATCGGAACAGCGAAGGCTTTCGCCTTATTACAAGGATTCAGGACGAAGCCCATCGATTTGCAATAGAATACCACAGAAGTCTGCGGACGAAGGATCAGGTACATTCAATCCTGGACGACATTGACGGCATCGGCCCGGCAAGGAGAAAAGCTTTGATGAAAGCATTTCCGACCCAGGAGGAGATCCGTCAGGCATCGGTCGAGGAACTGGCTCAGGTGCCGTCCATGAACCGCAGAGCTGCAGAGCAGGTATATGAATTCTTTCATAAAAAAAGTGATACCCAGAGGGAGGAAAACAAATGAATCGTTCAGCAGGGATTTTATTACCAATCTCAAGCTTACCATCAAAATACGGCATTGGAAGCTTTTCGAAAAGCGCCTACAATTTCGTAGACTGGTTAAAAGGAGCGGGACAGAGCTATTGGCAGATTTTGCCGCTGGTGCCGACAAGCTACGGAGATTCTCCATATCAATCATTTTCGACGTATGCCGGAAATCCGTATTTTATCGACCTTGATGCATTGATTGAGGAAGGTGTTCTGACAAAGAAGGAAGTCGATGCTGTTGATTTTGGAAAACAGGAAGAAAGCGTTGATTATGAAAAACTCTATCATGGACGTTTTCCATTACTGCGGAAGGCTTATGAACGGAGTGATATCAGTAAAAACAAGGACTATCTTACCTTTGTGGAAGAAAATAGCTGGTGGTTAAAGGACTATGCACTGTTCATGGCTGTAAAAGAACGTTTTGGCGGTGTTGCATGGACAGAATGGGCAGAGGACATTAAGCTGCGTTACGGCTATGCCATGGACTATTACCGCAAGGAACTGTATTTTGAAATCGAGTTTCATCAGTATCTGCAGTTTACATTCTGGAAACAGTGGAGACAGTTAAAAGAATATGCTAATCGTCAGGGGGTTGCGATCATCGGAGATATTCCAATCTATGTTGCAATGGACAGTGCGGATACCTGGGCAAATCCGGAAATGTTCCAGCTGGACGAGGAACATGTGCCGGTTGCGGTGGCAGGCTGCCCGCCGGATGGATTTTCAGCAACCGGACAGCTTTGGGGAAATCCGCTCTATCGCTGGGATTATCACGAAAAGACCGGTTATGACTGGTGGATGAAACGTTTGTCTTATTGCTTCCGTATGTATGATGTGGTTCGTATCGATCATTTCAGAGGCTTTGATGAATATTTTTCAATTCCATATGGTGCAGAAACCGCAGTGAACGGACATTGGGAAAAGGGACCGGGAATGAAGCTGTTTTCCCGTATGAAGGAAGTTTTGGGAGAACGTGAGGTGGTTGCAGAGGATCTGGGTTATATGACAGATACTGTCCGCTGTCTTGTAAAGGAGAGCGGCTTCCCGAATATGAAGGTTTTGGAATTTGCCTTTGATTCCAGAGATACCGGAAGTGCCAATGATTATCTGCCTCATAATTATACCGAAAACTGCGTGGCATACACAGGAACCCATGACAATGAGACCATCATTGGCTGGCTGGATTGCATTACAAAAGAAGAAAAAGCAATGGTCAGAGAATATTTGTGCGATCAAAAAACTGCGCAGAAAGAATTGAATTGGCCGATGATCGCTCTGGTGATGAGAAGCCGCGCAAATTTGAGTGTGATTCCGATGCAGGATTATCTGGGATTGGATAATCGTGCAAGAATCAATCAGCCTTCAACCGTAGGGAAAAACTGGAAATGGAGAGTTCAAAAAGAGCAGTTAAATGAAGAACTGCAGGGAAAGATCCGAAAATTAACGAGAATGTACGGAAGAATTAACTGGCAATGGGATCACAAACTGGATGCACAATAGGAAAGTGTGTGTTATAATCAACTCAAAAGCACTGAACAGTCTAAAAAGAAAGAGGAGACGACTATGCAGACAGTTGGATTAACAGCACTTGTAGAAAAACTGAAACTGAAAAATCTCACACCGGAAGTGGATATGTCTGAGATTGAGATCACGACCCCGAATATTAACCGACCGGCACTGCAGCTGGCAGGGTACTTTGATCATTTCGCTTCCGATCGTGTACAGATCATCGGTTACGTAGAATACACTTATTTAAAACATTTGACGGCAGAACAGAAAATTCCTGTTTATGAAAGATTTTTATCAAGCGAAATTCCTTGTGTGATCTTTTCTTCCAGAACCGAACCGGACGAGGATTTTTTAAAGCTTGCTATTTGTCATAACAAACCACTGCTGGCAACAGATCAGGAAACCTCTCCGTTTATGGCAGAAATCATCAGAGCCTTGAGCGTTATGCTGGCTCCATGTATTTCCATTCATGGTGTTCTGGTAGACGTTTATGGAGAAGGCGTACTCCTTATGGGAGAAAGCGGTGTCGGTAAAAGTGAGGCGGCACTGGAGCTTGTAAAACGTGGTCACCGACTGGTTACCGATGATGTGGTAGAAATCCGTAAAATTGACGAAGAAACTCTGATCGGACGATCTCCGGCCATTACCCGTCACTTTATCGAGCTGCGAGGCATCGGTATCGTGGACGTAAAGGAACTGTTCGGTGTATCCAGCATCAGAGAGTCCAAACAGATCGATATGGTCATTCGTCTGGAAGACTGGAATAAAGATAAGGAATACGACCGTTTAGGTCTTGATGAGGAATATACAGAGTTTCTCGGAACCAAGGTGGTTTGCCATACACTTCCGATCAGACCGGGACGTAATCTGGCAGTCATCGTTGAGACGGCAGCGGCAAATAACCGTCAGAAGAAGCTGGGCTATAATGCAGCACAGGAATTATACAGGAGAGTTCAGGAAAGTATTTCCGGAAAGGGAAAAGGATTATTATAATGAAAAAATATGTGTTTGGCGTTGACGTTGGTGGAACCACAGTAAAGATGGGGCTGTTCGATGTAAATGGTGAAGTATTGGAAAAATGGGAGATTAAAACCCGTACAGAAAACGGCGGAGAAGCAATTTTACCGGATATTGCAGCATCTGCTCTTAGAAAGCTGGAAGAAAAAGGCATTTCCAAAGAGGAAGTTGCAGGAATCGGCATCGGAATTCCGGGACCGATTGATGAAGACGGAGTGGTTCCGCATACAGCAAACCTTGGCTGGGGCTATAAAGAGGTAACAAAAGAACTGGAAGCGTTAACAGGACTTTCCTGCAAGGGCGGCAATGATGCCAATGTGGCAGCATTGGGCGAAGCATGGAAAGGCGGCGCAGCTGGATATTCCAACGTAGTTATGGTTACACTGGGAACAGGTGTCGGCGGAGGAATCATCATCGGCGGTAAGATCATTACAGGAACCCATGGTGCCGGCGGGGAAATCGGACACATTCATGTGGATGATCACATTCCGGGACGCTGCGGCTGTGGAAAACAGGGCTGTCTGGAACAGGTGGCATCTGCGACCGGTATTACCAATCTTGCAAACCAGGCACTGGCAGCCAGTGACAAGCCTTCCATGCTCAGAGATGGTGAAGTGTCTGCAAAAACAGTATTTGATGCAGTAAAAGAAGGAGACGAACTGGCTAAAGAGATAGCAGAGCGTTTTGGAAACTATCTTGGAACAGCTCTGGCAAATATTACTGCGATCGTAGATCCGCAGGCGATCGTTATCGGCGGCGGTGTTTCCAAAGCAGGACCAATCCTTTTGGAATACATTGAAAAATACTATCAGATGCATTGCTTCAAATCATGCAAAGACGTAAAATTCGCACTGGCCACCCTGGGAAATGATGCAGGAATCTTTGGAAGTGCAAAAATGCTTTTATAAAAAGGAGAAACAAAATTATGAAAAAACTGATTGCCTTTCTGCTCATGGTCGTGATGACGATTAGTCTTACCGCTTGCGGCGGCAATACCGAGGAAACAGCAAAAGACGATACAGAAGGAAAAAAAGCAGTAGATATCCTAAACGATGTCTGGGCTGCGTTTAAGGAAGAAGACAAATTCGCCATTTCCGGCGGAGACTATGAAAACATGGTATCCGATGCACCGGGAGCCATCGGCGTATCAGACGGGGAAGCGTTAAATACACTTTTGGGCTTTCCGGCAGACTGTGCAGGACTCATTGATGATGGGGCTTCAATCCTTCACATGATGAATCAGAATACTTTTACTGCCGGTCTTTACCATGTGACCGACGCAGAAGATGTGCAGACTGTTGCAGATGCAGCAAAGGAAAATATCCTGAACAGACATTGGATGTGCGGCTTCCCGGAAGAACTGGTTATTTATTCCGTAGGCAGCAACTATGTAGCAGTGGTTTTCGGCATTGAACAGAATGTGGGAAACTTTGAAGAAGCTTTACAGAATGCCTATGCAAGTGCATCACTTCTCTATGAAGAAGCACTCGGCTTCTAAAACAAAATGGAATTGAGGACATTATGTTATTTTCAAGCATCACTTTTTTGTACTATTTTTTACCATGTGTGCTGATCTTATATCATATCGTTCCGAAGAAATGGAAAAACGGGGCTCTCCTTTTGGTGAGCCTTGTTTTTTATGCTTGGGGAGAACCGCAATACGTGTTTCTGATGATGGGAATGGTTCTTTTTTACTATGGAGCAGGCCGTTTGATGGAACGATACGGACACACCGGAAAAGGAAAAACAATCTTCTGGGGTGCGATCGCAGTGGGTGTGGGTGTTCTGGGATTTTATAAATTTTCATCGGCAGCCTGGCCGATTGGGATCAGCTTTTACACCTTTCAGCTGATCAGTTATCTGGCAGATGTTTATCGGGGAACGACGGCGGCCCAGAAAAATCTGGTCAGTCTGGGAGCTTATGTGACCATGTTTCCCCAGCTGATCGCAGGTCCGATCGTTCGCTACGTGGATATTGAAAAACAGCTGCGCCTGAGGGTGCACGGCTGGGAAGAAACTTTAGAGGGAATCAGCCGTTTTTGCATTGGACTGGGAAAAAAGATCCTGATCTCCAATGCATTGGGAGAACTGTGTCAGCTGTTTCAAACATCTGATGAAAAATCAGTTGTATTTTTCTGGATTTATGCCATCAGCTATACATTGCAGATCTATTTTGATTTTTCCGGCTACAGTGATATGGCAATTGGACTGGGAAAATTGTTTGGGTTTGATTTTCTGGAAAACTTTGATTATCCCTACATTTCAGGAAGCATTACAGAATTTTGGCGTAGATGGCATATATCCCTGGGAAGTTGGTTTCGGGACTATGTTTACATTCCCTTGGGCGGAAATCGTGTGAAAAAATCCCGCTGGTATCTGAATATATTTGTAGTCTGGACATTGACAGGACTTTGGCATGGGGCTTCCTGGAATTTTGTTGTCTGGGGCCTGCTCTTTGGGGTGATCCTGGTAATGGAAAAACAGTTTCTGTTGAAAAAGCTGGAGCACGCCGGAGTTTGGAAGCATGTTTATGTGATGCTGATCGTGATCATCAGCTTTGTGATCTTTCATGCGGAAAATATGCGGGAAGCGTTTCTGGATCTTTGTGGTATGTTTGGATTTGGCGGTGTTCCTTTTTGGAGTGCAGCCTGCGGATACTATTTACGAAGCTATGGGATATTGCTGATTGCAGCGATCCTTGGATCTACACCGCTGGTGAGCTGCCTTGGACGAAAGCTTACAGCCATAGTCCGGATGAAAAAATGGGTGCCGTTTTTTAGGATTGTCATGATCGTCGGTACGTTTGCAGTCTGTACGGCGTATCTGATCGACAGCTCATTTAATCCTTTTTTATATTTCAGATTTTAGGAGGAAGCCATGAAAAATGAAGCAAAATGGACTGTTCTTTTACTGGCACTTCTGTTTTTCGGAATGTGTGCGGCATGCTGGCTGAAGCCTGCAAAAGAAGCTTCCATGACAGAACGTCGGAAATTAAAACAGTTTCCGAAGGTTCAGGCAGAAACGTTCGCAGACGGAAGCTTTATGACTGATTTCGAAGATTACGCTTTGGATCAGTTTCCTATGCGTGATGGATTCCGAAGGCTGAAAGCGTGGGTCAGTCAAAATATTTTCCGAAAATTGGACAACAACGACATCTATGTGGCAGAGGGCTATGCGGTAAAAATGGAATATCCGCTGAATGAGGAGTCCATTGCTTATGCTGGAGAACGTTTTGAATGGATCTATGAGAACTATCTTAAGGAACAGGCGGGATCAATCTATGTTTCGGTAATTCCGGACAAAAACTATTTTCTCGGAGAAGAGACAGGACATCTTTCTCTGGATTATGAAAAACTGAATGCAATGCTTCAGGAAGAAATGCCTTATGGAGAATTTATTGATCTGACAGATACACTGTCTATAGAAGATTATTATCAGACGGATATCCACTGGCGTCAGGAAAAGCTTGTGGATACTGCAAAAGTGCTTGGCAGCAAGATGGGGATAACCTTACTGGAAACCTATGAGCAAAAAACGCTGACGGAGGAATTTTACGGTGTCTATTTTGGACAGTCCGCATTGGATCTTTCCGGGGAAACACTTTCCTACCTGACCAATGAAACACTGGAACAATGTACGGTGGAGGACTATGAAAATGGAAAAACACTGGGAATCTATGATTTTGCGAAGGCAGCAGGAAAGGATCCCTATGAATTCTATCTGTCCGGTCCGGTCTCCCTTTTGAAGATTACCAATCCAAAATGTCAGACCGGAAAGGAACTGGTCGTATTTCGGGATTCCTTCGGGAGCAGTCTGATTCCGCTGCTTGCAGAGGGATATGAGACCTTAACATTGATCGATCTTCGCTATATTTCAAGTCGGACGCTGGGAAACTTTGTGGATTTTAAAGGAAAAGATGTGCTGTTTTTATATAGTACCTCAGTGCTGAATCATAGTGAGACGTTAAAGTAGTAAATATTTTACAAATTATGTGAAAGAAAATCCTATAGAAGAAAAATGACTTGTAATATAATTTAAGAAAAGTAGTATCGAAAAGAGATCATGTGAGGAAAACCTATGAAATTGATCGGCAGTCATGAGATTGAAAATCTATTATGGGGATCCAAAGAAAAGCCTTTTTCTTTAAGAAAACAGCTTTCCAGGATCATTACATTTTGCTGCGTGATTGCGGTATGTATTCAGGCAGTTGTGATGGTGACAATGCTGATCAGCCAATATGTACAGCAGGAAAGAAACGATACGCAGTATATCCTGGAAAGTGTTAATAAAAAAATGGAAACCAATGTTCAGTATTTAGAGGAAATGGCATTGTCCATTCAGCACAATACTGGACTGCGCAGTTTTTTTAGGTCGGACGTATATCATGAGGAGACTGTTACAGAGCAGCTGAAGCTGGCAGCCAGTCTTTTTGCAGAAAAGAACCGCTTAGAGTCTTCAGAACCTTTTGTAGAAAAAATCTACTTATTTAACAACTCAGGCGAATCGATTTATCACCTGTATTATCCAACTACAATTAGGGAAATTGCAGACGATCGGGAAAAATATGAAGATATTTACCAGGAATTTGCTGGAGGAACTACAGAATTTCTTTATGACATAGAGGAAGAAAATGTCAATTTGTGTATGTGGCTGTACGATTCTGATATGAAACCTTTGGGAATCTGCATTTTTGCACTGAACAAATCCGGAATGGAAGGAAACTATGAAAATCTGGAAAAACTGGGATATTATAGTTGGGCGATTCTTCAGGGGGAGAAAAGAATTGTCGGGAAAGAAACAGTGTCATTAAAGAAACCTTTTTCCAGTATGGAAAGCACTATGAAAACAGGATTAGGGCTGACGCTCTATGCAAGTGTTTCAGAATGGGTTATTTTCTATTCTTTAAGTACAACAGTAGTAACACTGCTTTTAATCTCGGCAGCATTGATCTTTTTGCTGTCATTTTTCGGGCACAGAGTTGCTGTCTATTATGTAAAACCGCTGGAGACAGTAGCGGAAAAAATAAAACTGGTAGGTAGCGGTAATTTTGACACAAAGCTTTCAGAATATCGTGTGGAGGAATTAAAGAATATCAGCGATACCTTCAACGAGATGACAGACTATATAGATCGCCTGGTCAAAGAAGTGTATGAAACCCAACTGATTGCAAAACAGGCGCAGATCCAGTATCTGCAGGCGCAAATGAACCCGCATTTTCTGTTCAATGTATTGTCGATGATTGAAATGCGTGCAGCGTTCCAGAAGGATACGGAAGTGCAGGAGATGCTTTACAAATTGTCAAAGCTGTATCAGGGAAAAATTTTTCGGAAGGATGAATATTTTATTTGTCTGGAAGAGGAAATGCAGATCGTAGACTTTTATTTGTCACTGCAGAACAGCCGGTTTGGTGAAAAGATTACCTATTCGATTTCTTATGCGGGGGATAAGGAGGAATACGGAAAATTGCTGGTTCCAAGACTGAGTATTGAACCACTTGTCGAAAATGCCGTATGCCATGGGCTGGAGCCGAAGGATGAAAATGGACATATTACCATAAGAGTCGAGAAGGAAGAAGAATTTTTAAGAATCCGGATTGAAGATGATGGTGTGGGTTTTGATACCCGCTTGGTGTCTGAGAATAAGGCAGAGAAAAATCATAGTCACGTAGGATTATGGAACACAAACAAAATGATTCACAACTTGTGCGGAGAAGACTATGGTCTGGAAGTGGAAAGCCGGATTGGTATAGGTACAAAAGTGTGTATTTTACTGCCAATCAAATCTGGGGGGAATTATGTGGAAGGTAATGATTGCAGACGATGAAAGCTATATGCTGGAAGCACTGGAAAAGCTGATTAATTGGGGGAAAATGGATTGTCAGCTGGTTTATAAAGCGAAAAACGGTCAGGAACTGATCGATCATATCAAACGTAATCCACCGGATATTGTGATTACAGATATTAAGATGCCGTTGGTAAATGGGATTGAGGTTGCACAGTACATTTACGAGAGAATGCTGCCGACAAAGGTGATCATATTGTCAGCTTATGCAGATTTCGAGTACGCTCAGGAAGCGATTGCCTATGATGTATGTGGATATATCATTAAAACTTCTGCGATCGAAATGCTTCCGGAAATGATCCAAAAGGCAATCGGCAAACTGTCGAAGCCGTTTAATGATATTAGGGAAGAAGAAATTCCGTCAGAAGATATTTTGGGAAAACTTCAAAAATATATAGCAGTGCATTACATGGATAAGCTGACTTTGTCTCAAATAGCAAAGGAGATTCATGCAAACGGAAGCTATTTGAGCAGACTTTATAAAACAAAGACAGGAAAAAATCTGTTTGATGAGATCAACGAATTAAGGCTGAAAAAGGCAAAGGAATACCTGGCGCAGGGATATAAGATTTATGAAGCCGCTCAAATGGTGGGATTTGATGATGTTTCCTATTTTTCCAGAGTATTTAAGAAATATGAAGGCTGTTCGCCAAGAGAGTATGAGAAAAAGCATTATGAGTAAAGAAATGAGAAAATGGTTTGCGGTCTTGTTTTTTCTTACTGTTTTTTTGAGTGGCTGCGGACAAAAGAAAGAGGAACAGGTGGAACTTACCATGATCCATGGTTGGGGAAGCACAGAAGCCGATCATGTGGCAATGAGGCAGATTTACAAAGATTTTGAAAAAGAGCATCCGGAAATCCATCTGAATCTGATTTCCATGCCGTCCAGCGCAGATGTTGTGAGCAAAATGTCAGATCTTTTGACGATCGGACAGATTCCGGACATTGTATTTACGGCTGGTGACGGAAGGGAATCCATTTATGATTTTATGGTGGAAAAAGGTTATGCGGTAGATCTGATGCCTTATATTAGGGAGGATGAACGATTTCGGGAAAATATTTCTCCGTCCATTTTAAATTATTGGAAAACAGGAAAGGATGAACTTTATACGGTTTCAGACGTACTTTTGATGGGAGGATACTGGTATAATCGAAGTCTGTTTTCAGAAGCCGGAATTGAAGAACCGCCGAAAGATTGGGCGGAATTTGAAGAAGCTTGTAAAAAACTCAAAGAGCTTGGGAAACACTGGGCGCCTAAACTTGATCCGATGATTCTCGATACGGATCATATTGTCTATTTGACAAATGCCATTCTCAGTGAGGAAGACAGCACTGTTTTGGGAAATATTGCAAAAGGAAGACTGAATGTGCAGTCGGCAAGTTTCCGCAAAACGTTAGACCAGCTGAAAATGATCGCGCAATATGCAGATGTGGTAAATACCTACAGCTTTCGTGATTCGCTGGCAAGTTTTAATAAAGGAGAAACCGCAATCTATATTAACGGAATCTGGGCAAATTCCATGATTGAACCAAAATTGGACGTAGCGTATGCGCCGTTTCCTTCTAACGACAGAAAAGGTGTTTCAATGATATCTTCCTGTGTGGGATATATTCTTGGAAATACGGGAGACGAAAAAAAGATCCAGGCAAGTGTGGAATTTTTAAAATATATGTTAAGTGAGCCGGTGGCGGAACGGATTCTGGAGGAAACGGGACAGATTCCGTCAAATCCGAATATCATTATTACAGACAGTATTGATAATCAGCGACTGAAGCAGGCAGTGGATAGCATTTACAGTGCCGGAAATGTAACAGAAATTCCGGCAAATCTGTGGGATTTTAAACTGGAAGAAGCTTATGGGGAAAATGTTCTTCTTTATTTTCAGGATAAATTGACGGTTGATGAACTGCAGAAAAAGATATCAGAGGTGAAATGATTTACCAGGGTAAATAAAGTGCAATTTAAGAAGTAAATATAATCAGAATCAGTAAAACAGAATCCATTCATTAAATCGGTGTCTTATGAGAAAATCCCGGTATAAAGAAAATATTTCAGGGGGTTTTCAAAATGAAGAAAAGATTATTGAGTGCAATTTTATGTGCAGCAATGGCAGCTTCTCTCATCGTTGGTTGTGGCGGTTCTGAAGAATCAGCGAAAAATACACCGACAGAAGAAAGTGCAGAAGAAGCATCTGGAGAACAGGAAGTTTTAGAATTTTATCATGCATATTTCCACGAAGAAGATGCATGGCCGGCAGCAGCGGTAATGCGTGATATTTATCAGCAGTTTGCAGATGAACATGCAGACGGTCCTTGCAGATTTGAAGCAATTCCGGTAGAAGATGTTCTGCAGATTGCAACAAATGAGGTTGCCGGAGGCTCTTTCCCGGATATGGTTGATTTTGCGGGAAGTGAAGTTCCATTAGCAGCGATTGCTCAGGAACTTGTTTTAGACATGAAGGATTACATTGATGCAGAAGGTCTTGAAAGCAAGGTGGGTATCAACTACACCATGAATATGAAAGACGGAAAACTGTATACAGTTCATGATCAGCTGACAACGTTGGGTCTTTGGTACAATGCAGATGCATATGCAGCAGCTGGAGCAAAAACTCCGGATACATGGAAAACTTATGAAGATATGGCTGCAGCAATGGATGCTTTAAATGCAAACAGCGCAGACGGATCTTATGCTTACAGTGCAGGACAGGGATCTATTCGTTTATTCAATGCATATATGGGACTGTTGAATCCGGAATATGCAGGAAGTGCTTTAACAGCAGATATCATTCAGTCTGAAGAATTTGCAACTGCATTTAAAACAGTGGCAAAAATGGATCAGGCAAATGGATCAGCAAATACTTCTGACAATGTAGGTAACTTCTCCGGCGATTTTAATAGCGGAAAATGTGCAACTTTCTTAAATGGTGTATGGGGAGCCGGCGGATTTGCAGATATTGCATTTGAAGTACAGCCGGGCGTATATCCGGGCAATGTTTCTCTTTCTGCTCCGGGAGGCGGATTAACAATCTCCAGCGGATTATCAGAAGCACAGACAGCACTTGCATTAGAATTCGTGAAATACATGACAAGCGATGAAGTTCAGGAGAGAATTTTCTTAGAAATCAACGCAAACCCATGTAATACAGATTTAGATTTAAATGCACTGGCAGAAAGCAGCGATAATGCAACCGTAAAACTTTTAGCAGAAGCTTGCTCTATGGCAAATAATGCAGAAACGATCGTAAATACAACAAACTATGTATGGGGTGCTGATGTACAGACAGCAATTATCAATAAATTGATTGAATGCTCTGTGGAAGGTACAGACATTGATGCTAAACTGGCTGAATTACAGTCTGAATTAACTGCATTGATCGGTTAATATGATTAACAGGCCTGTTTCTTTCGCAAGAGAGAAACGGGCTTTTTTATTGAAAGGAAAAACATGAAGAAAAAATTAGGAAAGAATCTTTTTATTCTCGCATTTTTGCTTCCGTCCTGTGCCTGCTTTCTGGTATTTTATGCATACCCGATTGCACAGATCCTGGTGACCTCTTTTTGTAAATGGGACTATACCAATCTGAGAAATCCGGTGTTTTATGCGGGAAAAGAACTGCTAACAAATTATCAATACATATTTACACAATATCCTTATTTCTGGGAGGCCTTAAGAAACTCCCTTTGCTGGGCACTGGTAGGTGTTTGTATTCAGGTTCCACTGACCTTGATTGTAGCGATCGTTTTATCGAAAGGACAGCCAGGATCCAAAATTGCAAGAAATATTTACATCATACCAAGTGTCATTTCCAGTGCAGCGATGGGATTGATCTTCCTGCAGTTATACAATGCGCGATACGGTCCGATTCAATCGATCATTCAGATTTTTCGGCCTGGATTTACAGACAGTATCCTTTTGGTAGAAGGAGCAAATTTCTGGGCGATCGTATTTGCTTATGTGTTTTTCTGTGGTACAACAGCAATTATGCTTTTGGGACAGATCCATAGCATCGCACCGGAATTGTATGAAGCAGCAAAGATTGATGGTGCCACCGGCTGGAAGCGGGAATGGTATGTAACAATTCCGATGGTAAAACCAACTTTGAAAACAGTGACAACGTTAGCCGCAACTTCAGGATTTTTACTTTATAATGAAGTCTTCTTTTTGACGAATGGTGCGGCAGGAACGAAGTCGATCAGTTATATTATCAGAGAACTTGCAATTACAAGTACAAGAACACAATATGCGCGAGCAAATACGATTGGTGCGGTGCAGATTGTGATCGGATTAATCTTGGTGGGAATCATTAACATTGCATTTTCTGATTGGAGTATTAAAAGAGGAAGGAGGAATGACTAGTGGCAGGAAAAAAGAAAATCAAAGCGAGTAATCCGCTGGCGGTTAGAGGCGGAGAAGCTGTATTTGGTTATATTGTGATGGCGCTGATGTGTTTGATTGCCTTATATCCATTGATTTGGGTGTTCATTTCTTCGTTTAAAGCGGATCTTTTGGCAAATCCGGGCTTTACTCTGCCGGATTCCATCTGTCTGGATGGCTATGTCCGGGTATTTACAAAGCTTGGGATTGGAAAATATTTTATAAATAGTGCGATCTGTGCAACTGCTGGAACGATACTCAGCATTGGAATGCTGTCAATGTCAGCTTATGTAATCGCCAGATATCAGTTTAAGGGTCGGAAATTGATTACAGCCTGTTTTATGGCAACAATGTTTGTACCGGCTTCTGCATTGACGTTTCCGGTTTATAATCTTGTAAAAAATATGGGTCTGTTTGATACCAGAGCGGGATTGATCTTTGTATATGCCTGCAGCGGGATTGCTGTCAGTTTTATGGTTATCAGGAACTATTTTGCAACGATTCCGCCAGAGCTGGAAGAAGCGGCAAGGATTGACGGCTGCAGCTATTTACAGGTATTTACGAAAATTATGCTGCCGATTGCAAGACCGGGAATTTTTACTGCAGCAGTATTGGCATGGCTTCAGTTGTGGAATGAATTTTACTGGGCATCTCTGCTGATTGTCGACAGAGGAAAAATGACGGTACCGGCGATTCTTTCTCAGTTTACGACAAGCTTTGCAACAGACTATAACGGCTTGCTGTCTGCAATCGTAGTAATTATCATTCCTCCGGTATTGTTGTTTACTTTTTCAAGTAAATATTTTATCGAGGCTTTGTCCGGAGGCGCAGTGAAAGGTTAGAGAGATTTTATGAAACAAGTAACAGCAATTTTAATCGGTGCCGGAAATCGAGGAGCAGAGGCTTATGCATCTTACGCACTGCAATATCCTGAAGAATTAAAATTTGTAGGAGTCGCAGAGCCGAGAGCGGACAGAAGGGAAGCTTTTCGCAAGGCACATGGGATTGATGAAAAATATTGTACAGAAAGCTGGGAAACACTTTTGGCTAATTCCAAAATCGCAGATTGTGTGCTGATCTGTACACAGGATTCCATGCACATGGAACCGCTTCAAAAAGCGATGGAGTTAGGTTATGACATTTTATGTGAAAAACCGATCAGCCCGGTAAAGGAGGAGTTAAAGAAACTCAAGGAACAGACCAGCCAGTATCCGGGAATGATCAGTGTTTGTCATGTTCTGCGTTTTTCTCCTTTTTTTAGAAAAATAAAGGAAATTTTGGACGCTGGAACGATTGGGGAACTGATCAATATTCAGCATATGGAAAGTATCGGTTTTTGGCATATGGCACATAGCTTTGTTCGTGGAAATTGGAGAAATACGAAGGAAAGTGCTCCGATCATTCTGGCAAAGACTTGTCACGACTTTGATATCCTGTTATGGCTGACAGGAAAAAAATGTCTGAGTGTTTCCAGCTTTGGCAGCACCAAACATTTTAAGACGGAAAATGCACCGAAGGGTGCGGCAAAACGCTGTACGGACGGCTGCATATATCGCAGTGAATGTCCGTTTTATGCTCCAAAATTTTACCTGGAACACCCGAGAGCAATTGTGGACGGTTATCGAAAGGTTGTGACAATGGATCCTACAGCTGAAGGGCTGATGGAAGCGTTGAAGACAGGACCTTATGGTCGGTGCGTCTATGCGTGTGACAATGATGTGGCAGATCATCAGATTGTGAACATGCAGATGGAGGATGATGTGACGATCAGTTTTACGATGAGTGCATTTACCAATGAATGTCAAAGAACGATCACATTGCAGGGCAGCAGAGGAGAAATCCATGGCTGTATGGAAAACGATGAGATTATTGTGACAGATTTTGCAACGGGTGCTAAGACAGTCCATCATTTGAATACGCCAAAGGCAGGACACAGCGGAAGCGATGCAGCAATGATGAAAGAGTTGGTGTCTTTGATCGCACAGGGGCGGCAAAAGGAAAATATCAGCAGCGCAACACAGGCGATTGAAAGTCATTTGATCGCATTTGCGGCAGAAGAAAGTCGTTTGAATAACGGTGCGATTGTAAAATTGTAAGGATAGAGGAGAGTCTATATATGCATCAGAAGGAAAAGAAACGAACCGATTGGTTCACAGAGAGCAGATTTGGTATGTTCATTCACTGGGGACTTTATGCGATTCCGGCCAGAGGAGAATGGGTAATGTCTCATGAAGAAATGCCTCTGGAAGAATACAGAAAATATTTTGACTTATTTGATCCGGTTGACTGTGACCCGAGGGCATGGGTTAGAGCAGCTAAAAATGCGGGGATGAAATACATCGTGCTGACAGCAAAGCATCATGATGGATTTTGTCTGTTTGATTCTGCTTACACAGAGTATAAGATTACAAATACAAAAATCGGCAGAGATATTGTGAAAGAATTTGTAGATGCTTGTCATGAAGAAGGAATTCGTGCGGGGCTTTACTTCTCACTCATTGACTGGTCACATCCGGATTTTCCTAAATACGGAGATCGGCAGCATCCTATGAGAAATAAAGAAGCTTACAAAGACGAAAAAATTGATTTTGACCGTTATTTGGACTTTATGCATCAGCAGGTAAAGGAAATAGTTACAAATTATGGAAAGATTGATCTTCTGTGGTTTGATTTTTCTTACGATGATTTATGTGGAGAAAAGTGGCGGGCGACCGAACTAGTTAATATGGTGCGCTCTTACCAGCCAGATGTGCTGATGGATAATAGATTGGAAGGAAACGGAGATAATCATGGAAGCCTTGTAACAGGAAATCCGACGGCTTACAGCGGTGATTTTGTAAGTCCGGAGCAAATCCTGCCGACAGAAGGTGTTGTGGACATATTTGGAAATCCGATTCCTTGGGAACTTTGCTGTACTATGAACAATCACTGGGGATATTGTAATTTTGATCATTTGTATAAACCTGCCTCTATGCTTATTCGTAAGCTGGTGGAATGTGTCAGCAAAGGCGGAAATATGATTTTGAATGTAGGTCCGGATGCCAAAGGAAATATTCCACAGGAAAGTTTGAAGATTTTGGAAGAAATCGGAAACTGGATCAGAAAAAACGGAGAAAGCATTTACGGCTGCGGAAAATCAGAACTTCCAAAACCAGAATGGGGAAGATATACTCAAAAAGGCGATGTGATTTATGCACATGTATATGAAACATCGCTTGGTGCACTTCCACTGACCGGAATTGGTCCTGAAACGCTGGATAAAGTATATTATCTTGCTGACGGAAGTGAAATGAAGCGTGGAGAAGCCTGGAACACGGCACTGTATACAGATGTTTCTTTTGTTAGTTTTGGAGATGATCCTGTATTTACCTATCCATTGCCTGATTCGAAAGATACGGTTTTGAAAGTAATTCGAAAATAGGTTGATTCAATAAATGGATAAGCGTACCGCTTTCCACGGGATTGTTAAAAATTATCAGGTGTGCTATACTTCCTCCATGGGCAA
>CAZOJX010000003.1:0-33231 GCA_964580255.1 uncultured Lachnoclostridium sp. | reverse complement strand
TTGCGGCAACCTTCTGTTCATGAGTCAGTGTTGGGTTTTTGATTGTCTCAAGGATAGCCTCTCTCGTTTTATTTACGCGTTCTATAGAAATATCTCTCATGTTCTTTCCTCCATAAAATTTCCGCCGCCCCTTAACGGGGCAGCGGTCATGATATCTGATTGCAGTATTCAGACGATACTTCTGATTAGTCTAATGTGTAAACATCACCATATGCAGCATCAAATTCGTCTTTTGTTGCAGGAACTGTAATTTCTCCAGCTTCCAGTTTTGCTTTTACTTCTTCTACTGCAGCGATCACATCATCTGTTAATAAATCCTGTGTCGGAGCAATATCAACACCGCCGTTGTTGATATCGAAAGACTGTAAACCGCCTGCATAAGAGCCGTTTACTAAAGCTTCTACTGTTGCGTATACTGCGTTATCAACACGTTTCATAGCAGATGTAAGAACAGTTTCCGGAGCAAGGTAGCTCTGGTCAGAGTCTACACCGATTGCGTAGATGCCTTTTGCCTGGCATTCAGAGATCACACCTGTTCCTGTTGCGCCTGCAGCGTGGAATACGATATCAGCTCCGTTTGTAACGAAGTTTGTTGTTAAAGTAGAACCTGTTGCAGGATCACCGAAGTTGTTTGCATTTGCCATCTGAAGTGTGATGTCCGGGTTTGCATCTAAAGCACCTGCACAGTATCCGTATCCGAATGGGTGCATAGCGTCAGAAGCCATACCAAGTACAAGACCGATATTTGCGTTTTCAGACATTAAGCCTGCTACATAACCAACTAAGTAAGAAGACTGTTCAGCCTTGAATACTAAGCATGCTACGTTATCAAGATCTGCGCAGGATGAGTCATCAACGATTGCAAATTTCACATCCGGGTTTGCTTCTGCTGCTGCTCTTGTAGCATCTGCAAGAAGGAATCCAACGCTGATGATCAGGTCATAATCTTCATCTACGAAAGTTTCAATGTTTGGAGTGTAGTCAGCATCTGTAGAAGATGATAAGTAGTTGATTTCTACACCGAGATCATCTTTTGCTCTGTTTAAACCTTCCCATGCAGACTGGTTGAAGGACTGGTCTTCTACACCACCAACGTCTGTTACGAGACCTACTTTAAAAGTTTCACCGCTTGCAGCTTCACCGGATTCTTCTGTTGCCGGAGCATCTGCTGCAGGTTTTTCGCTGCCGCCGCATGCTACTAAAGAACATACCATTGCAACAGTCATCAAAAGTGCTAAAAGTTTCTTTTTCATTTTGTTTCTCCTTTTTTGAATTTATTATAGGCAAAGTTACCTATTTTTTTCTCCCTTATTATACATTTTGTCACATTTACTGTCAATCCAAACACAAAAAAGCCCTCGAAAAAATCGAGGACTTTTTACTTATTTCTTAAAAAATCGGATCATGACCTTAAAGAGATCACCATCAACACAGATGTCAAACTGGCCATTTTGGAGTTCCGTAAAGCTTTTCGCAATGGCCAGACCCAGACCGCTTCCTTCGGAATTTCTGGAGCTGTCGCCTCTCACAAACCGTTCTGTCAAATGCTCTGCATCAAAATTCAATTCCTGTGCAGACATATTTCGGAAGGTAATGACTACCTGCTGCTCCTCATTTTTCAGATCCACATAAACTCTGCTGAACGGCATCGCATATTTGATGGCATTGCTCAGAATATTTTCAAAAATACGGTAGGTTCTCTGTCCGTCCAGGGAAAGGATCACCTTTTCCTCCGGAAGATTCCAGCGAAAATCCAGATTACTCTGTTCGATCTTATCTGACAGTTCCACACGGACTTCCTTTAAAAGATTCACGATATCTACGTCCATGCAGTGCATGGTCACATTTCCGGAATTGGCCTTGCTGACTTCAAAAAGATCTTCGATCAGCACTTTCAGCCTCTGGGATTTCTGATCCAGGGTTTCAATGTAGGAATTTCTTTCTTCGTCCGTCAGCTCCGGCTTCTTCAAAAGATCCACATAAGTAATGATCGCTGTCAGCGGTGTTTTCAGATCATGGGAAACATTGGTGATCAGTTCACTTTTCATGTTCTGACTTTTTGCTTCCTCAGCCACTGCCTTAGCAAAACCTTTCTGTACACTTTCCAGTTCTTTTCCCAGCGGCGCAAAGATTCCAAGATCTTCCTCCAATGTAATATGAAGATCGCCTTCCGCCATCTGACCAGTAGCATTTAAAATGCTCTGATACTGTTTCTGAATCTTTTCTCCATACTTTTTCAGCTGGACATATAGCAGAATCGAATAGAGTACTGCACCGGCTGCACCCACAAACCACATACAGCAAAGCAGAAGCACTGCAGCCAGATTTACAAGGACGATCTTTAAAATGCTCTTGTGAAGTCCTTTTCCGATATTGATATCCGTTACATAATGCCAGAAAGCCTTGCATTTTCTTCCGATCCAGCGGAAAAAGCGGATCATGAGTACCCGGTTTTTTAAATATTCCTTCGGTCCGCAGAAGAACTGCCGGATCTGTGCCACACAGATATATTCCAGAAAGAATGCAAGCACCCAGCCAAGGAAGTTTACCACCAGAAAGATTCCATAGCATTCTTCTTTAGAAAATGTATAGGACAACAGCTGAAATTCATGTCCCTGTTCGATAAGGTATCCGATATGATCCAGGGTCGTAGAGCTCATAAGAAGTCCCATGCAGGCAGCAAAGAAAACTTCTGCCGCAATCACACAGCATAGGATCTCCGTCGGAATAGAGAACAGCTTCTCCCATCCGGTTTCTAACTTTTTAAAGAACGGCAGGATCAGTGCAGCGATCATTACCACCACTGCCAAACCAGCCACGATCCAGTAGGCGCCGGTCTGCAGATAATAATATTCCGGTGGGGAGTAGCTCATTTCCCCTTCGAAATACATCGGATCATAGTATACGCCGTCATGATAGATCATATCTCCCCTATAGAAATCCGATTCTGCATCAAAGGCAGTTACAAATCCATTGCCGTCACTGTTTTTGCTGATCAGATAGATCCCGCGAAAATCCTTCGGGCAAACGTCCATGGGATCCGCCTCCGGTCCCACCAGATCCGGATCATAGTAATCGACATTCTCCTTGTATTGCTCCATGGAACTTTGGGCGATCCGATAAGCATCTTTTTCGTACTCAAGATTATCTTCTGCCGTGATCCGGATATTCTTCAGCCGTCCATAGGAATCATATTCCATGTACACATAGCCAAGATATCCCTGATTTTTGAGCAATGACTTCTCAGGTTCCGTCAAAGCTTCCCCGTTCATAATATGTTTTATATTTTCTTCCGACAGCGGAAACGCGTTGCTTTGCATAGACAGCACCTGTGGATCTGCCGTTTCCGTTGTGACTGCTGCCGCTTCCGTCCGTTTTCCGTATTCTGCATAATACGGAGTTTCTGCGATCAGATCAAAATAATCATTGATCCAGCCATAATACTCCAGAACAGAAATATCAACTTCCTTTTGCTGTTCCTCCTGCAGGAGCTGTGCATACTGGTAATAGTTGGCCTCCACCAGATAATTTACAAAGTTTCCGGCCAGCTGATACTGCTGATCTTCATCTGTGGTTACTTCAGCAGTTTCGTTTCCCCGGTTCTCTTCCTCACGTTCCAGTTCTTCCTTCATCTGTGTCCACCAGACCAGTTCTTTTTCCCTCTGGTCCAGCATCGCACGTTCCATGGCAGGATAAAGGCAAACCAGAATCAGCGCCGGCACCAACACGATCAATGCAATGATGAGATTCGTCTTTTTATGAGATTTTTTCAATTTTGTATCCAACACCCCACACCACCTTTAAATATTTTGGTTCCTTCGGGTTATATTCAATCTTTTCCCGAATCTTTCTTACATGAACCATGACCGTATCCGTATTGATGGCACGCTCATTCCACACGCGTTCGTAGATTTCCTCTGCAGAAAATACACGCCCCGGAGATTTGATCAAAAGTGCCAGGATCTTGAATTCCATGGGAGTCATTTTCACCGGTTCTCCGTCTACCAGCACCTCTTTGGTATCTTCATTTAATTCGACACCTCCAATGCGGTATACATTTTCCGGTTCTTCAGTTCCCTGTCCTGTTATTTCCAGAAAACGCCGATAACGGCGAAGATGGGAATTGACTCTCGCCAGCAGTTCCAGCGGCTGAAAAGGTTTGGTCACATAATCGTCTGCTCCCATGTTCAGCCCCATGATCTTATCCACTTCTTCCGATTTTGCAGAAAGCATAATGACCGGAAAATCATGTTCCTTTCGAAGGCGCATTACCATATGGATTCCGTCCATTCTCGGCATCATGACGTCAATGATCGCCAAATGGATTTCCTGTTCCTTTAGGACTTCCAGGCCTTCGATGCCATCGGCCGCTTTGAACACCTCATACCCCTGACTTTTTAAATAAATCTCAATTCCGTCACGAATTTCGGCATCGTCCTCCACGACCAATACATGATATGTTTCCTTCATAAGTCTCTCCTCCTGCCTCTTGGTTTCATGTATGAGTATATCATAAATGGCAAAACAAAAAAGAATCTTCAGAAAATTCTAAAAATTTTCTAAAGATTCTTCGTACTTTTCCGTCAACCAATGTGTTTTTAAGAATCAGCCTGCATAAGGAAGGGTTTCAAAACAGTCATATTCATCTTTTCCGTCAACCAGCAGCCGGTAGGTTTCCCCTTCCTCCCGTTCCACCTGCAGCGTTCCTGTCTGTCCGGTTTCCTGAATGGTGAAGTTCACATAACTTTCTCCGTCCGTACCGGTCAGCACAATGCGGCTGCCTGTCGGAAGTGTATTTTGATTTTCTTCCAGTGTTACGGAAAGATCTGTTTTCGTGGTCAAGACTGCTCCATTATTTTTCAGAACATATTCTGTGTCCTGAGTGGTGAGCTGTCCGTTTTCATCAAAATGATAGGTTTTCGTTCCGCCATAGGTTCCCAAAAGATAGATCCGGGAATTGATCATGATCCCATCAGGATTTACATTTCCTGCATCAACAGAGCCATCAAGCCTTGCAACCTCCTTGATCACGCCTTCAGTCAGACGATAAACATAGGTTTCATAAGCATCAGACACCACGTCCATTTCGATCAGGCAGTAGATCTCCTCACCGCTTCTGAGAAGATAGGCATTTCCCAATACCATAAATTCTCCCAGAGTTTTTTCATTTTCTCCCAGCCAAAGAGAACAATGTGCATTTTCTTCTGTGGCATCATACTGGAGCATCATCGGCACCTTATCATAGCTGTTCTCAAGTTCCAAAAAGATTTCCTGGTTTGCCTGAAACTGTGCAGCCCCTTCCCCGGTGCCCGGCAGATAAGCCGCTTTTATGTATGGTGAAAACTCTGCATACGATAAATGGATTTCCGGCATTCCTACAGAATAAGGTCCTACCTGATATTCCTGCAACGTGATAACAATCGAAGATGCGTCCAGATACCAGTCCGGCTCTGTATCTTCCATCCATAGTCCTTCCACTGTTGTCACATAATCATCGTTCAGTTCTTCTCCATAGGTTTCTTTCAGGTAATAGATCATACTCGAAGATGCATCTTTGGAGAAGTTTTCCCAATCAGAGATCACGTCTGTAAGCTTCAGACGTTTTCCGGTCTGGGCATCAAAATTCACCCCTTCCCGGTAATGCATGCCATGTTCTCCGCCGCTGTACTGATAGGTATCGTCTTTCAGACTGAGAACGCTTTCATCAGCTCTTGCCGTAGATATGTTCTGGTATAGACTGTATCCGTAAAAATTTTCGTTTCCTTCAGCTTCTTCTGCTGCAGTTTCTTCAAAGGAGGCATAAAGACTCCGAAGTCCATCACTCCGTTCCATAGACCATTTTTCCACATTTCGTTTCAGATTGTCATAGCCGTCTCCACTGATCTCCACATCACAATACTGAAGATACAGGTATGCCTGTTCCCCGTCCTCGAAATAATATGTTTTCTGATTTTCCGTAACATGAACATTCAGCGGAAGCTTCTGTTCTTCCTTCGGTACGGCCGGTTCTTCGATTTTTTCAATGACTTCTTCAATTTCTTCGATCACCGGTTCAGCCGCACTTTCCTCCTTTTTTTCACCACAGCCTCCAAGCACCAGCAAGCATGCCAGCCCTAAAGCTGCCAACTGTCTTATTCTCTTTTTCATAATCAACCTCATTATTTTGTCACAAGTTTTTTCATTTTCAGATTATCATAACATGATTCTACAGAAAATAGTTGAAAGAAATGCGTAAAATTTCTTAATATTTTTTTAACTTCATCGACATCTTTCAACTAAAAAGAGGATTCCCGTTCTCCGAAAACCCTCTCCCGTTTATGCTTCGATCTTTTCCATTTGCTTGGAAATATAGCCGCCCATCTGATTTTTTTCCATTTCAAGTACGTAAGCCAGTTCCTCGTAGAGCTTGTCCTCCGCCTGACGGAAATATTTTTCATCAACCACCGTTACTTTTTTCCCACTCTCAATTCTCTGACGTTTTCTGTGATACAGGGTCTTGATGACCTTGATCAATTCTTCGCAGTCGCAGGTATGTAATGCTTCTTTAAACTGTATTTCCCGCACTTTTTCATTGACGATCCATACCGTCTCGATCGTCGGGATCCGTTTGATCAGATTTTCTGCTTCTTCCTTTGTAATGACCGGACGCATAACGATCTTACGATTTTCTACCGGTGCATACACTGCAGATTCTCTGTGATAAACCGGTCTCAAGGTATAATACATCTTTTCCTTATCTGCCATCGGCATTTTCAATGTACCGATTTCCACAACCTCACATACTCCATGATGTCCATAAATTACTACATCGTTCACTTGAAACATTTTATCACTTCCTTTTCTACATTTTACACTCATATTTCCATGTCTATTTTAGCATTTTTTTACGTTTCATGTAAGCATTTTTTTGATTTTTTCATACATTTCCTACATATATCTATATAAAAGAAACTTTTAGGTTTACATTCAGTGAACAATGTAGTATATTCTTTCCAGATTATACAAAAGAAGGGATTATTTATGGAACTTTCATTTGGAGAACAGATAAAGATTATTTTAAAAAGAAAAAATATGACGATACAGGATCTGGCGGATCTTTATGAGACCCGGACCGGAACAAAAATGACAAGACAGAATCTGAGTCAGAGATTACGCCGGGACAATTTCCCGGAACAGGATATGCATACATTGGCAGCACTGTTAGGCTACCGGGTATCCGTACAGCTGTCCCCTGCTTCCCAGGAAAATGTACCGTTTTCCGAGCCTTCCGCCCTTTTTCCTGAGAAAGCCGCTTTTGAAAAACCGACATTGCCTTCAAAAGCAGGAACAGCTTCTGCCGTAACTACAGCAGATGGCAGTACCATGAAGATTCCGGAGCTTTTCAAAAAAGAACCGGTACAGGGAGAGATTAATCCGCTGACCGGTCAGGAATACCTGACCAACACCGTCCGTCAGCACCCAAAAACGCCAAACTTCCTGCAGGTTTACGACCGCTCCACCCACGAATGGATTGATGTGGGAGAAGACTATTTCTGGGAATTTCAGGCCAGCAAAAAACAGCTTTTAGGAGCAGATTATCAGGAACCGATCCTGATCTGATCACTCGCCTTTGATCTTTTTAAAATGCTCCCGGATATTCTTTTCATATCCGTTCTCTGTCGGAATGTAGAACTGTTCTCCCAGAATCTCGTCCGGCAGATACTGCTGTTCCACATAGTGATTCGGATAATTATGGGCATATTTGTAACCGATCCCATGCCCCAGTTTCTCAGAACCTTTATAATGAGCATCCTGCAAATGCACCGGCACCGTAGTTTTTTTGCTGCGCACACTGTCCATTGCAGAAAAAATCGCATTGCAGGCCGCATTGCTTTTCGGTGCACAGGCCACATAAGTTGCCGCCTGGGATAAAATGATCTGAGATTCCGGCATACCGATCCGTTCCACTGCCTGTGCTGCACTGACTGCTACCGTCAGAGCCATCGGATCTGCATTCCCTACATCTTCTGATGCACAGATCATGATCCTTCGGGCAATGAATTTCACATCTTCTCCCGCATAGAGCATCTTTGCAAGGTAATATACCGCTGCGTCCGGGTCTGAGCCCCGCATACTCTTGATAAATGCTGAGATCGTATCATAATGATTATCCCCTGTCTTATCATAACGAACAACCCGCTTCTGAATACATTCGGAAGCTACATCCAGGGTAATATGAATCTTTCCGTCCTCGCTTCTTCCTGTGGTAAGGATTCCAAGCTCAATGGCATTCAATGCATTTCTCGCATCTCCTCCGGCAATATCCGCCAGGAACTCCAAAGCGTCTTCTTCGATTTCCGCATGAAAAGAGCCCATTCCCTTTACTTCATCATAAACGGCACGTTTCAGAAGTGTCTTGATATCTTCTTTTTCCAACGGCTTCAGTTCAAAGATCAGGGAGCGGGAAATCAGCGCCCCGTTGACCTCAAAATACGGATTTTCCGTTGTCGCACCGATCAGGATCAATGTACCGTCCTCCACGAACGGAAGCAGATAATCCTGCTGTCCTTTGTTAAAACGATGGATCTCGTCTACGAAAAGGATTGTCTTTTTCCCGTACATGCCTCTGCGGTCTTTTGCCTGGGCAACAATTTCCTCCATATCCTTTTTTCCGGCAACCGTTGCATTGATCTGTGTAAATTCTGCACTGGTCGTATTTGCGATCACCTTTGCCAGCGTTGTCTTGCCGGTTCCCGGCGGTCCATAAAAAATAATGCTGCCCAGTTTATCCGCTTTGATGGCACGATATAGCAGCTTATCCTCTCCAATGATATGTTTTTGTCCTACAACTTCTTCTAAAACCGTCGGACGAAGGCGGGAGGCCAGCGGCGCTTCCCCCTCCATCTTCTGTTCTCTCATATAATCAAATAGATCCATGTCATTCCTCTGTATCTTCTGTCTCAATTTCCGGATTGGAAAGCTTGGCTGCCTCCACATCTTCCTCTGTTACATCACCCAGATAGGCAGACTGATACGGTCGCTTCTGCTTGGTTCCGATAAAATATACCACCAGACCAAGATAGGTCATGATACTTCCTTCTTCCGTAAAGGTTAGAACAAAGAACAGCAGACCTGCCATGGAAGCAATGTCCCAAAGGAGATATTTTTTATAAGCTTCTTTGCCAAACTCATTCATATTGCTAAATACGCCCGTAAAATAAGGCTCTGCAAAATCATTTAAGGCAACATACACTGCGATCACAAGCACCGCCAGCACATTAAAAATCATCTGGCTGCTGTTTTTTGTCACCATTCCATAGACCAGATAGAGCAGGAGCACTGCTGCCAGCAGGATTTCCAGGAATGTAATTCGCTTTCTGATCTGTGATTTCTTTTCTTCTGTCATAAGACCCTCCATTTTCTAAAGTGCTCTCGCACCATCGCCGATCTCTACATTATAGAAATCTGCATAATATCCGGTTCTCTCCGTATAATTTTTTCCAACCTCAATGATAAAGGTTTCAATATATTCCCGTTTCAAAAGAGTGATGGTACAGCCGCCAAAGCCGCCGCCGGTCATGCGGGCACCAATGACTCCCGGTGTTTTTAAGGCTTCTTCCACCAAAACATCTAACTCTTTCCCGGTCACCTCATAATTATCCCGTAAGGATCGATGGGATTCCACCATCAGCCGTCCGAATTCTTTGACATTTCCTTCCTTCAGTGCCTTCATGGCATTGATGGTACGCTGATTTTCATAAACGGCATGAGCCGCACGTTTGACAAGCACCGGTTCTACGATCATTTCCTTTACCTGTTCATAGCATTCCGGCGTCAGTTCTCCCAGAGACTGGATCGCAACAACACTCTGCAGCTCTGCCAGCGCTCTTTCACATTCCAGACGTCTTTCATTATATTTTGCATCAAAGGCGCCTCGTTTTTTATGACTGTTCGCAATGACAATGGCATAATCCGACATATTCACCGGTGCATATTCATAGCGAAGATCGCTGGTATCCAAAAAGATAGCCTGATCCTTTTTTCCCATGGCACTTGCAAACTGATCCATGATTCCGCAGTTAATGCCATGAAATTCATTTTCTGCATATTGACCAAAAAGTGCAATGTCCACATTGGTAATGTCATCAAATTCAAACATTTCCCGGATCATCAAACCTAAGGCAACGCCGATGGAAGCTGACGTGCCCAGTCCTGCACCACTTGGAATATCTCCGTAAAGCAGCATGTCAAAGCCCTGATGGATCTTATAGCCCTTTCTCTGATAAGTCCACAAAATACCAATCGGATAATTTGTCCATCCGTTGCTCCGTCGGTATTTCAAGTCCCCGATCGAGCCTTCTGACACTCCGTTTTCTTCATAGTTCATGGAGTAAAAACGCAGCTTCTTATCCTCTCTCTTTTTTGCAACAACATAGGTTCCGATGCTGAGGGCGCATGGCAGCACGTGTCCGCCGTTATAATCCGTATGCTCACCGATCAGATTCACCCTTCCCGGTGCAAAATAAACTCTTGCCCCTTCACTGCTTCCATAGATCTCTTCAAATTTCTTCAGTAATTCTTCCTTCATGATACAGACTTCCATCCAATCCTGTCATTGTTTATCTAAAAGTATATTATCCGAATATTAAAAAATATGCCAGCACGATCACACCAAGCACGATCCGATAATATCCGAACACCTGAAAGTCGTGTTTTTTCACATAATTCATTAAAAACTTAATGGACAGCATAGATACCACAAATGCTGTAATCATACCTACCAGCAGAACTGTAATCTCCATTCCTGTCAGGTCAAAGCCAAATTTCAGAAGTTTCAAGAAGCTGGCTCCAAACATAACCGGAATTGCCATAAAGAAACTGAATTCCGCACCAATGTAGCGGGAACAGCCCAAGATCAGCGCACCAAGAATCGTTGCTCCAGAACGGGAAGTTCCCGGAATCAGGGAAAGTACCTGGAACATACCGATCAAAAAGGCAGTTCCAAAGGACAGATCCTCCATTCTGCGGATTGCAGGTTTTCTTCTTTTGTTCCATTTTTCTACTACGATAAACAGGACACCGTAAATGATCAGCATCAGAGCAACGGTCACGTAATTATGAAATTTTGCCTCTAAAAAATCATCAAAAAGGATTCCGAAAACAGCTGCCGGGATCACACCTACGATTACCTTAAACCACATCATCCAGGTATCCTTTTTGATCCAGCCCTTTTCCTTTGTCGTAAACGGCCAAAGCTTCGGGAAAAACAGAACGATTACCGCAATGATCGCTCCCAGCTGAATGACTACGTTAAACATTTTCATAAATTCCTCTGTCATGTTTAACTGTACAAATTCCTCCAAAAGGATCATGTGGCCGGTACTGCTGATCGGAAGCCACTCAGTAATTCCTTCTACGATTCCAATCAGAATCGTCTTTAAAATTTCTATCATTGTAATTTACTCCTTCTCTTTTCGCTATTTTTATGTGTCAGACCAAATGGTTATGACTTACCTATTCTTCAAAGGTTTTCCGCACCAGATCATCATATTCCTGCCAGGCAAAGGTATCCGAAAGTGAAGAAAGGGCATCTGCGATCTGACGATACATCCAGCCATGACGCTCCTTGCGCTTTTCGTTAAACCGCTCCCAAAGCTTCTCTCCGATCATCTGCTGATCCCGATAGATTGCCCGGATATTTGACAGCTTGTCTGCCAAAGCCAGGATCTTTGCTTCCTGATCCGCCTCATTTCTTAAAAACTCCAGCGTCTCCATTTTTCGAAGCATCCAGGTTTCCTGCGGCGGCAGATCTTTTCTTTTATTCTCACTCTCTGCTTCCACAAGCTTCGCAATGTGATCATTAAAAAACAACCGGATCTCCTCTACCGTTGTATCCGTATCCTCCACCACATCATGAAGCACCGCTGCTGCAATCATATCCGGATCATCGGTGATCGTCGCAACAATGGCTGCCGCCTCGATCGGATGAACGATATATGGGATTTTTGTTCCCTTCCGGTATGTTCCAGAATGTGCTCTTGTAGCAAAAATAATGGCACGATCCATTAAGGAAATGGTCTCGTCCATCAAAACATCAAAATCTGCTCTGTCCAGTGACTTTGTCGCCATGGTATCCTCCTAGCCATATTTGTCGATGAAAAACCACTTTTATTATACTACAAGTTTTTTTCTTTGGGAAGTAATGTGTTCCCGGAAGTAAAAAAAGTGCGGTAAAATAACTCAGCACAGTTATTTTACCACACCTGAAAATACTATAAGCTTTCTCCATTGGTACGGATCACGTTCCGATACCATTCAAAAGATTTCTTTTTATAACGCTTTAGGGTTCCTGTTCCGTCATCATTGCGGTCAACGTAGATAAATCCATAGCGTTTCTTCAATTCTGCAGTGCTCGCACTGACCAGATCAATGCAGCCCCAGGCAGTATATCCCATGACCGGAACACCGTCTTCTATTGCTTCCCTTACCTGGATCAAATGCTTTTGCAGATAGTCAATTCTGTAATCGTCCTCCACCGTAAAAGATCCATTTCCGTCCGGAACCAGTTCATCCACTGCACCCATACCATTTTCCACAATAAACAGCGGTTTCTGATACCGGTCATAATACCGGTTCAATGTATAACGCAGTCCCTGGGGATCGATCTGCCAGCCCCATTCCGAAGCCTTCAGATACGGATTTGGCACACCGCCGATGATATTGCCCGGTCCTGCCTTTTGATCCGGATCTGCACTTCCGCATACGCTCATATAATAGCTGAAAGAAACAAAATCAACGGTATGAAGAAGGTCTTCTTCGTCGCCCGGTTCCATATGAAGCTCAATTCCTTTTTCCCTGAAATAACGCAGCATATATCCTGGATATCTTCCCCGTACCTGGACATCTCCGAAGAAATCATTTTTATGTTCTTCCATCATTGACACAATCACATCGTCCGGGGACGGCGTCAAGGGATAAATTGGCATACTTAAGAGCATACAGCCCATTTTTGCCTCCGGAAGCATTTCGTGAGCCAGCTTCACTACCCGGGCACTGGCCACCAGTTCATGGTGAACAGCCTGATATAAGTCCTGTTCGCTCAGTTCTTCTTTTGGAGTACAGATTCCGCCGCTCATAAACGGAGAATGCAGGATTGAATTGATCTCATTAAAGGTCAGCCAGTATTTTACCTTACTTCCGTAACGTTCAAACAAAGTTTTGGCATAGTTTTCATAAAAACCGATCATTCGGCGGTCTGTCCAGCCATTGTAGGTTCTTGCCAAATGCAGCGGTGTCTCATAATGAGAAATGGTTACCAGCGGTTCAATCCCATATTTATGGCACTCATCGAACAGGTCATCATAAAACTGAAGTCCTTTCTCATTTGGTTCTGTCTCATCTCCATTTGGGAAAATGCGGCTCCAAGCGATAGATGTCCGAAATACCCGAAATCCCATCTCTGCAAAAAGCCTGATATCTTCTTTATAGCGGTGATAGAAATCAATTCCCACCAGTTTCCGGTTATCAGCCGTCGGCTGCTTTGTCGGTGCGCTTTTCAGACCATGAGGCAATACGTCCTGAACACTCAGTCCTTTGCCGTCTTCATTATAAGCACCTTCACATTGGTTTGCTGCGACTGCACCTCCCCAAAGAAAGTTTTCCGGAAATGTTTTATTCATCAGTATTGCCTCCCATTTACTCTTTTTTAGTTTTCTTTTGGATCTTCAAATCCCAGGATCCATGTTACCACAAAAGTCAGCACGATCGCAATTACAGCACAAACGATTGCCATAACAAAATTATTTGCTTTTTCTGCATGTACAAAGATTGGAATCGCAAGTAATGACGGAGAAGCAAATGAGCTTGCTGCCACACCCATAATTCCTGCGATCAGACCCGTAATACCGCTGGAAATGCAGACTGCTGCCAATGGTTTTTTCAGAGGCATGGTTACACCGTAAAGTCCCGGTTCCGTAACACCTGCAAATAATGCAGAAACGCCGGAAGATGCTGCCACCTGTTTCAAGCTGCTGTTTTTAGATTTTACTGCAACTGCCAGGCAGGCTGCACCCTGTGCAAGGTTGCTGATCAGCATTGCCGGAAGCATCAGAGATTCTCCTGCCGGTGTTGCCAATGCTGCAAATACAACCGGAATGAATGCCCAGTGCATTCCTGTCATAACGATAAACGGCATCGCTGCTGCCATGATCACATATGCCACAACGCTTGCATGAGACTGTACAAATACGAGTGCCGCTGCCAGACCATTTCCAATGAAAGATCCAACCGGTCCAAGGAATAAAAAGGCGATTGGTGAGGAGATCAAAATGATCAGCATCGGTTTCAGGAAATTCTTTGTCACTGCCGGTGTGATCTTATCTACCAGTCGTTCGATATAGCTCATTACCCATGCAGTCAAAATGGCTGGAATAATGCTGGAAGAATAATCAAAGCTTGTTACAGGAATTCCCAGAAAACGGATTCCGCCCTCTGCTCCTGTTAATGCTACAAAGTTCGGGTGGATCAAAATAGCCACCACTGCTGTTACCAGCACCGGATTTGCACCAAATTTTCTTCCTGCAGAATACGCAACCAGAACCGGCAGGAAATAAAATGCCGTATTTCCGATCACGCTCATCAGCTGCATAGTCTGTCCGTCTGCCGGTAAAAACCAGCCAAGGATAATGTTCAGTACCTGAATCATACCCGCACCGATGATTGCCGGAATGATCGGGGACATGGATCCTGAAATTGCATCAAGGATTACAGAAACCGGATTCGATTTCTTTTTTGCTGTCGGAGCATTTCCCTGCTGTTTTTCGAAGTTTCCGAGTTTCACAAATTCCTTGTAGCAATTTGCCACATCATTTCCGATGATGATCTGATATTGTCCCGCTTTTTTCATAACGCCGACAACACCTTTCACAGCCTTCACTTCTTCATCATGCACGATGCTCTCATCTTTCAAGGTGAGACGTAAACGTGTCATACAGTGGCTGACGCTGACGATATTCGCTTCACCGCCAACTTTTTCCAAAATTTCTTTTGCTGTCATAGAATAGTCCATAAAAGTCCTCCTAATTTTTCATTGCTTCATTTATTCTAAAAAGATTTTTCTTCAAACACCGCGGACGTTCTCAGAGCAATCTCCCGAATACAAAAAAACCTTTCATAGACATACGGATTCCGTATCTCTACAAAAGGTCATGCCCCCGATTTGCGGGGTAACAATCCATTCTTTCTTATTGTACTTCTTTGCTGCACACCCGATTGACGTGCATAATAAGGTATAATTTCTCCTCCTGGGATAACTTCAGTGACCAGCTCTGCTCATAATATTCACAGATTCGGTCTACGCAGGCCGAAATATCCTGAAATTCTTCCCGAAGCTTTTCATACAGCTGTACATTGCTGCTTTCTATGTAATTCTGTTCATAAACCCGCTTCAGAAGATATTGAATGTGAGTTGCAAAACGCGCATAGTTAAAGGTATCCTTCTGCACACGAATATCGAAGCTCTGCTCGATCAGTGCTGTAGTCTGCTGGAGGATTTCTTCATAATGTTCTTCATAATAGGAAGTTTTTTCCTGAAGAACGCTGTCTCCTCTGGCATTGATCAAATGCATCGCAATGCCCTGAACCTCATTTTTCGGAAGATTTACATGAAAGTTTCTTTTGATTGCAGTTACAAATTCTTTTGCGATCTCAATCTCCACCGGATAAGAAATCTCCAGCTCATAAATCGACGGCATTCTGACGTAAATTCCCTTTTGGGATCTCTCAATGGCAAATGCAATGTGATCTGCCAGCGTCAACGCAAGATTCGCATTGGTATCATAGGAAAGCTTATCCTGTACCTCCAGGATCATCTGCGCAGTAAACTGAATAAGATCATATGGAATATCATTCAAAAGTGAAATATACTGCTCATTTACATCATAAAAGGTTCTTTCAATTTTCCTTAAATCCTTTAATTCATACGGCGTTTCCGGAAAACCGATCCCTTTTCCAAATGCGATCAATTCTCTCTGATTGCCATCTGTGCAAATCGCAACATTATTGTTGATCTTCTTTTGTACGATCATAAAACACTCCCTCAGAGCAAAAAAAAGCTCCCACGTATCCTACCATAACTGAAACAGTATCGGTAATGCCTCGTGAGAGTAACAATCCATATTCTTAATATAGCAGAAATAAATTCTTCCCGCAAGAGGAATTTATGCTTTTTCGTTGCGATCATTCTTTGGCAGAATCAAATCAAATTAATGTTTTGAAAAAATCGCAAGCACCTTATTTGTCGGTTGTGACAATTTACCCAAAAAAGGGCTGCCCTCACCGGACAGCCCTCACTTCTGTAATTCTATTTTATACCACACCCTGTGCCATCATCGCATCTACTACTTTTTCAAATCCTGCAATGTTTGCACCTGCTACAAAGTTTCCTTCCATACCATAGCGTGCTGCTGCACCTGCTACCTTCGCATAGATATCCTTCATAATTCCATGAAGTTTTTCATCTACTTCTTCTGCACTCCAGCTTAAACGCATGCTGTTCTGCGTCATTTCCAGTGCGGAAGTTGCTACACCGCCTGCATTGGCTGCTTTTCCCGGCATGAATAAGATACCGTTTTCCTGAATGTAGTCTGTTGCTTCTCTGGTAGTCGGCATGTTTGCACCTTCTGCAATAATCTTGCAGCCGTTTGCCTTTAATGTCTTCACGCCGTCCAGATCCAGTTCGTTCTGGGTTGCGCATGGAAGATAGATATCACACGGAATGTTCCAGATGCCCTTTCCTTCCGTATAAGTTGCACCTGCTACCTCGTCTGCGTATTCTTTAATACGTCCTCTGCGGACTTCCTTGATCTGTTTTACCACATCCAGTTTGATTCCTTCCGGATCGTGGATATAACCGTTAGAGTCACACATTGCAACTACTTTTGCACCTAACTGTGTTGCTTTTTCCACTGCATAAATTGCAACATTTCCGGAGCCTGTCACGATCACAGTCTTTCCTTCTAAAGAATCCCCCTGAGCAGCTACCATTTCATTTAAAATATAAACAAGTCCGTAACCGGTTGCCTGTTTACGAACAAGGGAACCACCCCAGGTTAATCCTTTTCCTGTTAAAACACCTTCATAAAGTCCGGTCAGTCTCTTATACTGTCCGTAAAGATAACCGATCTCACGGGCACCAACACCGATGTCTCCGGCCGGTACATCTTCATCTGCACCAACATATTTATGAAGTTCTGTCATAAAGCTCTGGCAGAATGCCATCACTTCTCTGTCGGATTTTCCCTTCGGATCAAAGTTGGATCCGCCTTTGCCGCCGCCGATCGGAAGGCCTGTCAGGGAATTTTTGAAAATCTGTTCAAAACCAAGGAATTTTAAGATACTCTGGTTTACAGACGGGTGGAAACGAAGTCCTCCTTTGTATGGTCCGATCGCACTGTTGAACTGTACACGATAGCCTTTGTTTACCTGAACTTTTCCTTCATCGTCTACCCAAGGTACCTTAAAGGAAATGATTCTTTCCGGCTCTACCAGTCTTTCCAAAATGCTTTCTTTTCTGTATAATTCTTCATTTGCGTCAATCACAACTTTTAAAGAATCAAGAACTTCTTTTACTGCCTGATGGAATTCCGGTTCTCCCGGGTTCTGCGCAACAACTCGGTCATAAATTTCTGATGTATAAGACATAGCTTTTTCCTCCTGCTTCCGCCCCGGCAGGGCTTATCACTAATTTGTATACAATTATACAATGTCATTTCCTGCTAGTAAAGAATTTTTTTCATTTTCTTTTACAAAAAATGAGAGACTTTTTTCAGTCTCCCATTAGCATAGCTTATTAGTTTTTGAACTCTATTCTCCGTCACTGATGCGTCCGAAAAATGTCAGACAATACAGTCCACAGATTCCGACCAGCGCATAAACGATCCGTGAGATCCATGTCAGATTCCCAAACAGCCATGCCACCAGATCCAGTTCAAAGAACCCGATCAGTCCCCAGTTGACTGCTCCAATGATGGTAATGATCAGCGCTGCATAATCAAGTGTCCGATTCATGCACAAACCTCCTTCAAATCAAGTATCTTTTCTCTTTCAGCATACCCTGACTCTGGAAGTTTTATACATATTTATGAAATTTGATAGGTCTGATAAACTTCTCCCTCCAGATTTTTCCACGAGAAGTTTCCGTTCTCCAGCATCAGATAGCTGTGAGGGCTTTCTTCTTTCGGTATGGAAACAGAACCCGGATTAATGTAAACATAGTTCTCATGAGCGGTGCATTTTGGCACATGGGTGTGTCCATGAAGCAAAATATCACCTTTTTTCAGTGATGGAACATTTTTTTCATTATGCACATGTCCATGAGTCGCAAAGATCATTCTGCCTTCCTCATAGAGAATACAGTAATCTGCCATTACCGGAAATTCCAGTACCATCTGATCCACCTCTGCCTCACAGTTGCCCCGCACACAAAGGATTTCGTCTTTTACCTCATTCAGCATAGCGATCACCTTCTTCGGTGCGTAGTCCTTTGGAAGATCATTTCTCGGTCCATGATACAAAAGATCTCCCAAAAGCAGCAGCTTGTCCGGCTGTTCCCTTTTCCATGCTTCCAATAATTTTTCACAATAATATGCCGAACCATGAATGTCCGAAGCGATCATCAGTCTCATCGTTTTCTCCTAGCTCAATCCTTTTAAATCGTTAAATGCCTGCATATCGCTGGCTGTGATTCTGACATTGGTTGTCAGTGCCTTTCCTTCCGGTGTTGTCACTGTTACCTCAATGACCGTCCCCTCCTGGATGCCTGCACTCTGCACTGCCTGTAAAAATGCCGGAAATCTCGGATGATTTCCGCAAAAGGTTTCCCATGATTTTTTCGCTTTTAAAAGCGCCATTGGATTCATTGCCATAAATCTCATTCCTCTCTTGTCTGGTCTGTTTTTATCAGTTCTTTCACTTCCAGCAGTTCTCCCTTTACTGTAAAGCGTACGTCAAATCCGGCAAACTCTACTCCATACAGACGGTTCTCGTCTGTATCATAAGCCGGTCTTGGATCCTGCGCAAGTACCCCTACAATGGCTTCTCTTTTTTCTTCCGGATACTTTTTCAAAAGTTCCTCCGGGAATCTTACCTGAAGCCTTTTCTCTTTCACTGTCCCGGCAAAACCTTCTGTTGCTTCCGGGTGGCTGTCCGTATAAGTAATATATGGTTTGATATCATAGATCGGTGTCCCGTCCATCAGATCGGCACCTGATACATAAAGCATCGGTCCTTTTTTCTCATCGAAAACGATCCGATCCAGCTTTACGGAAGACAGCCCGATATCATTGGGACGGTATGGCGAACGGGTCGCAAACACGCCCATTCTGATCTTACCTCCAAGCCTTGGCGGTTTCACGGTAGCCGACCAGTGAGCTTTCTCTGATTTTGAAAACTTCCAGAGGATCCAAAGATGGGAAAAACTTTCCAGTCCCCGGAAAGCCTCCGGATTACGAAATTCCGGTGTAAAGGTGATCACACCTTTAAGTTCCGGCACCAGTCCGCTCTGTCTTGGAATACCGAATTTCTCCGGAAAATCTGTGTGAATCTGTCCAATGATCTTCATTATTTTCTAATCCAGGTATGAACATCTTCTGTGCCCGGACGGCAAAGCTGTACCGTCACACCATCACTTAAAAATTCAAAGGAAAATTCCATCGTATCATTCCCAAATACCAGTGTTAAAAGAAGGCTTCCGTCTTCTTTTTGTTCCACAACACTGAATGTTCCTTCGGTTTCACTCTGGGAACCTTTGATCAGCATGGTACCGTCTTCATGGAAAATGTATCTGTTATCACTTTTATCTGCCCATTCACCGATAAATCCTGCTGCACGTTCGTCAGTCAGCTCCAGCAGTTCTACATTGTTCTGAAGAAGATAAACATCTTCTCCCTCTCCTGCCAGATCTAAATGAAGGCCATATCCGGTATCATCTGTGGAAACATAGAAATAAGCTTCTTCCTTTGTATCGTCCATCACAATCTTTAAGGCGATTCTGTTTTCCTCGTCAAGTCCGCAGGAATAAGTAAAGGAATCTCCGGAAATATCGCCGGTTCCTTCTTTTGTGAATACATAGGTATCGTCTCCGTCTACCTGTGTCCATTCCTTTGACAGAACATTCATGATCACTGTGCTGTATTCCATTCCCATATCTTCAAAAGCTTCCTGAAGTGCTTCCTTTTTCGCATCTTCTTCACTCTGGCAGCCGCCAAGACATAATACTCCCACAAAAAGTAAAGCCAATAATCTTTTTTTCATCATATAACTTCTCCAATATCTTTGATTTTCGCTTTTCCTAGTTTAACACACTTGACAATTACTTTTCAACCTATTAAACTGTTTTCAGCCAAGCTGACAAGACAGCTGTAAATTCATTGTTTTCAAGAGGTAGTATTATGGAAAAACTGAAAGCATTTATGAAGCGCAAAGACATTGAGATTTCCGCCAAACGATACGGAATCGATGCTCTGGGCGCGATGGCACAGGGACTGTTCTGTTCCCTGCTCATCGGAACGATCATTAACACCATTGGAACACAGTTCCATCTTCCTTATTTAAATACTGTCGGCGGATATGCCACTGCAATGTCCGGTCCGGCCATGGCAGTCGCTATCGGATATGCGCTGCACTGCCCGCCTCTGGTGCTCTTTTCCCTCATTGCCGTAGGAAACTCCGCTAACGGTCTTGGCGGTGCCGGAGGCCCACTGGCTGTCCTGATCATTGCTATCATTGCTGCGGAATTTGGAAAAGCAGTCTCCAAGGAAACAAAGATTGATATTCTCATCACACCGCTGGTAACCATTTTTGTGGGTGTTACTCTTTCCGCTCTGTGGGCACCTGCCATCGGTCAGGCAGCAAGCTCTGTGGGACAGGTCATCATGTGGGCAACCGAACAGCAGCCGTTTATCATGGGTGTTCTCGTCTCTGTGATCGTAGGGATCGCCCTGACTCTGCCGATTTCCAGTGCAGCCATCTGTGCTGCCCTTTCTCTGACCGGACTTGCCGGCGGAGCAGCAGTCGCAGGCTGCTGTGCACAAATGATCGGCTTTGCCGTTATGAGTTATCCGGAAAATAAGGTCGGTGGGCTGATTTCTCAGGGACTGGGAACCTCTATGCTCCAGATGGGAAATATTGTGCGAAATCCGAGAATCTGGATTCCTGCCATCGCCACTTCAGCGATCACCGGACCGATCGCCACCTGTGTCTTTCATATGGAAATGAACGGTGCGGCTGTTTCCTCCGGCATGGGTACCTGCGGACTGGTCGGTCAGATCGGCGTCTACACCGGCTGGGTCAATGACATCACTGCCGGGATCAAAGGATCGATCACCTTCTTTGACTGGGCAGGGCTGCTCCTGATCTGCTTTATCCTTCCGGCAATCCTCTGTCCGCTCTTTACAATGCTTTTGAAAAAGATCGGCTGGATCAAGGACGGAGACTTAACACTGGCTGAATAATCTCTGTAAATACAACAGGCATGAGAAAGACCGCCTCGGGGCTTCTCATGCCTGTCATTTGTTTTTATTCTACATTTTCTTCAATATCGTCTTCTTCAACGGTTTCGTCCACCTCAGAGGCTTCCCCTTCGATGATCACTTCTTTTTTCTTCAGTTCTGCACCGCATACGCTGCAGAAAGCCGCGTCCGTCTCACATTCTGCCCCGCAGGCTCCGCATTTTTTTACACCCCTCAGATCCTGCAGCTGTCTTTCCAGCTCTTTTAACTGATCTTCCAGTGCATAAACCGCATCAACCACCTGTTTCATTTCTTCTTCCTCATTTGCAGGATGAAGCTCCAGATATTTTTTTGCAAGAGCAATATATGCTTTATCCAGCTTGCCGGAAACTTCCAGAACCTTTGCTTTTGCTTTGGTAAATTCTGCAACGTCTTTTGTCTTTTCGGCAGCTGCTTCACCAACCTGTGTCAGTTTTTTTCCTAAATCTTCAAAAAATGCCATCACGATACCTCCTGTTTCGATTTACGCTCATTAAAGCACATTTTCCCCGGCTGTGCAAGAAATTGCGCTAAAATCTTCTCCTCGATTGACAGTCCCCTGGGGCAAATGCTATAATTCAGGCAATTTTCAGAAGGGAGGAGAAATCATGCATCAAAAAACCTATCGCATTGTTTATACGGGAATCTTTGCTGTTCTTTTGGCAGTCTGTTCCTGGATCTCAATCCCTTCCTTTATTCCCTTTACTCTACAGACCTTCGGTGTTTTCCTGACTCTTTTACTCCTGGGAGGAAAACAGGGACTGATCGTTTTGACCGTCTACCTTTTAATGGGTATCTGCGGAATCCCGGTATTTTCCAATTTCGGTGCCGGTCCAGGATATCTTTTAGGTGCCACCGGCGGCTACCTTCTGGGATTTCTTCTGATTGGACTCTGTTTCTTGGGATTTGAGAAAATTTGGTGGAAAAAGACAATTTTTCAGATCATTGCATTGCTTTTGGGTCTCTTTCTCTGCTACGCCTTCGGAACCTTTTGGGCTTTCAAAATCTCCCTGGCTGCCGGAGGAACCATAGGGTTTCAGACGATTTTGACTCTCTACGTTCTTCCCTTTGTCCTTCCGGATCTTGGGAAACTGATCCTTGCCTGTGCGGTCAGCAAAAAGCTGCGTCCATTTTTGAAATTTTCCCGTTTCTGATGTTTTCCTGAAAAAGCTATGTTATACTGTTCTCATCAGTTGCAAAGGAGAAACATCATGAACGCAAAAGAATGTTTAGAAACAAGAAGAAGTATCCGAAAATTTGAACAAAAAACGGTTCCTGCCGATCTGTTCTGTGAGATCGTAGAAACCGCAAAATATGCACCAAGTTGGAAAAACACACAGATTGCACGCTATCATGTCGTAACGAATCCTTCCTTAAAGGAACAGATTGCAAAAGAATGTGTCTGTGGATTTACTTTCAATACCAACACCCTGCTTCAGGCTCCGGCTATTGTAATCCTGTCCTATGTTACCAAACGCTGTGGCTATGAACGGGACGGTTCCTTTACAACCAGCAAAGGAGACCGCTGGGAAATGTTCAACGCCGGAATCGCTGCTCAGACCTTCTGTCTGGCTGCCCACGAAAAAGGGCTTGGAACCTGCATTATGGGAATCTTTGACGACGCAAAGATCGCCGAACTTTTGCAGCTGCCGGAAAATCAGCTGGTAGGCGCAGTCATCGCAGCCGGATATCCTGCAGAAACACCGGAAACTCCGGCTCGCAAGGGTGCCGATATTATTTTAACAAGATATGAATAATTTTATTTTCTAACAAAGATCAAACCGTATACTCCCGGTCCTACGTGTGTTCCAATGGTCGCTCCCAGCTGGAGACGTTCTTTGAAGTCATATCCTTCTGCCTTCAATTTTGCCTCAAACAGCTCCGGATTTTCTTTTCCTGCGGTACACACGGAGTATACCGGAAATCTCTCATCGACTTCACATTCTCCCAATGCCTTGAAAAGATTTGCCATTGCTTTATTTTTTCCGAGGCTTTTTCCAATGACCTTTACTTCCCCTTCAGAAACAGTGATCATCGGTTTCACTCTTGCCATTTCACCGACGGTTGCAACCGTTTTGCTGACACGGCCGCCCTTGCAAAGATATTCTAAGGTATCCACCACTGCCAGTACCTGGATTCTTCCCTTCATTTCTTCTACTGCAGCAAGAATCTCCTCCACTGTCTTTCCTTCTTCGATCAGTTCCTGTGCATAATCTGCCATCAAACGGATCATATGGGTTGCGCCCAGCGTATCAACCAGATGGATTCCGTCATAGCCCACAATGTTTTTCGCAAGGGTTGCTGTCTGGAAGGTTCCGCTTAATCTGGAAGAAAGGACAAAACAGATCAGTTCTTCTCCGTTTTCTTCTGCCTTTTCAAAAGCTTCCACATATTCCTGCGGTGACGGCTGTGCCGTTTTCGGAAACTCTCCGCTGGTTGTCAAAAGCTCATAAAAACGATCCTTATCAAGATCAATGGTATCCTTATAATCGGTATCTCCAAAGGTAATACTGATCGGTATGAGCTCCATTCCTTTCTCTTTGATTTCTTCAACTGAATAGTCTGCTGATGTGTCTACTAAAATTTTAATCATGATCCACTACCTCTCTCGCTTTACTGGAGATCAGGGTAAACAGCTGTATGATCTCCTCTGCCTTTTCTTTTCCTACTTTTTCAATAATCTGGTCTACGATGCCCAACACCTTTTTGTGCTGACGTTCGTACACCTCTGCATTTTCCATATTCATGGAGACAAACACCTGACGTTTGTCTTTCTCAGACCGGATCCTGCGGATCAGCCCTTTTTCCTCCAGCGTATTTAGAATACGGTTCATCTGGGATTTTCTTATATTTGTTTTTTCACACAGATCTGTGGCTGTAATCTTTTCTTCCGGATTCTCCGTCGCATTCTCATGAAGGATACCGCAAACGAGAGACTCATTATATGGAAGCTCCGAAACGATCCGTTCATTACAGATAGAACTGGAAAGCCTCAGCCATGCATTTAACAACTTTTCATTGATACTTTTCATGATTCCCTTTCATAACGCAAAAAGTTTACTTTGTAAACAGTTCTTTAGGTATACTATTCACAAAGTAAACTTTTGTCAAGTGTTTTTTCTATTTTTGTATTATTTTCCGTAGTAAGCCTTCAAATAGATCTCTTTTAATTCACTTACCAACGGATATCTCGGGTTTGCGCCGGTACATTGATCGTTAAATGCCTGTTCTGACATTTCGTCCAATGTTTCCAGGAAATATCCTTCTTCCACTCCGTACGCTGCGATGGTATCTTTGATCTCAATCTCTTTCTTTAAATCTTCCAGCTTCTTCAAAAGCTTTTCAAAGACTTCCTGGTCGTTTTTGCCTGTACAGCCTACAAAACGGCCGATCTCTGCGTAACGGGCTAAAGCGTGAGGATACTGGTACTGTGAGAAGGTTCCCATCTTTGTCGGAACTTCTGCACTGTTAAACTTCATGACGTCTGTCAGCACCAATGCATTGGCGATTCCGTGAGGAATGTGATGGAAAGCACCCAGTTTGTGTGCCAGAGAATGGTTCACGCCCAGGAAAGCATTTGCGAATGCCATACCTGCCATGCAGGAAGCGTTTGCCATGTGATCTCTTGCTTCTACATCATTTCCGTTTTTGTATGCTCTCGGAAGGTAATCAAATACCAGTTTGATCGCCTTTAACGCAAGGCTGTCTGTGTAGTCAGATGCCATGATGGAAACATATGCTTCAATGGCATGTGTCATGACATCGATTCCGGAAGCACAGGTCAGTCCCTTTGGCTGGCTCATCATATTGTCTGTATCAACGATCGCCATATCCGGCATCAGTTCATAATCTGCCAAAGGCCACTTCACGCCCGTATCCTGATCTGTAATGATGGCAAACGGAGTTACCTCTGATCCTGTTCCGGAAGAAGTCGGGATTGCCACAAAGTAAGCTTTCTTCCCCATTTTCGGGAAGGTATAGATACGTTTTCTGATATCCATAAAGTCCATAGACATATCTTCAAAGTTTGCGTCCGGATTTTCGTAGAGTACCCACATGATCTTTCCGGCGTCCATTGCAGAACCGCCACCCAGTGCAATGATGCAGTCCGGTTCAAACGCGCGCATTGCTGCTGCTCCTGCTTTTGCAGATGCCAGTGATGGATCCGGCGCTACATCATAGAAGCATGTGTGAACGATTCCCATCTGATCTAATTTATCTTCAATATTTTTTGTATATCCGTTTTTGTAAAGGAAGCCGTCAGTTACGATGAATGCACGTTTTTTGCCCATAACGGTTCCAAGCTCGTCCAGTGCGACCGGGGTGCAGCCCTTCTTGAAGTAAACCTTTTCCGGTGTTCTCATCCAAAGCATGTTTTCTCTCCTTTCAGCAACCGTCTTAATATTGATCAAATGCTTTACGCCTACATTTTCAGATACAGAATTTCCGCCCCAGGAACCGCAGCCCAGAGTAAGTGATGGTGCCAGCTTAAAGTTGTAAAGATCACCGATACCACCCTGAGAAGAAGGTGTATTAATCAGGATACGGCAGGTTTTCATTGCTGCTTCAAAACGATCCATTTTTTCTTTTTCTGCTGTATTTATATAGAGAGAAGCCGTATGACCATAGCCGCCGTCTGCTACCAGTCTTTCTGCTTTTGCAACCGCCTCCTCAAAGCTTGCTGCTTTGTACATTGCCAGAACCGGGGAAAGCTTTTCATGAGCAAATTCTTCTTCCAGTTCTACAGATTCCACTTCACCGATCAGAATTTTTGTTGTTTCCGGTACATCCACGCCTGCCATCGCTGCGATGGTATGTGCTTTCTGTCCTACGATTTTCGCATTTAACGCACCATTTACCAGAATGGTCTTACGAACCTTTTCTGTTTCTTCTGCATTTAAGAAATAGCAGCCTCTGTATAAAAATTCCGCTTTTACTTTTTCATAAACGCTATCCAAAACAGTTACCGACTGTTCAGAAGCACAGATCATTCCGTTATCAAAGGTTTTCGAATGAATGATGGAATTGACTGCCATACGGATATCTGCGGAATCATCAATGATGACCGGTGTATTTCCGGCTCCTACGCCAAGTGCCGGTTTTCCTGAAGAATAAGCAGCCTTTACCATACCCGGACCGCCTGTTGCAAGAATGATATCTGCTGACTGCATTACCTGATTGGTCAGTTCCAGACTTGGAACGTCAATCCAGCCAATGATCCCTTCCGGTGCTCCGGCTTCCACTGCTGCTTCCAGAACAACCTTTGCAGCCTCGATCGTACAGCCTTTTGCACGCGGATGCGGACTGATGATGATGGCATTGCGTGTTTTTAATGCCAGTAATGTTTTGAAGATTGCTGTAGAAGTCGGGTTTGTTGTTGGAATTACCGCTGCCACCAAACCGATCGGTTCTGCGATCTTGCGGATTCCGTATACTTTATCTTCTTCCAGAATGCCGCAGGTTTTTGTGTTTTTATATGCATTATAAATATATTCTGATGCGTAATGATTTTTAATGACTTTATCTTCCATAACGCCCATGCCGGTTTCTTCTACCGCCATTTTCGCCAAAGGAATTCTCATTTTATCAGCCGCTGTTGCTGCTGCTTTGAAAATCTGATCAACCTGTTCCTGAGAATAGTGGGCAAAAACCTCCTGTGCCTTTCTCATAGCGGCCATTTTTTCTGCCAAAGCTTCCGGTGTGTCCACGATACTGTAAGTTACGTTTGCTTTCATAATTGTCCTCCTGAATTCCTTTGATCACTATTTATCGTTATTTTATTAACGTTAAATATTTGTCAATCTCTGTTCTGTTTTGCATCATACAGCATCGTTAATTTTTTGTCAATACTTTTTGTTAAAAAAATATCAATTTTATTTTATCGACAGATATCAAAAATAAATTCTGCCACCTGATCCATTGCTTGATAGGCAGTTTTCAGCGGTGACATCTGGAACACATGCCACATGCCCGGATAATATTCCATTCTGACCGGAACATGATATTTCTGCATCTGTCTTTGGAGCTTCGCCGAATCCGAAAGAAGGATCTCGTTCGTTCCTACCTGAATATAAGTCGGCGGAAATCCGGTAAAATCAGCAAATACCGGTGAGATCTCCGGATTTTTCAGATTCTGTTCCGGGGCATAGTCCCTGACACAGCGCTGCAGGTATTCGGCAGTCAGGATCGGATCTTGTGCCGCTTTTTCCCTGTGAGATTTTCCGCTCATGGTCAGATCCGTCCACGGAGAAAATAATACAAGGCCTCTTGGCAGGATCCTGCCCTGCTTTTTCAGTGCCAGCGTCAATGTCAGTGCCAGATTTCCTCCTGCCGAATCTCCGGCAACGATAATATCTCTTGCACCATAGCCGTAATGCATCAAATGATCCCAGACAGTCAAGGCATCTTCCACGGCCGCCGGAAATGCCGCTTCCGGGGCCAGCCGGTAATCGAAGCTTAAAACGTCCATCGAGGTCGAGCTTGCCAACTTATTGGTAATGCTTCTGGCATAGCGAAAACTTCCACTGGTGTAGCCGCCGCCATGACAATACAGGATCACATATTTTTTCATGTGGCTTCGATTCACGCTGCTCCACTCTGCATGGATTCCATTCAAATCAAATTCCTCATAACTTAATTCCCGCCATTTTGACAAGATCCCGCCAAAATTTTCCTGCGTTGCCCGTTGTTTTTCCACATCGGGTGTTTCCATCAGCGCATGCATTTTTTTGATTGCTTTGATCATTTTCGGATTGGTTTCTAAATTGTGCTCGCTCATACTTTTCCCTTCCTTTTTTCGTGCCCTCATTTTATCACACTCCATTTTCTACGTCTATCTTGCTTATCTTCAGATTTGCTTTTATAATGAGGGTTATGAAGACGACAAAATATTCCACAAAACAATCAAATACCTGGTATAAACTGGATCTTTCAGCCAATGTTTACCCTACCCTGCAGCGGAAAAATTTTTCCAATGTTTACCGGATTTCCTTGAGTCTGAAGGAAAAGGTGCAGCCGGACATTCTGCAGCAGGCTTTAAACCAGACACTTTGCCGTTTCCCAACCTTTCAGGTGGCGATCCGCAAAGGGCTTTTCTGGCGTTACCTGGAGCCGAACCATCGTCCTGGTCCTTTTGTACAGCCGGACATTGAAAATCCCTGCATGCCTATGCATTTCAAGGCCAACCACCGTTACCTGATCCGGGTTTACTATTATGAAAATCGAATCTCTCTGGAGGTTTTTCACTCTCTTTCTGACGGAACCGGTGCCTTATACTTTTTAAAGACCATGACAGCCGTTTATCTGCGGCTTTTGGGACACGAGATTCCAAATACGGAGGGGATTTTGAACATTCAGGAAACTCCCGATCCGGAAGAACTGGAAGATGCTTATTTAAAATACGGTTCCTCAAAGGTCGGAAGGCCCCGCAGTCAGGGCAATGCTTACCGGATCCGTGGAACAAAAGAGCCTTTTTATACCTTAAATATTATCTGCGGTGTGATTCCTGCTGACCAGCTTCGGAAAGTTTCCAAAAGCTATCAGGTCACGATCACAGAATATCTCAATGCAGTGCTTTTATACGCGCTGCTCCAGAAACAGAAAGCAGAAAATCCCTATCGGGAAAAGCCTGTCACCCTGGCTATGCCGGTGAATCTGCGCAGCTTTTTCCCTTCCAAAACCCTAAGGAATTTTATTTCCATGGTTTACCCAAGTATTGATCCCCGTATGGGAGAATTTACCTTTGAGGAAATTCTGCAGCATGTTCACCATTACATGCGGTATTCCATCAATCCGAAGTTTTTGAATGCAGATATCGTAACCAATACCTCGGTACAGCAGAATCCGCTGATCCGCATCGTTCCTTTATTTTTAAAGGATTTTACAGTACGTCGCTTTTATGCACATGTGCAGGATCATCAGTCCACTGCCGGACTGACTAACGTAGGACTGATCCGTCTCCCGAAGGAAATGGAGTCTTTTGTCGAGCGTTTTGATGTTTTGATGGGGCAGCCTTTCTCTGCCCGCACCAACTGTGCCATTGTCAGCTATCAAAACAAACTTACCATCAACTTTACCAGCAGCATCAAGGAAACTGATGTGGAGCGGCTGTTTTTTACCAAACTGGTTCGTGACGGAATTCCGGTAAAGATTGAAACCAACCGAAAAATGGAGGACTAATATGTCATATTGTGTAAATTGCGGGGTAGAGCTTGATGCCACAGCCTCAGCCTGTCCCTTATGTAATACCAAAGTTTATCACCCGGAACAGAAGCCTGCGGAAGATCTTCCCACTCCTTTTGCTACCGTAAAAGGAGTCGTGGAACCGGTCAAAGCCAGAGAATTTACGGTATTGATGAGCATTGTACTGGCCGTTACCGCTCTGGTCTGCGTCTTTTTAAATATTTTTACCATTCCATTTGGCCACTGGTCCTACTATGTGGTCGGAATCTGTGCCATGCTTTGGATCTTTTTGATCCCGCTCTTTTTCCCCCAGCACAGCAATCTTTATCTGCAGCTGGCACTTAACGGACTCAGCATTGCCCTGTTTTTGGCACTGGTGTCCTACCTTCACCCAAACGGTCACTGGTATGAGCATATCGCACTGCCGATCGTAGGGCTTGGCACTGCACTTTTAGAAGTGATCTGTCTTTTTGCCATCAAACTAAAAAGCTCCATGCTGATGAAAACCATGATCTGTGTCGCTGCCGTTGCCGTATTCTGCATGGTAACTGAACTGGTCATTGATCTGCATCTTCGCGGTTCTTTTTATCTGCGCTGGTCAGCCATCGTCGCTGCCTGCGCCCTGGTCATTGACATTGTCCTGCTGACCATTTACTTTTTAGAGGGGCTTCGTGCAGAATTTCGGAAACGAATGCATTTTTGATTCATCTGCTTTCATAGAAAACGGTTGAAAATTAAGGCATAAACAATTATGATAGATGGATAATATGAATTACTAAATAAAAAAGGGGATTTACCTATGAACAATTTACCATTAGAAGTTGAACAGCTTTTTGAATATTTAAAAGCCGGAACCTCCGCATTTCATGTGATCGACCATTCCAAAAAGGTTCTGACTGAGGCAGGCTTTCAGGAGCTGAAATTAAAAGAAACCTGGAATCTTGAAAAAGGCGGACGGTATTTTTGTATTCCGTTTGACACCACACTCTATGCATTTACCGTAGGTGCCGACTGTGATCTTTCCAACGGTATCCACATTGGCGGCGCACACACAGATTTTCCCGGATTAAAGATCAAACCGAATCCGGAAATCTTCTCTCACGGCCATATGCAGTTAAATACCGAAGTTTACGGCGGACCAATCTTAAATACCTTTTTCGACCGTCCCCTTTCTCTCTCCGGAAAAGTAGTCACCAGAGGGGAAAGTTATGATAAACCGGTAACTCATTTGCTGGATTTTGAAGCTCCGGTCGTATATCTTCCAAACCTTGCGATTCATATGAATCGTGAAGTCAATGAAAAGGGCGCTCCGATCGATAATCAGAAACATCTGCTCCCAATGCTGGGTATGCTGGATGAAGCACTGAACAAAGATACCAAATTCACAGATCTTCTCGCTGACAAATTAGGAGTTAATGCAAAAGACATCTTAGACTACGATCTGTGCATTTACAACTTAGAACAGCCGAAGCTGGTGGGAATCGCAGAAGAATTTATCTCTGCACCTCGTCTTGATGACATCACTTCCTGCTCTGCACTGATTCATGGACTGATCGACAGCAAGAACACCGATCGTGTCAATCTGGTGTGCTTATTTGACAATGAAGAAGTAGGAAGCTTAAGCAAACAGGGAGCTGACTCCACACTGGCATCTGTTGTGATCCAGAAAATCTGGCAGTCTTTCGGTAAAACAGCAGTTGACTGCATGTCTGATATTTCTGACGGCATGATGATCTCTGTTGACGTTGCGCATGCATACCACCCGAATTATCCGGCACCACAGGACATTACCAACTTCCCGTTAATGAACAAAGGCTTTATCTTAAAAACAGCCAGCAATCAGTCCTATGCATGGGATCCGGAAATTTTAGGATCTCTCATTGATCTTTGTGAACGCAAAGAGATCCCGGTACAGCGATTTGTAAAACAGTCCAACACCAAAGGCGGCGGAACGATCGCTTCTGTGATCTCCTCCCATTTACCAATGAAAACTGCGGATTTGGGAGTCGGTCTTTTGGCAATGCATTCCGCCTGCGAAATGATGGGATTAAAAGATCAGGTAGCACTTGCACAGTTTGCAAAAGCATTTTTCGACTAATCCACTTCCTCACAAAGAAGTGTTTCTTTCGTCCACTCATATTCACAATATTTCAGGCCACGATCCGTTGTTTCCATTTCTCCGAACTGGTTATCATACGGATCGGCGCGCCACTGTTCCTTATCGATCGTAAATGGCGCCATGAATTCCCGATTGGCTGCCATTCGATAGGGATCCAGATTTCCAAAGTAGAATCTTCTGCGTTCTTCCTTTTCCAGCCTTACTGCTGCAACTCCATAAGAAACATCTGCATAAAGCCATCCATAGGGTTCCGCATAAAACCGCACCCAGTCATGAGCACCACAAAAGTCCGGTTCTGCTGCAAGACCGCTCTGCCAGCACGCCGGAATTCCTGCACATCGGCACAAAGTCAAAAAGAGTAGAGCAAAAACACCGCAGTCTCCCGTAAAGTTCCTTGCACAGGTTTCCGGGATATTTTCCAGTCCGAAATAAGCAGGCATAAATGTATACTTCATGTTCAATGTAATGAAATCATAAAATCTGCGGGCTTTTTCCAGCGGATCCGTAACGCCCTCCGTCAAAGATGCTGCCAATTCCCGGATATACGGGGTAAACAGGATATGGGGTGCCTGCTCCTTTGTATAACACTTTGTCAGTTCTTCAATTTCTTTCCGTTCTGCTTTTGATTTTTCTGAAATTTTCTCCGGTTTATTCTCCGTATCATGGTACACCGCTCTGTGAAGATAGGAATATTCCACGAAAAACTCATGATTTTCTTCCATCACTTCTTCCCAGCAAACCGTTCTCTGAGGTGCGTTTTCCGGTGCGCAGCTGCCGTTTTCCGGATATATTTTCTCAATTTTGATCTCTCTTTGCTGTTCACAGGCTGCCGGAATCGGAAGATGAACTCTCAAAAACATTCCTTTTTCAAAGACCTCGTCTTTTACCTTTACGGAGGCTCTGATACGGATCCGATTGGTCATGCTGCCTTTTTCCTTCATGATCCGTCGGCTGTGATCCAAAAGATCCTCTTTCTCTTTGTTCACATTGCTCTCAGCCCCGGAAAGGGACATTCCCGCCCGGGCTGCAAAGGCCGGATCCGTCTTTAAAAGTGTCTGAAAAAATCGATTAAAAAAACGCATTTCCCCATCAATATAGATCCAGCCGATTTTCCCCGCATCTACTGCTTCTTCAAACTCTGCTTCCGTATATTCCGGAATCTGTTCCCGCAAAATTTCCAGACATTCTTCCTTCGTATATGGATAATCCAGAGGCATTCTCTGCATGATCTCTCTCTGAACGATCAGGCAGCTTCTCAGTGCCTTCGGTGTCTGCGTTTCGGAAAGTCTCCGGTCGATCAATCGAATGGCTCCTTTAAAATCACCATGAAGCTTTCTTCGGAGGATATCCTCCGGAAGTCCGATATTCAGATAGCGAAAATGTTCATTGATCTTCATTCCATTTCTC
>CAZOJX010000002.1:0-35392 GCA_964580255.1 uncultured Lachnoclostridium sp. | reverse complement strand
TACACGCTGCAGGTCATTGCTTATTGTGTTGATGTATACCGGGAAAAGGTGAAGCCGCAGGAAAACTTCCTGAAATACCTGCTGTTTGTGTCCTTTTTTCCTCAGATCCTGCAGGGACCGATTCCAAGATACGAAGCTTTGGGAAAACAGCTTTATGAGGGACATGATTTTGATTATCAGGGGGTGACCCGAGGATTTCAGCTGATTCTCTGGGGAATGTTTTTAAAGATGGTCATTGCTGACCGGGCAGCAATTTTTGTAAATGCGGTGTTTGCGGAATATCACCTGTATGAGGGCGGTGTTCTGGCAGTGGCTGCAGTGCTTTACAGTATTCAGCTGTATACGGACTTTTTGGGGTGTGTCTGCATTGCCATGGGAGCTGCAGAAGCCTATGGAATCCGGCTGGAGAATAACTTTGAACGGCCGTACCGGGCTGTGTCTGTGAAAGATTTCTGGAGACGCTGGCACATTTCCTTAAGCAGCTGGCTGAGAGATTATGTATATATTCCGCTGGGAGGCAATCGAAAAGGCACTTTGAGAAAATATGGGAATCTCCTGCTTACCTTTTTGGTCAGCGGAATCTGGCATGGGGTAGGCCTGCAGTATCTTTTCTGGGGATTTTTACAGGGATTTTATCAGATCATGGGTGAACTTCTGGAACCTATCAGAAAGCAGATCCGCAAGGTCTTAAAGATTCGGGAAACAGATTCCCCGTATCTTTTATGGAGAAGACTCTGTACCTTTGCAATGATCACCCTTTCCTGGGTGATTTTTCGGGCAGCAGATCTAAGATCAGGTCTGTCAATGATCAAAAGGATTTTTACGGAAATTACTCCATGGATCTTTTTTGACGGGACGCTGTATCAGTTCGGTATCGAAGAAAAAAGCTTCCGGGCACTGATTCTTTCCATTGTGCTGCTGGCTGTGGCAGAAGCGATGCAGGAAAAGAGGAGTCTTCGGGAATGGATCGCCGGGCAGCACCTCATTGTCCGCTGGGGCATTTATCTTGGAGGCATCGCCCTTGTAGCAGTTTTGGGCGTATACGGACCGGGTTACAGTGCAACGCAGTTTTTGTATGGACAGTTTTAGGCAGAAAGGATTTCTATGAAAAAAAGAACGATTGCAGTCAGGATCAGCGCATTTCTCCTTTGCGCAGCCGCACTCCTTGGGGGGCTGACGGCTCTTTTGAAGGATAAGCGTGTGACCTTTGACTATGATACAACGAGAAAAGTAGAAGGATTTTATGCAGAAGAAAAGGACAGTCTTGATTTCGTGTTTGTGGGATCCAGCCAGATGTTTACGTCCGTCGTTCCGGCGGTACTCTGGGAGGAATACGGAATCACTTCCTATGATTTTGGTGCCAATGAGCAGCCCATGTATCTTTCTTACTATTATATAAAAGAAGCATTGAACTATCAGGATCCCAAAGCCATCGTTTTGGAAGTTTCTTACTGCAATGCGCCGGAATATACCCGCGAGGGAGTACATCACATCAATCTGGACGATCTTCGCATGGGTCCGGTAAAATTGGAAGCGGTTTTCGATATCATTCCGAAGGGGGAACGTCTGCCGTATTTGTTTGAACTGGCAAAATATCATGATACATGGACGACCTTGGATAAGGATTCTCTGGCCTATCTGACTGCAGAAAAACATAATCCTTACAAAGGCTATACCCCGTCTTTGGACGGCTTTCCTGATGGAGGCGTATTCAATGAAGAAATTGCTGAGGTGACAGAAAAGTCAGAACTGGCAGAGCTTTCCGTTACTTATATGGAAAAGATCATTGCCCTTTGTGAGGAAAAAGGGGTGGATCTTCTGTTTTTGAAGACACCGAACGATCACATTCAAAATCAGCCGGATTACAATGCAGTGGGAGACATTGCCAAGGCACATGGGATTGAGTACCTTGACCTGAACCGACAAATGAATGGTCAGCTTCACAATCATGTTTTTCATGCAGAGACCATTACCAAACGGATAGGGGAATGGCTGACTTCTCTTTATGAAGTAGAGGACAAGCGGGAGAATCCGGCCTTTGCCCAATGGAATGAAGATGCGGATTATTATTACCGTTATAAACATCAGTTAAAGCTTGGAGAGGCGGAAAGCTTTGAAGAATATATGGAAGAACTGGTGGGTCGGGATTATGTGGTCATGATTGCAGTAAATCAGGACGCAGGCGCATATTTAAGTCAGGAAGCAGTAGATCTGATGCAGCAGCTGGGCTGTCAGTGGGACGTATCTGCAGCCGGCGGCAAGAGCTATCTGGCAGTGGTAGAAAACGGAGTGCTCCATGCGGAAGTCTGCACAGAGGAAGTGGCGGCATATGAGAACCGTCTGTACGGTCATCGAATCTCCATCATCAGTCAGGGAGCTGCGGCAGGCAGTCATGCAAGTATCCTGTTTGATGCGAGGGAATATGCACCGGACGAAAAAGGGTTTAACATAGCTGTCTATGATCCTAAGCTTGATATGATCTTAAGCAGCAGGAGTTTTGAAATCACAGAATAAATGAGAAAAATGCACTTGTGAAAGCCGTTTGGTTTCCATAAGTGCATTTTATTATGGTAAAGTGACAAAAGTTTAAAGCGTTGGAGCAAATTCTGTTGACAAACGAAAAAAAGAGGAGTAAAATCGGCATTATCAATTTTCTTTACAAGGATGAGGAGGAAAAAATCATGAAAAAATTTCTTAGCTTAGTTCTTGCATTCACAATGACAGCAGCATGTCTTGCAGGATGCGGATCAAAAGAAGCAGCAGAAACTCCTGCAGCAGAAAGCACAGGAGAAGCAGTATTTAAGATCGGAAGCATTGGACCGACAACCGGTGCAGCAGCAATTTATGGCCAGGGCGTTATGAACGCAGCGGAACTTGCCGTAAAAGAGATCAACGAAGCAGGCGGTATCAACGGATATCAGGTAGAATTCAAGGCAGCAGATGATGAGCATGACGCAGAAAAATCTGTCAACGCTTACAATGACTTGAAAGACTGGGGAATGCAGATGCTCCTTGGTACAGTAACTTCCGGCCCATGTATCGCAGTAGCAGATAAAACATTAGAAGACAACATGTTCCAGATCACACCTTCAGGATCAGCAGTAGATTGTATCGCAAACGACAACGTATTCCGTGTTTGCTTCTCTGACCCGGGACAGGGTGCTGCATCTGCAGAATATATCGGATCAAACGGATTAGCTGAAAAAATTGCGATCATCTATGACAGCTCAGATCCATACTCAGTAGGTATTTACGAATCCTTTACATCAGAATCTGCAAATCAGCCATTTGATGTGGTAGCAGCTGAATCTTTCACAGCTGATAACAACACAGACTTTACAGTACAGATTCAGAAAGCAAAAGATGCAGGCGCTGATCTGGTATTCTTACCAATCTACTATCAGCAGGTTTCCCTGATCTTAGACCAGGCAAACAAAGCTGGCTATGCACCAACATTCTTCGGCTGTGACGGTGTAGACGGTCTGTTATCTATGGAAGGTTTTGATACTTCTTTAGCAGAAGGCGTTATGTTATTAACAGCTTTCGTATCTGACGAAGATGAAACAACCAAAGCATTTACAGAAACTTATGTAAGCACATACAATGTAGCTCCGACTCAGTTTGCAGCAGATGCTTACGACGGAATTTATGCAATTAAAGCAGCAGCAGAAAAAGCGGGTCTGACACCGGAGATGAGCGTTTCAGATATCTGTGAAGCTTTAAAAGTTGCAATGACAGAGATTACAGTTGACGGTTTAACAAGTGCCGGAATGACATGGGATGCTTCCGGAGCACCTTCCAAAGAACCAAAAGCCATGGTTATCAAAGACGGTGCATACACAGCAGCAAAATAAATCGAAGGAAGTCGATAAAAAGGGATTGTCACTTTGACAATCCCTTTTCCATTTGCTATAATGTTGCATAACTTTATATTTAGGAAGATGAAGGAGTAAGGATTATGAGTTTTTTAGGTTATTTGATCAATGGGATCAGCCTTGGCAGTGTTTATGCCATCATCGCTCTGGGATATACCATGGTCTATGGTATTGCGAAGATGTTAAACTTTGCTCATGGTGATGTCATCATGGTAGGTGCCTATGTGATCTATATCATGATGGCATCTTTAGGACTTCCACCGGTTGCAGCAATTCTGGTTGCAATGGCGGCTTGTACAGTTCTTGGTATTACGATTGAAAAGGTTGCTTACAGACCTCTTAGAAATGCAGGTTCACCGCTGGCAGTTCTGATCACAGCAATCGGTGTCAGCTATTTATTACAGAATCTTTCCCTGCTGATCTTTGGTGCGGATACCAAAGTATTCCAGTCAGTGGTTTCCATGGGAACAGTTTCTCTGGCAGACGGTCAGCTGATGATCTCCGGTGAAACCATCGTGACCATCGTGGCATGTATTGTGATCATGATCGCATTGACTTCTTTTGTAAAATACACAAAACCGGGTCGTGCCATGGTAGCAGTATCTGAAGACAGAGGTGCTGCACAGTTAATGGGTATCAATGTGAACGGAACCATTGCATTAACTTTCGCCATCGGTTCCGGACTTGCAGCAGTCGCAGGTGCACTGCTTTGTTCTGCATACCCGTCTTTAAGCCCGTATGTAGGTTCTATGCCGGGTATTAAAGCGTTCGTAGCAGCTGTTCTTGGCGGTATCGGATCGATTCCGGGAGCTATGATCGGAGGAATCTTACTTGGAGTAATCGAAAACCTCTCCAAAGCATACATATCTTCCCAGTTATCAGATGCCATCGTATTCGGTGTGCTGATCGTGGTACTTTTAGTCAGACCTACCGGTATTCTCGGTAAGAATGTTCAGGAGAAAGTGTAGGTGCGGGAAATGAAGAAAATAAAGCTTAATAAAAATATGAAAAATTCATTGATCACATATGGAATGGTCATTCTGGCTTATGTGATCATGCAGTCTTTGGCAGTTTCCGGAAATCTTTCCAGTTTGCTGAAAGGTCTTTTGGTACCGCTTTGTGTGTATTCCATTATGGCAGTTTCCCTGAATCTGACCGTTGGTATCTTAGGCGAATTGAGCTTAGGTCATGCTGGATTTATGTGTATCGGTGCATTTGCCGGTGCGTTTTTCTCAAAATGTACAGTGGGTGCCATGCCGGACGGATTAAGATTTTTCTTTGCGATCCTTTTGGGCGCAGTGATCGCCGGTGGATTCGGTCTTTTGATCGGTGTTCCGGTACTTCGACTGAAGGGTGACTATCTTGCCATCGTAACCCTTGGTTTTGGCGAGATCATCAAAAACCTGGTCAATGCGTTCTATGTGGGCCGTGACAGCAATGGATTCCATTTCTCCATGAAAGATGCCATGTCTCTTGGCATGGAAGCAGACGGAGAAGTGATCATCAAAGGTGCTCAGGGTATCACAAAGACACCGCAGGATTCCAGCTTTACCATTGGTGTGATTCTGCTTCTGATCGCATTATTTATCGTTTTAAACTTTATTAATTCCAGATCCGGCCGCGCAGTTATGGCAATCCGCGATAACCGTATTGCAGCAGAATCTGTGGGAATCAATGTTACAAAATACAAATTGATGGCATTTGCGATTTCCGCAGCACTTGCCGGAGCAGCAGGTGTGTTATATGCACATAACCTGACTACTTTAACAGCCCTGCCGAAAAACTTCGGTTACAACCAGTCCATCATGATCCTGATCTATGTAGTACTGGGCGGTATCGGAAATATCCGCGGATCTGTCATCGGTGCAGTTGTTCTGACCCTGCTTCCGGAAATGATCCGTGAACTTGGAAATTATCGTATGCTGGTTTATGCCATCGTATTGATCGTGATGATGCTCTTTACCTGGTCACCGAAGGCAAAGGAATTAAGAGAAAGATATTCTCTCAAGAGATTATTCAATACAAAAAAAGCACAGAAGGAGGAAAACTAAAATGGCAATGTTAGAAGTACAGAGCTTGGGAATCTCCTTTGGAGGCTTGCGTGCCGTTGACGGATTCGATCTGAAGATCGAAAAAGGAGAGTTATACGGACTCATTGGACCAAACGGTGCCGGAAAAACAACCGTATTTAACCTTTTGACAGGTGTTTATAAACCAACCAGCGGCCGTGTGACCTTAGATGGTGTGAACATTACAGGAAAAAGCACCATCGAGATCAACAAAGCCGGAATCGCAAGAACCTTCCAGAACATTCGACTGTTCAACAAATTAAGCGTTCTTGATAATGTAAAAGCAGGTTTACACAACCATTATTCCTATTCCACCATCGAAGGAATCTTACGTCTGCCGAAATATCATAAGGTAGAAAAAGAAATGAATGAAAAAGCCATGGAGCTTTTAAAAGTGTTTGATCTGGACGGCTATGCGAATGTATTGGCTGCCAACCTTCCATATGGAAAACAGCGTAAGCTGGAGATCGCAAGAGCTCTTGCAACAGAACCAAAACTCCTTCTTTTGGACGAACCGGCTGCCGGTATGAACCCGAATGAAACGCAGGAACTGATGGATACCATTCGTTTCGTCAGAGACCATTTTAATATGACGATCCTTCTGATCGAGCATGATATGCGCCTTGTATCCGGTATTTGTGAAGAACTGACCGTATTAAACTTTGGCCAGGTTCTGAAACAGGGAAGTACAAGTGAAGTACTGAATGACCCTCAGGTCATCAAGGCATATCTGGGAGAATAGGAGGTAAGTTTAAATGGCAATGTTAGAAGTAAAAGATCTGCAGGTATATTATGGCATGATTCAGGCCATTAAAGGAATTTCCTTTGAAGTAAATCAGGGAGAAGTCATTGCGCTGATCGGTGCCAACGGTGCCGGAAAGACAACGATCTTACATACGGTGACAGGACTTCATGCACCAAAAGCTGGAAGTATTCTGTTTGAGGGAAAAGACATTACAAAGGTTCCTGCACATAAGATCGTATCTATGGGAATGGCACATGTACCGGAAGGACGTCGTGTGTTTGCCCAGCTTTCCGTATACGATAACCTGAAAATGGGTGCTTATACAAGAAAAGATAAAAATGAGATCGAAGAATCTCTGGAAATGGTATATAAACGTTTCCCAAGACTGGAAGAAAGAAAGAATCAGATGGCAGGAACGCTTTCCGGAGGAGAACAGCAGATGCTTGCCATGGGTCGTGCGCTCATGAGCAAACCGAAGATCATCTTAATGGACGAACCTTCCATGGGTCTTTCTCCGATCTTTGTAAATGAGATCTTTGATATTATCCAGGAGGTCAGCGCCAGCGGTACGACAGTTCTTCTGGTAGAACAGAATGCGAAAAAAGCACTTTCCATTGCAGACCGGGCCTATGTTCTGGAAACCGGAAGCATCGCTCTGGAAGGAGACGCCAAGGTACTCATGAATGATGATTCGATCAAGAAAGCATATCTGGGAGAATAAGGAGGCAAACGCAGAATGGAAAATTTAGTAATTACCATTGCAAGACATTTCGGAAGCGGCGGAAGAACCGTAGGTATGATGCTTGCCAAGGAACTTGGGATTAACTGCTATGACAGAGAAATCTTGAGAATGGCATCTGATGCCAGCGGGATCAATGAGACCCTGTTCGAAAAAGCGGATGAAAGACTGAAAAGCAATCTTTTTAAGATCAGCCGCAAAGTATATAAAGGACAGCTGATCTCTCCGGATAAAGCTGATTTCGTGTCCAATGACAACCTGTTTAACTATCAGGCAAAGATCATCAAAGAACTTGCTGAAACAGAATCCTGTATTATCGTAGGCCGTTGTGCGGACTTCGTTCTGAAAGATAATCCGAATGTGACACGAGTTCATGTGTATGCGGACGAAAAATTCTGTCTGGAACGTTCCAAAGAATTCCTCGGCATGTACGATGATGATAAAGAAGTTATGGAACATATTGAGAAAACAGACAAATTCCGTGGAGATTACTACAAATACTACACAGGGAAAAACTGGGATGATGCCAGAAATTATGACCTGTGCTTAAACAGTGGCGTACTCGGATTTGAAAAAACAGTAGATGAGATCAAAGCTTATCTGAAAGTGCGCTTTGGAGAAGATGTTTTTGAAAAAACATGTTCTCAGAACAAAGGGGCTTCAGAAGCAAAATAAGTAAGAACCCTGGAGCCCGCAGTTTGCGGGCTCTTTTTTTGAAAGCAGAGTAAAGGAGACGGCATATGATCTTAAAAAACGGATTCCTGATCGATCCGGTCGAGGAAAGGATTTACCAGTCAGATCTGAAGATTTCTCAGGGAAAGATTCAAAAGATTGCTGAGAATATAGAAGCGGAAGAAGGAGAAGAAGTCATCGATGTGGCCGGAAAATATATTGCACCGGGGCTGATCGACGGACATGTTCATTTTCGTGATCCGGGTCTGACTTATAAAGAGGATATTCATACCGGCGCCCTGGCTGCGGCAGCAGGGGGATTTACGACAGTTATCTGCATGGCAAATACCAAACCGGTGGTAGATAATGTAGAGACTTTACAGTATGTTCTGGAAAAGGCGAAGGAAGAAAAAATCCATGTTTTACAGGCAGGAGCAGTTTCAAAGGGATTTCAGGGAGAAGAACTGACTGATTTTGAAGGGCTTCTGGCAGCCGGAGCGACAGGACTGACAGATGACGGTATTCCATTAAAAGATGCTTCCTTTGTAGAAAAAGCCATGCTGCAGGCGAAGAAACAGAACGTGGTCTTAAGCTTTCATGAGGAAGATCCGGCGGTGATCGATAACAACGGGGTCAATAGGGGAGAGGCAAGTGCTTTTTACGGCATTGGAGGATCTCCGAGAGAAGCAGAAATCTCCATGGTAGAGAGAGACTGCGCCCTGGCAGAAAAGACAGGAGCGAAGATCAACATTCAGCACATTAGTACCAAAGAAGCGGTAGAACTAGTCAGAAAGGCAAAAAAGGCAGGTGCCAATGTGTTTGCAGAAGCGGCACCCCATCATTTCACCTTAACGGAAAAGGCCTGCATTACCCATGGAACGCTGGCAAAAATGAATCCGCCCCTCCGTACGGAGGAAGACCGTCTTGCCATTATCAAAGGACTTCAGGACGGAACCATTGATATGATTGCTACCGATCATGCACCGCATAGCACAGAAGAAAAGAAAAAACCGATCACAGAAGCCCCAAGCGGGATCATTGGTCTGGAAACGTCCCTTGCCCTTGGAGTAACCAGTCTGGTTCAGCCGGGATATTTAAGTTTGATAGATTTGATCAAAAAAATGTCCCTTAATCCGGCCGGAATCTATGGACTGGATAAAGGAACACTTGAGATCGGTCGGGACGCTGATCTGGTCTTATTTGATGCAGAAAAACGCTGGACACCGATGAAATATTTTTCCAAAGCAGAAAATACGCCGTTCACCGGACAGGAGCTGACCGGCGAAGTCCTAATGACAATCTGTGGCGGAGAAATTGTATTTAAGAAGTCGACTTCTTCATAAAATCAATGAATTTTTGACAGGCATCCTGCTGTTCCTTAGAGAAGGAAAGGATGTCTGTTACCATTTTTGCCTGCTTAGCGGTCAGAGGAATGACAACCCCATTATCGCTGATCCCACGATACAGGGTACGTTTGGAACTGTAATTTCGGGAATCCTCCAGCTGTGCAGTGTATCGATAACTGATCAGCTGGTCAATGCTGACATGATAAAAGTTTGCAATCTTCCGCATGGTTTCGATGTCAGGTGTCCGCTTGTTGTTTTCATAGTTTGAGTAAGCCTGACTGGTGATGTTGAGAAAATCGCTGATATCTTTTTGTTTGTAACCATGATAGGTACGAAGTTCCCGAAGAACTTCACCGTAGCTTAATTCATAGGATTCTGCCATAAGAAACACCTCGTTGTATTTTGGAGTATTATAAACAAATTGTTTCAAAGTATGAGAAAATGGAAACAGAACGAAAACTAAAGAAATTGGAAACAACAATCTGTTGATTGAAAGCGATTGACGCAGGAGCGAAAGTGTAAGATAATAGGGGCTGTGAAAGGGAGAGACTATGGAAGAAAAGATAGATAAGAAACCAAAACAACGAAAACGAAAACGGAGACGTAAAAAAGCGGATCATTCTTTTTATATTGTACAGGGAGTACTGATTCTTTTTCTTGCAGCGGTGGTACTGCTGTTTGTGAAAAGTGATTATGCAAAGGGAATATTTTCTCTGCGCCGGGAAGCCATTGAAATGGTGCAGAATGCAACGATCGAGGATCTGCAGGGTCAGAGAGTGGGAACGATCTATGATGCGGAAGGAAACGTTTTAGCAGAGTTAAAGAACGAGCGGAACATTCGCTATCTTACCTCGGAGGAGATTCCTCAGCTGGTGAAAGATGCTTTTGTCAGTGTGGAGGATAAACGTTTTTATAAGCACAATGGTGTGGATTTCTTCGCATTGACCCGTGCGGTGACAAAGCTGATCAATAAAGATGCCATTACCCAGGGGGGAAGTACCATTACGCAGCAGCTTGCCAGAAATGTGTTTCTGACTCATGAAGTAAGCTGGCAGCGAAAGGTCAAGGAAATGTTCATTGCCTGGGAACTTGAAAAGAATTATTCCAAGGATCAGATTCTTGAATTTTATGTAAACAACATTTTCTATTCCAATAACTGTTACGGGATTGAATCGGCCAGTGAAAAGTATTTCGGAAAGACAACGGCAGAATGCAGCCTTTCGGAGGTCGCATTCCTCTGCGCCATTCCAAACAGCCCAAGCCGTTATAACCCGTTGGAGCATAAGGAAAGCACATTGGAACGTCGGGACGTGATTCTGGATGCAATGTATAAAAATGACAAGATCTCCAAAGCGGAATATGAGCAGGCGCTCGCAGAGACGATTCAGGTGGACAGTCACAGCAAGGTGTACGAGCAGTCCTGGGCAAGATCCTATGCGATCCACTGTGTGGTGGAGGAAATGATGCGCTCTGACGGATTTGAGTTTCAGTATGATTTTCCGTTGGTGACTGATAGAGAAGCCTACGAAGAACTTTATGACGAGACTTTTGCTTCGTACCGGGAAAAACTGTTTTTGTCAGGCTATCAGATTTACACCTCCATTGATCCGACACAGCAGGAGGCGCTTCAGACTGCCATTGATGCGAAGCTGGAGGAATATAATACCAAAAATACGAACGGAACCTATGCCCTGCAGGGGGCTGCAACCTGTATTGAACAGGAAACCGGTCTTGTAACTGCCATTGTGGGCGGCAGAAGTCAGGAAGATGTTTCGTATGATTATAATCGGGCTTATTTAAGCTCCAGACCACCTGGAAGTGCTATCAAACCATTGATCGTATATACACCGCTTTTGGAACGGGGATATACGGCAAGTTCAACGGTTGAGGATAAAAAGTATCCGGAAGGACCGAAAAATGCAAACGGGCAGTATGTGGGATCGGTATCCTTACAGCGTGCCGTGGAACAGTCTATCAATACGGTTGCATGGTCTAAATTCAATGAACTTGGGGCAGAGACAGCTATGCAGTATCTGCTGGACATGGAATTTACGGAAATCATGCCTCAGGATTATACCGGATCCTCTGCCCTGGGCGGCTTTACCCGGGGTGCAAGCACCTTGGAAATGAGTGCGGCATACACTGCATTGGCAAACGGAGGTGTTTACCGGACGCCAAGCTGCATTTTGAAGATTGAAGATTCCTACGGAAACATCGTCTATGAATATGAACCGGAAGAAAAACAGGTTTATGAAGCAGCGGCAGCCGGTGCCATGACGGAAATCCTCGAGGGCGTTATGAAAAACGGAACTGCCAAGGGGCAGGGACTTGATCAGATGCCGTCCGCAGGAAAGACAGGAACCACCAATGAAAATAAGGATGGCTGGTTTGTTGGCTATACCCCATATTATACGACGAGCATCTGGGTTGGCTATGACAGCCCGAGATGGTTGAAAGGACTGACAGGAAGTGCTTATCCGGCACAAATCTGGCATACCTATATGCAGGAAATCCATGAGGGACTGCAGGTAAAGGATTTTGGAGAATCAAATGGAACGTAAAGAGCAGGCATTAGAGATTATCAAAAGACTGAAAATGGAATATCCGGATGCGGGTTGCACGCTGGAATATGATGATGCGTGGAAACTTTTGGTCAGTGTCCGTCTTGCCGCCCAATGTACTGACGCAAGGGTCAATGTGGTGGTGCAGGAATTGTATGAAAAATATCCGACACCGGAGGCACTGGCGGCAGCAGCGGTGGACGAGATCGAAAGGATCGTTCGTCCGTGCGGTCTTGGAAAAAGTAAGGCAAGAGATATCAGTCTGTGTATGAAAATGCTGGTGGAAGAATACGGTGGAAAGGTTCCGGAGGATTTTGACGCTCTTTTGAAGCTTCCGGGAGTGGGACGAAAAAGTGCTAACCTGATCATGGGCGATGTGTTTGGAAAACCTGCGATCGTGACGGATACCCACTGTATCCGCCTGACGAACCGTATGGGGCTTGTAGACGGCATGAAGGAACCGAAAAAGGTGGAAATGGCATTGTGGAAGATCATTCCGCCGGAAGAAGGAAGCGATTTCTGCCATCGCCTTGTGTACCACGGAAGGGAAATTTGCACTGCAAGGACAGCACCGTACTGTGAACGTTGCTGCCTGAATGATATCTGCCCGAAGATCGGTGTAGAAAAATAGACGGAAACAGTCGCAGAACATTGACTTTTTCGTGTGAATTATTTAGAATTATTTTATTAAGGGAAGGTTTGACCTTTCGGGAAAGAAGGGGTGTTTACAATGTATTTAGAAGCTTATAAACGCTGGATGGAAACTGAACTGGAAGATGCTGCATTAACAGAAGAATTAAGATCGATCGAAGGAAATGATGACGAGATCAAAGATCGTTTTGCAGTTGCATTAAAATTTGGTACCGCAGGACTGAGAGGTGTTCTGGGTGCCGGAACCAATCGTATGAACATTTATGTGGTACGTCAGGCAACTCAGGGACTTGCAAACTGGGTAAAGACACAGGGTGGCAGCCAGTTGGTTGCAATCAGCTATGACTCTCGTATCAACAGTGATGTGTTTGCGAAAACAGCAGCCTGCGTATTGGCAGCTAACGGAATCAAGGTGCGCATTTATGATGCATTGATGCCGGTACCGGCACTTAGCTTTGCAACCCGTTATTACGGAGCAAACGCAGGAATTATGGTGACAGCTTCTCATAATCCGGCAAAATATAACGGCTATAAGGCTTATGGTCCGGACGGCTGTCAGATGACAGATGATGCGGCAAATATCGTATATGCGGAAATTCAGAAAACAGATATTTTAACAGGGGCAAAAATGATGTCCTTTGAAGAAGGCATGGAAGCCGGACTGATCGAATATGTAGGTGAAGACTGTAAGGAAGCACTTTATGATGCGATCAAAGCAAGAAGTGTTCGTCCGGGTCTTTGTAAAACAGCAGGATTAAAGCTGGTTTATTCTCCACTGAACGGATCCGGTCTGGTTCCGGTTATGAGAATCTTAAATGATATCGGAATCGATGATATTACCATTGTTCCGGAACAGAAATATCCGGACGGAAATTTCCCAACTTGTCCGTATCCAAACCCGGAAATTTTTGAAGCACTTCGCTTGGGACTGGAACTGGCTGAAAAAGAAGGCGCAGACCTGATGCTGGCAACAGATCCGGATGCAGACCGTGTGGGAATCGCAATGAAATGCCCGGACGGCACGTATGAGCTTGTTTCCGGAAATGAAGTGGGAGCACTTCTTCTGGATTACATTTGTGCAGGACGAATCGAAAAAGGAACAATGCCGGAGAAGGCAGTAGCAGTGAAATCTCTTGTATCAACACCACTTGCAGATGCTATCGCAGCTCATTACGGTGTAGAAATGAGAAATGTACTCACAGGCTTTAAGTGGATCGGTGATCAGATCGCACAGTTAGAGGCAGCCGGAGAAGTGGACAGATTTATCTTCGGTTTTGAAGAATCCTACGGATATCTGGCAGGACCTTACGTGCGTGACAAAGATGCAGTAATCGGCTCTATGCTGATCTGCGAAATGGCGGCATATTACAGAAGCATTGGATCTTCCCTGAAACAGAGACTGGAAGAAATCTATGCACAGTATGGCCGTTATCTGAATAAAACAGACAGTTATGAATTCCCGGGACTTTCCGGTATGGACAAAATGGCAGGTATCATGAATGATCTTCGCCAGAATCCGCCGGCTGCGATCGGAGATTATAAGGTAACAAAGGTAATTGACTATAAGAAACCGGAGGAAACAGGTCTTCCGGCAGCAGATGTGCTGGTATTTAAACTGGAAGGTGGAGCAGAAGCTATCGTCCGTCCGTCCGGTACAGAACCAAAGATCAAAACCTATTTTACAACTTTAGGAAAAGATTTGGCAGAAGCACAGGCATGGAAAGATGCACTGGCAGCAGCCTTAAAACCAATCTTTTCATAAACTTAGGTTCAAAAGAATGTAAGAAAGCCGGTTCCGGAAAGGAACCGGCTTTTGTTGTGCATATCGTATATTTTTTGAGAAAAAATCAGGTTTAGTCTAGATAATATGGAATAGAAGTGCTATACTTAGAATCGTAGTATTGCGGATTGAAATGTCTGCAAATCAATTTCATAAGGAAGGTGAGAAATTGGAGAACTATACAAAGTATAAGTTGAAAGAGCATGATGAACTGAAGAGTCTGCTGGAAGGCAAGGACAACCTGTTCATTGTTGCCTGTAACAAGTGCTTCAAGGAATTTGATACCGTGGACGAGCCGGATTGTGCAGAGTTTGAAAAGATTGCTGCAGAATGCGGTAAAAACGTGACCGGCAGTGTAAAAGTGGATTTCCTGTGTAATAAGACACAGACGACAAAGAAACTGCAGGACCTGATTCCGGAAGACACAGAACATGTAGTAGTGATCTCCTGCGGACTGGGAGTGCAGACCGTCGCAGATCTCGAAAAAGAAAAGATGCCTGTATATGCAGCGGCAAACACATTGAACTATACAGGACATCATGGTATGGCACTGACAAAGAAAAGCTGTGATGCATGTGCTCAGTGCTATCTGAACATTACCGGAGGAATCTGCCCGATCGTTGACTGTTCCAAGAGTCTGATCAACGGACAGTGCGGCGGTGCAAAGAACGGTAAATGTGAAGTGGACAGCAACAAAGACTGTGCATGGGAAAAAATCAACAAAAAGCTTGAAAAACAGGGACGTCTGGAAGAATTTCTGGCACAGCCTGTTCAGCTTCGTGATTACTCAAAGGTAAACTTTAAGGTGATCAATGATTATGTAAAAGAAATCCGTAAAGACAGACTGGAAGGCTACTATGGCGGCATCCATCCGTCTGAAAACAAGGAATTCTCAGAGCATGAAGATCTGGTAAGATTCCCAGATCCGGAAACTGTTGTGATTCCGTTATCCATGCATGCAGGTGCACCGGCAAATGCGATCGTAGAAGTTGGAGATGAAGTAAAGGTTGGCCAGAAGATCGGGGAAGCTGCAGGATTTATCAGCAGCCCGGTACATTCCAGTGTCAGCGGTATGGTAACAGCGATCGAAGTACATAAACATGCAACCAGAGGCGAATGTCTGTCCGTTGTAATCAAATCTGACGGAAAAAATACGCTTCATGAATCCGTAAAACCAAACAAAGACCTGGAAAGCCTGACACCGGAAGAAATCATTGATATCGTCCGTGAAGCCGGCATCGTAGGTATGGGTGGTGCAGGATTCCCAACATTTGTTAAATTGAAACCGGCAAAACCGGTAGATACCATTCTGCTGAACGGCTGTGAATGTGAGCCGTATCTGACAGCAGACCATAAAGTCCTTTTAGCATATCCGGACGAAGTCGTATTCGGCTTAAAAGCGATGATCAAGACCGTAGGTGCTGAAAAGGGAATCATTGTGATCGAGGATAATAAACCGGATGCGATCGCATTGATGCAGGAAAAGGTTGCAGAAATTGACAACATTGAAGTTGTAACTGCAAAGACAAAATACCCGCAGGGTGCAGAAAAGATGCTCATTAAGAATGTTATGAAGCGTCAGGTGCCAAGCGGCGGTCTTCCGGCAGATGTAGGCTGTGTTGTTGCAAATATCAGTACCACAAAAGCGGTATCTGATGCAATCCAGACAGGTATGCCGCTGATCGAGCGTGTTGTTTCTGTAACTGGTGAAAAGATTAAGAATCCGGGCAACTTCCTTGTGAAGATCGGAACAAACACCAAGGATCTGATCGATTACTGTGGTGGTGTAACTGATGATGACGTAATGTATAAAGCCGGCGGCCCGATGATGGGATTTGTCCTGAATGATACCAATGTGCCGATCATGAAAGGATCTAACGGTATCATTGCGATCGAACCGGATGTAAGTACTCCGGTAGAATGTATCAAGTGCGGACGTTGTGTAGATGTCTGTCCGATGGAATTGACTCCTCTGCATTTCGCAAAGCTTGCTGATGCGGAAGACTGGATGGGTATGAAAGAAAAGAATGTCATGGATTGTCTGGAATGCAGATGCTGTGAATATATCTGTTCTTCAAAGATTCCGTTGGTAAGCAAGATTAAAGCCGGAAAAGCTGCAATAAGGGGGATGAAATAAGATGTTGATTACAGAAATGAAATCCAAGGAAACACTTGCGTCCCTGATCAGCGGTAAAGTATTTATCATTAATTGTCATGGATGTAAAGAGGTACATTTTCCTGAAAAAGATGCAGCAGAGTTTCAAAAAGAGCTGGCTGCAGAAGGAAAAGTAACCGGAACGATTACAACAGACTATATTTGTAATCCTGAAAATATGAAGCTTCGCCTTGAAAAACACATGAGTGAAATCGAAGCAGCAGATATGGTGCTCGTATTCTCCTGTGGTGTTGGCGTACAGACGATTGCTGAATATTTAGAAAACAAGAAAGTGTGTGCAGCATGCGACACCTATCCATTGCCGGGATTTCAGGGCGTAACACCGCTGGAATACGATTGTAAACAGTGCGGAGAATGCTATCTGAATCTTACCGGAGGAATCTGCCCGATCACTGCCTGCTCTAAGAGCCTTGTTAACGGACAGTGCGGCGGATCGAAAAACGGAAAATGTGAAGTGGACAGTGAAATGGAATGTGGCTGGGAACGTATTTACAGACGTCTTGCACAGGTAGGACGACTGGATGTGTTAAAATGCCCTGTTCAGGTACGCAATTATGCGACTGATGATGAAGTGTCCAAATAAATATTAAAGGAGCAATCGACAATGAGAATTACAGAATTATTTGATCGTGGTGAATTTGTAGTGACTGCGGAAGTAGGACCGCCAAAAGGGATCCATGTAGATGGTTTGGTAGCAGAAGCCAAAGAATATTTAAGTGGAATCACAGCAGTGAACGTAACAGACAATCAGTCTTCTGTGATGCGTCTGGGTTCTCTGGCAACCTGTAAAGCACTCAAAGATGCAGGTCTGACACCAATCTTCCAGTTAACCTGCCGTGACAGAAACCGTATCGCGCTGCAGTCTGATCTTTTAAGTGCAGCAATGCTGGGAATTGACAACGTATTATGTCTGACCGGTGACCATACAAAAATGGGTGATCACCCACAGGCAAAACCGGTATTTGATTTAGATTCCGTATCTTTATTACATACCATTGGCCAGCTGGAAAAAGGCGTAGATCTTGGCGGAAATGAATTGGTGGGAGAACCTCCAAAATTCGCCAAAGGTGCTGTCGTATCTCCATGCAGCGATTCCGTAGATGCACAGCTTGCAAAAATGGAACGTAAAGTAATGGCAGGTGCAGAATATTTCCAGACACAGGCAGTTTATGAGCCGGAAAAATTTGCTGAATTTATGGAAAAAGCAAAACAGTTTGGAAAACCGGTGCAGTTAGGTATCGTAATTCCGAAAAATGTAGGTATGTGCCGTTACATGAATGCAAATGTAGCAGGTATCCATGTTCCGGAATACATGATCGACGAGCTGAAAGCTGACAAAGAAAAGACAAAAGCCGGCATTACCGGTGTTGAAATTGCAGCAAGAATTATCAGAGAATGTAAACCGTACTGCCAGGGTGTTCATATCATGGCACTTGGCTGGGAAGCAAAAGTTCCTGAAATCTTAAAATTAGCTGGAATTTAAAAATCACATTGATTCAATAAATAGCTGATGCTATACTTGAGAAGTATTCTTGAGATAGCATCAGCTATTTCATTTCATGGCATATCGCCAAAGAATCCAAAGGGGAAGCAATCATACACAGGAAAAGAGGAGAGAGCCTATGAGGGTCTGCTGAAATTTTATCTAGGAGAAAGCAAGAAGATATGATAAAATGGAGGTAATTAGAGATGACAACTGAATATGCAAATGTCCATGAAAATCGGAAATACAAGGATACTCTTTTCCGCAGAGTGTTTAAAGAAAAAAGATATTTACTGGAATTGTACAATGCGGTAAATCACACAGATTATCAAGATCCGGAAGAACTTCAGATCAATACCCTGGAAAATGTGTTGTACATATCCATGAAAAATGATATTTCCTTTATCATCGATGGCAAAATGAGTCTTTACGAGCATCAGAGTACAAAGAATGCAAATATGCCGCTTAGAGGTTACTTATACTTTGCAAAGCTTTTGGAGGACTACATTTCAGAAAATGATTTAGATCTTTTCAGCAGCCGCCTGCAAAAGATACCGACCCCAAGATACATTATTTTCTACAATGGCGAAGAAAATGAACCGGACGAGAGAATCTTAAGATTATCAGATGCCTTTATCAAGGAAGGCGGCTGTATCGAATGCGAAGCAAGACTTCTAAATATCAATGCGGGACGAAATAGGGAACTGATGGAAAGGTGCCGCCGTTTGGAGGAATATGCCATCTTTGTAGCGACGGTTCGCAGATATAAGAAAGAGGGAGAACCTCTGAAAACAGCGATAACACTTGCGATTGATGAATGTATCGAAAAAGGGATTCTGCTGGATATTTTGCTGAAAGAGAGAAAAGAGGTACAGGCAATGATACTTGAAACATTCAATCAGGAATTGTACGAGAAAAATTTAAAAGCAGATGCCTATGAAGATGGAGTCGAAGCAGGTAAGGAAGAAGGCAGGAAAGAAGGAATTCTTGAAGGAGAATGTAAAAAGTTGCTCTCACAGATAAAACATAAGCTTGCCAAAGGAAAGACACCGGAACAAATCGCAGAAGAACTGGAGGAAAGTGAGGAGGCAATCAGGGCACTGATCGAGAAGCTGAGATAATGCTTAAAAAGCGTCTTTGTATAGATGTCCACTTTCCACGGGATTGTTAAAAATTATCAGGTGTGCTATACTTCCTCCATGGGCAATGGCTGCCGACGAAAGAAAAGGAGAACATGCAACATGCAGGAATATGTAGAATTATTAGTAAAAAGAGCTCCGGTAAAAAGTGCAGAGCTTTTGAAAAAACTGGTAGGAGGTCTGGGAATTCTTCTGTTATTGATGGGATTCGCATTTGGAAATTTTCTGTTTTTGCTTTTGGCAGTGGCTACGGGATTGGTTTATTATTTTAAAATCTTAAGACTGAATGTGGAGTATGAATACTTTTTCGGTGACGGAGAATTTGAGATCACACAGATTTATAATGAGTCCAAAAGAAAGAAATTTTTGACATTGACAGAGAGTATGATCGAGCTTGTAGCGGCTGCTGATGCTGAGGAAGTGGACTATTACGGTCATGCGAAAGAGGTGGACTGCAGTGCTGATGATCCGGAAAACCCGCCGTATGTGATCATTTGCAATGTGGACGGTGCAAAGCAGAAAGTCCTGATCCAGATGAATGAAGAACTGTTAAGGGCAATGAAACGGCAGATGCCTTCCAAGGTGAGACTTTATTAGGTGAATATACAGCGAGGGTGTCCCAAATCATTTGGGACACCCTCGTTTTTATTTTAGGATTTAATTACTCTGCTTACTACTCAGATAAGCACGTTTTCTCAATGTCGGATCCAGGATCTTTTTACGGATACGGATATTCTTTGGTGTGATCTCCAGAAGTTCATCAGTGTCGATAAATTCCAGTGCCTGTTCCAGACTTAAGATCTTCGGCGGAGTCAGCTTTAAGGCTTCGTCTGCGCTGGAAGAACGGGTGTTGGTCAGTTTTTTGGTCTTGCAGACATTCAGTTCGATGTCTTCTGCTTTTCCGTTTTGTCCAACGACCATACCGGAGTAAACTCTTTCGCCAGGTCCGATAAATAAAGTTCCTCGTTCCTGTGCATTAAAGAGGCCGTAGGTGATGGATTCGCCGTCTTCAAAGGCAATGAGAGAACCGGTCTTACGATACTGGATATCTCCCTTATATGGTCCATAACCTTCATATTCGGTGTTCATAACACCGGTACCTTTTGTATCTGTTAAAAATTCACCGCGGTAACCGATCAGACCTCTGGACGGGATCAGAAATTCAAGTCTTGTAGAGCCTGTGGAGTTGGCATGCATTCCCTGAAGTTCTCCTTTTCGTTCGCTGAGTTTCTGGATGACAGTTCCGGAAAATTCTTCGTCTACATCTACAAAAACACGCTCCATTGGCTCCAGTTTATGTCCTTTTTCGTCCTGACGGTAAAGAACTTCCGGTTTGCTGACTGCAAACTCATAGCCTTCTCGTCTCATGTTTTCAATCAGGACAGATAAATGCAGCTCTCCTCGTCCGGAAACCTTGAAACGGTCAGTGTCATCAGTTTCCTCTACACGGAGACTTACGTCAGTATTTAATTCCCGGAACAGTCTGTCGCGGATATGACGGGAAGTGATATATTTTCCTTCCTTTCCTGCCAGTGGACTGTCATTGACCATAAACTGCATGGAAATGGTCGGTTCGGAAATCTTCTGGAATGGGATTGGAGTCGGATTGTCCATAGAGCAAAGGGTATCGCCGATGTGGAGATCTGCAATACCGGAAATGGCAACGATGGCACCGATACCGGCTTCTCTGACGTCAACTTTGTTTAAGCCGTCAAATTCATAAAGCTTGCTGATTTTTACCTTTTTACATTTATCAGGCTCATGATGATTTACAAGCATGACTTCCTGATTTACGCTGATCTTACCATTATCAACTTTTCCGACACCGATACGGCCTACGTATTCATTGTAATCGATGGTGCTGATCAGTACCTGAGTACCGGCATCAGGATCGCCTTCCGGTGCAGGAATATAATCAATGATCGTATCAAACAGGGCAGTCATATCGGAAGCTTCCTCATGAACATCTTTAGAGGCGAAGCCTGCTTTTGCAGAAGCAAACACGAAAGGACAGTCTAACTGTTCATCGGTTGCATCTAGCTCCAGAAGGAGTTCTAAAACTTCATCGATCACTTCCTCAGGTCTTGCTTCCGGACGGTCTACCTTATTGATACATACGATTACATGCAGATTCAGTTCCAGGGCCTTTTTCAAAACGAATTTTGTCTGAGGCATCGGACCTTCAAATGCGTCAACAACCAAAATAACACCATTGACCATTTTTAAAACACGTTCTACTTCACCGCCGAAGTCTGCGTGTCCCGGGGTATCAATGATATTGATCTTTGTTCCCTTATAAGAAACAGCAGTGTTTTTGGAAAGGATTGTGATTCCACGCTCTCTTTCGATATCTCCGGAGTCCATGACACGTTCAGTCACTTCCTGGTTTTCACGGAATACACCGCTTTGTTTTAAAAGCTCATCGACCAGTGTTGTCTTACCGTGATCAACGTGGGCAATGATGGCAACATTTCTGATATCTTCTCTTTTCATAATTTTTCCTCTATTTACATAGTCTGTCAACATTTACAACTTTATTAGTTTATCACTTTCTCCCCACAGGTCAAGGCTTTTTATCAAATATTGTCGAACGAAATATCAGGAAGAACTGGAATAAATTGGACATTGGCGGAATATACATAGTAGTGATGACAGTAGAAAAAAGAGAGGAGAACAAATATGTCAGATAAGATGATTGAAAACAACCAGGTATCTATTGTAGGAGAAGTGATGTCACCATTCACATTCAGTCACGAGGTCTTTGGAGAAGGCTTTTACATGGCGGACATTGCAGTGAAGCGTCTGAGTGATTCGGAAGATCTGATCCCGGTTATGGTGTCCGAACGGCTGGTAGATGTGACGGAGGATCTGACGGGGGTAACGGTCAGGGTTGCCGGTCAGTTCCGTTCCTACAATCGCCATGAAGAAAAGAAAAACAAACTGGTGCTGTCGGTATTTGCAAGAGAGTGGGAGTTTATAGAGGAAGAAGTGGAGAATGCAAAGACCAATCAGATCTTTCTCGACGGCTTTATCTGCAAACCGCCGGTATACCGAAAGACCCCTCTGGGACGGGAAATCGCAGATCTTCTGATCGCTGTAAACCGTCCGTATGGGAAATCCGATTATATTCCATGTATCTGCTGGGGCAGAAATGCGAGATTCGCTTCCGGATTTGAAGTGGGCGGACGCACCCAGGTATGGGGAAGGATCCAAAGCCGGGAATATATGAAGAAATTAGATGAGGTGGAAAGCGAAAAACGGATCGCTTATGAAGTGTCTGTAAGCAAGCTGGAATATGTCTAAGGGTGATGGAATTTCATTGCATTTTCAGAAATGATGTTGTAATATAGAGGCAATTCGTTAGAAAATATTCATTTTTACACCAAAGTGCGGTCAGCGGCCGCGTAGAGAGGAAGTAATGAATCAGGGATCAGTTATTGTATATTATGGAAATGGAAAAGGAAAATCTTCTTCAGCGATCGGCCATGCGATCTGTGCGGCTGCTGCAGGAGAATCCGTTGCGATCATTCAGTTTTTGAAAGGAAACAATCAAAGAGAGATTGAATTTTTAAAACGTCTGGAGCCGGAGGTTCGTCTGTTTTCCTTTGAAAAGAATGCAGAGTTTTTTGCGGAACTTTCTGAGGAGCAGAAACAGGAGGAGATCATAAATATCAAAAACGGCCTGAATTTTGCGAAAAAGGTTCTGGTGACAGGAGAAAGTACGATCCTGGTTCTTGATGAGATCCTGGGTCTTTTGGAAAGTCGGATCATTTCAGTGGAGGACATCAAAACACTGATCGATGCCAAGGACGAGGGAACCGAATTGATCTTAACAGGAACTGTGATGAATAAAGCGTTACTGCCTGATGTGGATGCAGTGTACGAAATCAAATCGATAAAAGAAGACGAATGAGGAGGAAGAAAAAATGTCAGTATTCAAAGGTGCAGCAGTTGCGATCGTTACCCCAATGCTTGAAAATGGAGAGGTAAATTATCCGAAACTGGGAGAGATCATTGAGTATCAGATCGCAAACAAAACAGATGCCATCGTTATTTGCGGAACCACAGGAGAGGCTTCCACACTGAGTCATGAAGAACATCTGGAAGTGATCGACTATTGCGTGAAAAAAGTAGCAAAGAGAATTCCGGTCATTGCAGGAACCGGTTCCAACAGTACAGAAACCGCAATCTATCTTTCTCAGGAAGCAGAAAAATCCGGTGCGGATGCCCTTTTGGTCGTAACTCCGTACTATAATAAAGCAACTCAGAAGGGTCTGATCGCACACTATACCGCAGTTGCGGAATCTGTAGATCTTCCGATCATTATGTACAATGTACCTGGAAGAACCGGTTGCAACATCCTTCCGGAAACTGCAGCAACTTTGGTCAGAACTGTTAAAAATATCGTAGGAATTAAAGAAGCCAGCGGAAACATTTCTCAGGTTGCAAAACTGATGAGCATCTGTGGCGATGAGATCGAGCTGTATTCCGGAAATGATGATCAGATCGTACCGATCCTGTCTTTGGGCGGCATCGGCGTAATCTCTGTGCTTTCCAACGTTGCACCGAAGGAAACCCATGAAATCGTGGAAAGATACTTGGAAGGCGATGTCAGAGGAAGTATGGAACTTCAGCTGAAAGCAGTTCCGGTAATCGATCAGTTATTCTGCGAAGTAAATCCGATTCCGGTAAAAGCAGCCATGAACCTGATGGGCTTTGAATGCGGACCGCTGCGTATGCCATTGACGGAGATGGAAGATGCACATAAAGAAAATCTGAAAGCAGCCATGAAGGATTTTGGCATCGAGGTGAAATAACTAAAATGATAAAAGTAATCATGCATGGATGCAACGGAAGAATGGGTCAGACCATTACAGGTCTTTTGGCAGCAGATACAGAAGCAAGGATCGTGGCAGGAGTAGACAGAGTGGACTGTCGTGATAACGGTTATCCGGTATTTACGGAGCTTTCCCAATGCAATGTGGAGGCAGATGTGGTCATTGATTTTGCTTCTGCAGGAGCAGTGGACGGTCTTTTGGACTATTGTGTGGAAAGAAAGCTTTCGGTGGTGCTTTGTACAACCGGTCTTTCCAACGAGCAGCTTCTCCATGTGGAGGAAGCCAGCAAAAAAACAGCTGTTTTAAGATCCGGCAATATGTCCCTTGGAATCAATACGATCCAGAAGCTGGTAGCAGAGGCTGCAAAGGTGCTTGCGCCGGCAGGCTTTGACGTAGAGATCGTGGAAAAGCATCATAACCAGAAATTAGATGCACCGAGCGGTACCGCCATCATGCTGGCAGACAGTGTGAATGAAGCGATGGATCAGCAGTATCATTATGTATATGACAGAAGCCAGGTACGCCGGGTGCGTGATGAAAAGGAGATCGGCATTTCTGCTGTCCGGGGCGGCAGCATCGTGGGAGATCATGATGTGATCTTCGCCGGAAAAGATGAAGTGATCACGATCTCTCATATGGCATATTCCAGAGCAATCTTCGGAAACGGTGCCATTGCGGCAGCAAAATTCCTGGCCGGAAAGGAAGCGGGATATTATAATATGGGACATGTGATCGAAGCGCAGTCCGGAACATGATCCGTCGATATTTTTCAGAGAACTTTTAGAGAAAATTTATGAAAAATAGCTTTTGATACGGGACGTTCTATGATAAAATAGACTTATCAAAACAGTGAAGGAGATGAGCCTATGCGTTTTATTATCAGAGGTAAAAACATTGAAGTTACTGACGGACTGAAAAGTGCTGTGGAAAGCAAGATTGGAAAGCTGGAAAAATATTTCACAGATGACACCGAAGTTTATGTTACCTTGAGCGTAGAAAAGGAACATCAAAAAATTGAAGTGACGATTCCGGTGAAAGGAACGATCATTCGATCCGAGCAGACAAGCTCAGATATGTACATTTCCATCGATCTTGTGGAAGAAGTGATTGAACGTCAGCTTCGCAAGCACAAAACAAAACTGATCGCAAAACATCAGGACGGCGGAAATTTTAAACAGGATTTCTTGAATCATGAAGCAGATGCTGAGGAAGAAATTCAGATTATCCGTACCAAATATTTCGAAAGAAAACCGATGTATCCGGAAGATGCGTGTCTGCAGATGGAACTGATCGGTCATGACTTTTTCGTATTCCTGAATGCGGAAAATGATGAAGTAAATGTTGTTTACAAACGGAAAAACGGAAGCTATGGTCTGATCGGACCGGAAATCTAAAGCCTCCGAAAGTCTGAGATCTTTATAAAATTTACAGAAAGTTCATAAAAAATGAGAGGGTTGCGGTTTACCGCAACCCTTTTTTGTGATATGATAGGCAAATGGAAAAATAAGATGGAAAGTATTTTCATTAGAAAAAGGAGTAATCTATGGGTTTTATGGAGAAAGTCTTCGGTACTCACAGTGAAAGAGAGCTGAAGCTGATTAATAAAACAATTGATAAGATTGAAAGTCTTCGTCCGGAAATGCAGAAATTAACTGACGAAGAACTTCGAGCAAAAACAACAGAATTTAAAAAACGTCTTACAGAGGGAGAAACATTGGATGATCTTCTTCCGGAAGCATATGCAGTTGTCCGGGAAGCCGGAAAACGTGTGTTGGGAATGGAGCATTACCGGGTACAGCTCATTGGCGGTGTGATCTTACACCAGGGTCGTATTGCGGAAATGAAGACAGGGGAAGGTAAAACATTGGTATCCACCCTCCCGGCTTACTTAAATGCCCTGGAAGGAAAAGGGGTTCATGTCGTTACTGTTAATGACTACCTGGCACACCGTGATGCGGAGTGGATGGGTCAGATCCACAGATTTTTGGGTCTTTCTGTAGGCTGTGTATTAAACAGCATGAAAAGTGATGAACGTCGGGAAGCTTACAACTGCGACATCACTTATATTACAAACAACGAACTGGGCTTTGACTACCTTCGTGACAACATGGTCATTTATAAGGAACAGCTGGTACAGAGAGGGCTTCACTACGCCATCATCGATGAGGTTGACTCTGTTTTGATCGACGAAGCAAGAACACCGCTGATCATTTCCGGTCAGAGCGGCAAGTCCACAAAGCTGTATGAAGTATGTGATTACCTTGCAAGAAGCTTAAAACGAGGCGAAGCAAGTAAAGAATTCTCAAAGATGGATGCACTGTTAGGTGAGGAAATCGAAGAAACCGGTGACTTTATCGTCAACGAAAAAGACAAGATCGTTACCCTGACTGCAGAAGGTATTAAGAGAGTAGAACAGTACTTTAACATTGAAAACCTGGCAGATCCGGAAAACTTAGAAATCCAGCATAACATGGAACTGGCACTGCGTGCGAACAATTTAATGCATCGTGACCAGGACTATGTAGTAAAAGATGATCAGGTATTGATCGTAGATGAATTTACCGGTCGTATCATGCCGGGACGCCGTTATTCTGACGGACTGCATCAGGCCATCGAGGCGAAGGAGCATGTGAAGGTAAAACGGGAAAGCAAAACTCTTGCGACCATCACCTTCCAGAACTTCTTTAATAAATATGATAAAAAATCAGGTATGACAGGTACCGCATTGACAGAAGAACGAGAATTCCGTGATATTTACGGAATGGACGTTATCGAGATTCCGACCAACCGTCCGGTGATCCGTAAAGACTTAAATGATGCCGTATATGCTACCAAAAATGAAAAATATCGTGCAGTGATCCGTGAAATCGAAACGGCACACGCAAAGGGTCAGCCGGTTCTGGTAGGTACCATTACCATCGAAACCTCGGAACTTTTGAGTTCCCTGCTGAAGAAAAAAGGAATCCCGCATGAAGTACTGAATGCGAAATTCCATGAAAGAGAAGCAGAGATCGTAGCTCTTGCCGGAATCCATGGTGCAGTGACCATCGCTACCAACATGGCAGGCCGTGGTACGGATATTAAGCTGGACGACGAAGCGAAGGCAGCCGGCGGTTTAAAGATTATCGGTACCGAGCGTCATGAATCCAGACGTATCGATAACCAGCTGCGCGGTCGTTCCGGACGTCAGGGAGATCCGGGAGAATCTAAATTCTACATTTCCCTGGAAGACGATCTGATGCGTCTGTTCGGTTCTGAAAGACTGATGGGTATTTTCCAGTCTCTGGGTGTTCCGGAAGACGAAGAAATCCAGCATAAGATGTTAAGCTCTGCCATCGAAAAGGCACAGACCAAGATTGAAAACAACAACTATGGTATCCGAAAAAATCTTCTGGAATATGACCGTGTAAACAACGAACAGAGAGAAATCATTTATGAAGAACGCCGCAGAGTTCTGGACGGCGAAAGTATGCGTGATGTAGTGTATAAAATGATCACAGATACAGTAGAAAAGAATGTAGATGCTCTCATTGGCGATGAACAGAATAAGGAAGAATGGGATTATCCTGCATTAAATGCTTCCCTTCGTGCCATTATTCCGGTAGAACTGATTACTCCGGAACGCGTCAGCGGAACGAAGAAGGATGAATTAAAGCATCAGTTAAAGCAGGAAGCGGTGAAGCTTTATGAAGCAAAAGAAGCAGAATTCCCGAATCCGGAAATGCTTCGTGAATTAGAGCGAGTATTCCTTCTGAAGGTCATCGACAGAAAGTGGATGGATCATATCGATGATATGGATCAGCTGCGTCAGGGAATCGGTCTGCAGGCTTATGCTCAGAGAGATCCGGTAGTAGAATACAAAATGTCCGGATATGACATGTTTGAATCAATGACAGACAGCATTCAGGAAGACACCGTCAGACTCCTGATGCATGTGAAGATCGAAGAAAAAGCAGAACGTGAGCAGGTTGCAAAAGTAACCGGAACCAATAAAGACGAAACACTGGTGAAAAAACCGACAAAGCGTGCGGAAGCAAAGGTATATCCAAATGATCCTTGTCCATGCGGAAGCGGTAAAAAGTACAAACAGTGCTGTATGCGTAAAAATTAAAGACAGAAACTGCTGCAGATTTCAAAAATGAGATCTGCAGCAGTTTTTTTATGCAAATATCGACACTTAGGGCTTGCCTGTGTTTAAAAAATCATATATTATGAAGAATAGTTTAGTAGATTAAAGTGGACTGCTGAACCGTTTTAGGAAAAAAAGAAAGAAGGTGCTACAGTGGTTGAATTAGATCAGATTAAATTAACCTTATCAACTTATGATAAACCTCTTGTGGAATTGAGGGATTCACTTTGACCTCGCTAATAAGAGTCAAAGGATTGAAGAATTAGAAAGAGAAATGGAAGCCCCGGGCTATTGGGACAATCCGGAAAAGGCCCAGCAGGGTATGATCGTCCTCAAAGGATTAAAGGACGAGGTGGAAACCTACGAAGGCTTAAAGGGCAGCTATGAGGATATCGAAACTCTCTTGGAAATGGGTTACGAGGAAGAAGACGAAAGTATCATTCCGGAAGTACAGGCGGAAATGGCAGATTTCATCGAAAGATTTGATGCACTCCGTATTAAGACCCTTTTGTCCGGAGAATATGACAGAGACAATGCAATCTTAAAGCTGAATGCCGGAGCAGGCGGAACGGAAAGCTGCGACTGGGCATCGATGTTATATCGTATGTATACAAGATGGGCTGAGAAAAAAGGATTTTCCGTTGAGGTTCTGGATTATCTTGACGGAGATGAAGCCGGGATCAAATCCGTTACCTTCCAGATCAATGGAGAGAACGCTTACGGATATCTCAAATCCGAAAAAGGGGTTCATCGCCTGGTGCGGATCTCACCGTTTAATGCACAGGGAAAACGTCAGACTTCCTTTGTATCCTTAGATGTTATGCCGGACATTGAAGATGACATTGACATTGAGATCAATCCGGAAGATTTAAGGATCGATACCTATCGTTCCAGCGGTGCCGGCGGTCAGCATATCAATAAAACATCTTCTGCGATCCGTATCACACACCTGCCGACAGGAATCGTGGTACAGTGCCAGAATGAACGTTCCCAGTTCCAGAATAAAGATAAAGCAATGCAGATGTTAAAAGCAAAGCTCTATTTGCTGGAACAGCAGAAAAATGCGGAAAAGCTTTCGGGAATCCGCGGAGAAGTGACCGAGATCGGCTGGGGAAACCAGATTCGTTCCTACGTCATGCAGCCATACACTCTGGTAAAGGATCATCGTACAAACGAGGAAATCAGTAATGTGGGTGCGGTCATGGACGGAAATATTGATCCGTTTATCAACAGCTACTTAAAATGGATCAACACCAAACAGGAGGAAGAAGCATGAAGCATGCAGCAGTCATGGGCTACGGTACAGTCGGATCGGGTGTATACGAAGTCTTAACAAAAAATAAAGAGGTCGTTTCCAAAAATGTGGGCGAAGAACTGAATGTAAAATATGTACTGGATCTGAGAGAGTTTCCGGGAGATCCGGTGGAAAAGGTGCTTACCCACGATTTTGAAGATATTTTAAACGACGAACAGGTCAGTGTCGTAGCAGAAGTGATGGGAGGCATTGAACCTGCATATACATTTACAAAAAAATGTCTTCTGGCAGGAAAGAGTGTTTGTACTTCCAACAAAGCATTGGTAGAAAAACATGGTGCAGAGCTTCTGGCCATTGCAAAGGAAAAAAATGTAAATTATCTTTTTGAAGCAAGTGTGGGCGGCGGGATTCCGATCATTCGTCCGCTGCATACCTGTCTGACAGCAGATGTGATCGAAGAAATCTCCGGAATCTTAAACGGTACAACCAACTATATGCTGACAAAAATGTCAGAAGAAGGTGCCGATTATGCGGAAGTATTAAAGGACGCACAGGAAAAGGGCTATGCAGAACGCAATCCTGAAGCAGATGTGGAAGGACACGATGCAGGAAGAAAGATTGCGATCTTAACCTCCCTGGTCAGCGGAAAAAAAGTGGATTTTGAAGATCTTTTCTGTGAAGGAATCACAAAAGTGACACCGGCAGACATTGCTTATGCGAAAAAACTTGGCTATGCGATCAAGCTTTTGGCTAGCAGCAAAAAGCAGGGTGATGGCTACAGCATCATGGTATCTCCGAAAATGATCAGAGCATCACACCCGCTTTACAGTGTCAATGATGTGTTCAATGCGATTTTTGTGAAAGGCAATATGTTAGGCGACTCCATGTTCTATGGAAGCGGAGCAGGAAAGCTCCCGACAGCCAGTGCCGTAGCAGGAGATATGGTTGAAGCAGCCAAAGCTACAGGAAATACAGGACATTTCTGGAGTGAAGAAAAGCTTGCGCTTGCAGACATCAGTACCGTAGTAAACCGTTTCTTCGTCAGAACAACAGCATCAGAGGAAGAAGTCAAAGCTGTCTTTGGCAATGTTTGTGTCATGACAGATGTGCTGGAAGGGGAGCTTGGCTTTGTAACTGAACCGATGACAGAAGCAGCTTATCAGGCAAATGCTGAAAAATTGAACGGAATCATTTCCATGATCCGTGTTGAAGGATAGTGAATAAGAATGAAATATGTGCTGATCTTAGGCGATGGAATGGCAGACAGACCAATCCCTGAGCTTTCAGGAAAAACGCCTTTGGAATATGCAAAAACGCCAATGCTGGATGCTTTGGCAAAACAATCAGAGATCGGTATGGTATCTACCATTCCGGAAGGAATGGCACCGGGCAGTGACACTGCAAATATGGCAGTATGCGGATATGACCCGAAAATCTATTACACAGGACGTTCTCCGTTAGAGGCATTGTCCATCGGTGTTGCTATGAAGGATACTGATGTGGCCATCAGAACCAATGTGGTCACGCTTTCGGAGGATTCCCTTCCGTATGAGGAAAAAACAATCCTGGATCACAGCTCCGATGAGATCGATACAAAGGATGCGGCCATTTTGATCGAAGCCGTTCAAAAAGAACTAGGCAACGAAATGTTCCGCTTCTATACGGGAACCAGTTATCGGCATCTGCTGATCTGGGACCGGGGAACGGTAGTGCCGCTGACACCGCCGCACGATATTCTCGGAAAAACCATCGGAGAATATCTGCCGAAGGATCCCCTTTTGCTGGAAATGCAGAAAAGGAGCTATGAGATCTTAAATGAACACCCGATCAATGTTGCCCGAGCGGCAGCTGGGCTTCGGAAAGCCAATTCCATCTGGTTCTGGGGAGCAGGAACAAAGCCGATCCTGACCTCCTTTGAAGAAAAGACCGGAAAAAAAGGTGTGATGATCTCGGCAGTGGATCTTTTAAAGGGCATTGCGGTTGGCGCCGGAATGGATAATAAGATCGTGGAAGGAGCCAACGGACAGCTTCATACCAACTATGAAGGAAAAGCTCAGGCAGCAGTGGACGCTCTGACAAAAGAAGGCTATGATTTTGCATACATTCATGTGGAAGCGCCGGACGAGATGGGACATCAGGGGAGCGTAGAGAAAAAGGTACAGGCCATTGAATATCTTGATGAGCGGATCATTCGCTATGTTAAAGAAGCGATGGACGCTTCCGGCGAGGCATACCGTATGCTGGTTCTGCCGGATCACCCGACACCGATTGAGGTGCGTACCCATACCAATGAGCCGGTTCCTTATCTGCTCTATGACAGCACCCATTTACAGGACCATGACTGGCAGTACAATGAAAAATGTGCAGCCGGAAGCGGAAACACCTGTCCGGTCGGTCATCAGTTGATCGATATTTTGTTTGAACAGTAAGCAATTTTCAAAAGGAATGAGGAGAACATTATGTTAATTGTGAAAAAATTTGGAGGTACTTCTGTCGGAAACAGTGAAAGAATCAAAAATGTTGCCAACAGGATCGCAAAAGAGTACAAAAAAGGAAATGATGTCATTGTTGTACTTTCTGCGATGGGAAAAATGACAGATGTACTCATTGATCAGGCAAAGGAATTAAACCCGAATCCACCGAAAAGGGAAATGGATATGCTGTTTACCATCGGAGAACAGCAGTCAGTAGCCCTGATGGCCATGGCCTTAGATGCCATCGGAATCCCTGCGGTTTCCTTAAATGCATTTCAGGTAGCAATGCACACAACCAAGGTTTACGGAAATGCAAGACTGAAAAAGATCGATACAGAAAGAATCCGTCACGAACTGGAAAGCAAAAAAGTCGTGATCGTTACCGGCTTCCAGGGTGTGAACCGATATGATGATTATACAACTCTGGGACGAGGCGGTTCTGATACGACAGCCGTTGCACTTGCAGCAGCACTGCATGCAGACAAATGTGAAATCTACACAGACGTAGATGGTGTTTACACAGCGGATCCTCGAATCGTAAAAAATGCATTCAAGTTAGACGAGATCACTTACGATGAAATGCTGGATCTTGCAACTCTGGGTGCAGGCGTGTTACATAACCGTTCTGTAGAAATGGCAAAGAAATATGGCGTACAGCTTGTAGTACGTTCCAGCTTAAATGAATCTGAAGGAACCGTATTAAAGGAGGAGACAAAAGTGGAAAGAATGTTGATCAGCGGTGTTGCGCTGGATAGAAATGTAGCTAGAATCTCAGTAATGGGCTTAAAAGATGAACCGGGTATTGCGTTCAAATTGTTTGACTGCCTTGCAAAAGCAAACATTAACGTTGACGTAATCTTACAGTCCATCGGTCGTGACGGCACAAAGGATATCACATTTACCGTTGCAAGAGACGAAGCAGACAATGCAGTGAAAGCAATCTATGAACAGAAGGCAAGAATTACGGTACAGGATATTACCATTAACAGAAATGTCAACAAGATCTCTATCGTAGGCGCCGGAATGATGTCAAATCCGGGTGTTGCAGCAAAAATGTTTGAAGCACTTTACAATGTAGGTGTAAACATCAACATGATCTCTACTTCTGAGATTCGTGTTACCGTCATCGTTGACGAAGGAAAAGCAGAAAAGGCAATGAATGCAGTACATGATGCATTCATGAGTGTAGAATAGTCTATGGATATTAACAAGAAAATAGCAGAAGAACTGTCTGTCAAGCTTTGGCAGGTAGAAGCAGCTGTAGGACTGATTGATGAAGGAAATACGATCCCGTTCATTTCCCGTTATCGAAAAGAAGTTACAGGTGCGTTAAATGACGAACAGCTCCGTAACCTGGACGAACGGCTGAAATATTTAAGAAATCTGGAAGAAAAGAAAGAGCAGGTTCTTTCTACCATTGAAGAACAGGGAAAACTGACAGAGGAATTAAAGGCGCAGATCCTGGCGGCGGAAACGCTGGTAGTCGTAGAGGACCTGTATCGCCCATATCGTCCGAAAAGAAGAACCAGAGCGATCATTGCCCGGGAAAAAGGGCTGGAGGGACTTGCAAACATCATTTCCCTTCAGCTGACGGAAAAACCGCTGGAGGCAGAGGCGGAAGCCTATCTGTCAGCGGAAAAAGGTGTGGAAACCGTGAAGGACGCCATTGCCGGAGCGATGGACATCATTGCGGAAAACATTTCCGATGAAGCGGATTATCGTATCCGAATCCGTAAAATGACTTTTGACAGCGGAAAGATCACTTCCACTGCCAAAGATCCGGAAGCAAAGACGGTATATGAAATGTACTATGCCTTTGAGGAACCGGTAAAGAAGATCGCAGGTCACAGAGTGCTTGCGCTGAACCGTGCAGAGGACGAAAAAGTGCTGACGGTCAAAGTAGAAGCACCGACAGAGGAAATTTTAAGATATCTGGAAAAACAGATCATTATCAGAGAAAATCCGAATACAACACCGGCATTAAAAGCCATCATTGAAGACAGCTATAATCGTCTCATTGGTCCTGCCATTGAACGTGAGATCAGAAGTGAACTGACAGAAAAGGCAGAAGATGGTGCCATCAATGTGTTTGGAAAAAATCTGGAGCAGCTTCTGCTGCAGCCGCCGATTGCAGGACAGGTTGTTTTAGGCTGGGATCCGGCATTTCGTACCGGCTGTAAGCTGGCAGTAGTAGATGCTACCGGAAAAGTGCTGGATACAGTGGTGATCTATCCGACAGCACCGCAGAATAAGGTGGAAGAAGCGAAAAAGGTGCTGAAAAACCTGATCGCAAAATATAAGATCACGTTGATCTCCGTTGGAAACGGTACCGCTTCCAGAGAATCTGAGCTGGTTATTGTGGATCTGTTAAAGGAATTAAAAACACCGGTACAATACGTTATCGTTAATGAAGCGGGAGCGTCTGTTTATTCCGCAAGCAAGTTGGCGACGGAGGAATTCCCGAATTTCGATGTGGGACAGAGAAGTGCAGCTTCTATTGCAAGACGTTTGCAGGACCCGCTGGCAGAACTGGTAAAGATCGATCCGAAGTCCATCGGTGTCGGTCAGTATCAGCATGATATGAACCAGAAAAAACTGAACGAATCCCTGACTGCAGTGGTTGAGGATTGTGTAAATAAGGTTGGAGTGGATCTGAATACCGCTTCCGCCTCCCTTCTGGAGTACATTTCCGGAATCAGTAAGACACTGGCGAAAAACATTGTAGCCTATCGTGAAGCCAATGGCCGTTTCACCGACCGCAGGGAACTTTTAAAGGTGTCCAAATTAGGACCGAAGGCTTTTGAACAATGTGCCGGATTCATGAGGATCACAGGGGGCAAGCACCCGCTGGATTCCACCAGTGTACACCCGGAAAGCTATGAAGCAGCCGGAAAACTCATTGAAAGACTGGGCTATACAGAAGAAGACATTGCAAAAGGCGGATTAAAGGGCATCACGAAAAAGGTGCATGATAAAAAGAAGCTTGCAAAGGAACTGGAGATCGGTGAGATCACCTTGGAAGATATCTTAAAGGAACTGGAAAAACCGGCGAGAGATCCTCGAGATGAAATGCCGAAACCGATCCTGCGCAGCGACGTGCTGGAAATGAAAGATTTAAAACCGGGCATGACCTTAAAGGGAACTGTCCGCAACGTAATCGACTTTGGTGTCTTCGTGGATATCGGGGTACATCAGGACGGACTGGTACACATTTCCCAGCTGACAGACAAAAAGTTTGTCAAACACCCGCTGGAGGTTGTCAGCGTCGGTGATGTGGTTGATGTGAAGGTTATGAGTGTGGATCTGGACAAAAAACGGATTCAGCTGACTATGAAAATGTAAAAAGAAAAAGCTGTGCAGTTAACTCGAAAGGAGAAAACGGCACAGCTTATTTTAATGAGAACCTTTCAGGATCGGACTGATCCGTTTATAGATCAGCGCAGTGATCAGGGAGATAATG
>CAZOJX010000001.1:0-41893 GCA_964580255.1 uncultured Lachnoclostridium sp. | reverse complement strand
TCCTGATACAACGTTTCAAATCCATCGCCTTGCACCAGTTCCTCTAAAATTTCTATTTTCTCCGGCACCCAGTAGGAACCGTTGATCTTTTCCGTCCCAATGACGATGACCGGTGCCTTTCCTGCTGCCAGCTTTTCTTCTAATACACTTTCAAATTCCTTCATGGACAGGTAATCGAGATCCGACCAGGCACTGTCAAAGAAGGTCTTCATATTGGTCACATTATGACCGATGTTAAAGGCTCCGATGGTCAGGAGCTCTTTTTCCTCATAAGGAGCCAAAAGCCCGATCAGACGGTTAACATAGTCCGCGCGGGAGGCCGTTGTATAGACTCCTTCAAATACCGGAGCATCGATGGTGCTGTCCAAAGCTTCCCCATGTTCTCCGTCATGATACACATAATTTTGATTACAATTTTGCCCGGTCGCCAATGTCAGCATGACGATAAAAACGGCCAGGATCCGAAGCTCTTTTAATTTCAGCTTCCAAAGAACAGCTGCGATCACAGCTGCCGGCAGTGCCAGATACACCCGGAAGAAAATGCTTCCGGTATCGGTTCCGATAGTCATCGCAACCATTACAAATGCCTCCATCAGGCATAATGAAGCAAAACGCTTTTCCTTATGATAAAACCAGATTGCACCGAACACACCAAACGCCATACCACCGTAAGCAAGCAGATTCTGTACGCTGATCAGCGTAGGCGCAATGCTGGTGGAAACATCTCTCGTAAATCCGATAAATGTAGCTGCTGCTCCTGCCAATACTGCCCCCGTAAAAGTCAGATCCTTTTTCCATCGTTTCCGCACAAGCACACAGATTCCTATGAAAATACCAAGGAGTACCCCATATTTGATCCACTGGCGAAGCCCGTCTGCTGCTCCGACCAACACCTGATTAACCATAGCAAAAATATTGTGTCTGGACTCCGTATCTCCGGTAGAACCAAGAAGCCAGCCGATATCTGCCAATGTTTTCTCAAGCCCCAGAAAGCATACAGAAAACAAAAGTCCGCTAATTCCGGCAATAACACCTCCCGCAGTCATACGGAGACAATAACATACGGCTTTTTTCAGCCCTTTTTCTATAAAAAAGTAAAAAACAACCAGGACAAGCCCTAAAAATACGAGATTTGGTATCCGCACAAAGGCGTTCCATCCTAAAATCAGTCCTGCCGCATAAAACCATTTATTTTCTTCCGTATCAAAGCCGCAGAGCAGACACTGGATTCCCATAGTCAGAAACAGCATGCTCCACGCATTCCAGTTCACACAGCGAACCCAGGAAGCACTAAAGGCAATCCCACCAAGCACCGCTGCTGTCAGCGGAAGGGGACGAAGGTACGGCCGCAGCATGCGATAGAGCAAAAAGCCAGTCAGTGACCAGACGATCAGCCCTGCTGCATTGAGTGCATAAAGAGTCGGTGACACATGGTAGATCAGACTTCCGAAAAATTCTCCTAAAAGATAATACAGAGAATTTCCTCCGGTTCCCTTTTCAAAGAAATAGCGGAATTTTGTAAGATAGGAAGCGGTATCCTGTACATCAATCCCATAGCGCAGCTGATAGACACAAACTGTAAAAACGACTGCACAAAAAACTGCTGCCGCCCCATATTCTATTTTTTTCCACATGTCTTTCTTCATGCTTTTGATTCCTCTCTTATATTCCAAACAGGATTCCCAGTTTTTTCAAAATTTCAATCACAAATAAGTGCCAGCACAGGATTGGCAGGGTATGTCTGCCTACAAAAGCCAGCAGTCCGGCAAAGAGCTTTCCATATTTTTCAGTCAGCTCTGCCGCCTTCATACAAAGAATGCTTCCAATGGTTCCGGTGAAAAAATAAAGGATCATAGATCGACCATAGGCACTGATCGATACATTGACAGAACCACCCAAATAGGAAAGTGCTACAAAAGCAATCAGAAGATTTCCATAGATCCACTCATTTTGACGGAGCCACGCAAGTCCCTTTTCCTTTAAGAAACGGCCGGCCTCTAAAAATCCCAGGAAAAATAATGCATTTTCCAGACTCCATGGAAGGAGCACCGGAGAAATGGTCCGAAGAATCACCCCGACAATCATGGACAGAAGAATCCATTTTCTTCGCTCTTTCTCGCTGCCTGTTCTGCTGTCGATCAGATAATAGAATCCGTAGCTTAAAAACAGACAGGTTAAAAACCAGGTTGGTGCATTCAGATAATTCATCATTCCCATATTCCAGGAGCTGTCTGCTGCCATAAGCATACTTCTGGAATAAAAGATTCCCAGAAAGTTCGGCTTGGAAAATCCGCTTCGCAATGTAAAAAATGCAAACAGAAAGAGATTGCACACAAAGTAAGGAATCAGCAGTCTTTTCGCTTTTTCCTTCAGAAAATCCCCAAAACATTCCCCTTTATTTCGATAAGTATAGCCTGCTGCCATGAAAAACAGCGGCATATAAAACATTCCTCCAAAAAATGTGACTAGCGGAAGCTGCACATTCATATGGTTTAAGATCACCAGAAAAATCCCGTAGGCTTTGGCAATATCAAGCCATGCCTCTCTAGGCTTCTGAGTTTGTAAGTAATTTTTCCACATATTGTTCTCCCTTTTTTCCCAAAGGTTCAATATAGCTTTGGAAGAATTTGGAAATTCCGAGTACTGCCGCCGTTGTCAGGACAAATACCGCAAGTGCTGCCGCTAAGTACGGCATTTTTCCGTAAAAACATTTAAACAAAAAGCAGCCCAAAGTAGCCAGTACCGGAAAATGAACCAGATACAGACTGTAGGAAATCTTTCCAAGCTTCTCAAATACCGGCAGTCCGAAAAATCTCTGTAAAGGCTCCAGACAAACCACTGCCGCTACCAGACAGAGCGCTCCCGCCAAATGATATGGTACAACCATCACGATCGGAAGGATTCCGTAAATGGTTCCTTCCAGATGAGCTCCTGCTGACGGATAAGAGCTTAAGTAAAGCCCTGCGGCAAACACCAGCCACAGCAGCCATTTCTGCTTTTTCACCTTTTGCAGAAATGCTTCCTGGGTATGAATCACATCACACAGTACAAATCCCCAGAATACACCGGCATAATCTGTCATTAAAAGGGCAAGTCCTATACACAGATAGACCGGATATCTCCATTTTTTATCTCCGATCAGCCAGGCTGTTCCGTAAACCAGCAACGCCCCTAAAAAGAGGTACGGAATGGTCCAGAGTACACCGTTAAACTGATTGGTTCCGAATAAGAAACAGCCAAACAGCGCTTCCTTCAATGCCATCAAAAGATCCGGTTCACAACGGTTAAAGCCAGCTAGCCAGCTAGAGCCCGTAAGCTCTGCGACAGCCACATTGTAAAAGGCCCCCGCCTTCATTAAAAAACAGATCAGCACATTGGTCACCAAAATTGGTAAGATCAGCCGAAAATAACGTTTTCCGGCACTGACTGCCAGTCGTTTTCTGTCTTTGGTTCGAAAGTATCCAAGGCAGAGCACATAACCACTCATTACGAGAAACAAACGTACCGCAAAATTTCCACTGAACAAAAGGTTTAACGGAGATTTTCCGATGAAAATCTCTAAATTTCCCGGAAGATGGCAGTCGGCCGCTTCCAGGCTGTACATTCCGTAATAAAACGCAAACACGAAATGGCACAGATATACCATACCTGCACCAATTCCTTTTAAACCATTGATATAAGCTAACTGTGTCTGTTTCATGTAGTTTCCTTTTTCTGAAGCTGTCTGTAGAAATAAACACCTGCGTCCAGCATCAGTCCAACCAACGCAAGGGCGTAGATCCAGCGCACCAGATCAATCTCACTTCCGTGAGCATACCCATAAGAAGTATAGGAAATGATGCACAGTGCCATCGGCACATAGAATTTCTTTTTATTCTGCACAAACAGCAGCAATGCAAACACATTGGCAAACAATCCGCTTCGATAATTCATAAACGGATAGAATGCACTGATAAACAATGTGACAAATAATCCGGACGCTGTCAAAAGCTCCGCTGTCACCTTCAATTCCTTTTTGGAAATGTAATAAAAAATGAGCATTAAGATGCCGATCACCAGCAGCTTGCCCGTATAACCATATTCAATGCAATAGCCGGTCTCACTAAAAAGAGTGTAGATGTTCGGCCAGTAACCTGTAAGTTTCGTTCCCGCTCCATCTCCCTGCAAAATCTGACACAGAGCCGCCGCAATGGTAAACAGCCAGAAGCTCTTTGCTGAATTATTCTTCTGCACTGCAAAGATCATCAAAAGACCTGTCAGCAGAACCGCCAGGATCACCTCTGGGCCTCCGTTTAAAGCACTGTTTCCTGCAATGGCCGGCCAGATTACTGCCAGGGAATAGATTCCCACAGTCTTCAGCGGCTGACCTGTGGTTTTCCACACAAAAACTGCTAAAAAGATTGCCAGAACAAAATCCAGAATACAGTACAAAAGTCTCAGAGTTTCACTGATTGCTCCCACTTCCTTGGAAATTCCAAAGATTGCCGCGCGCATCATCACTGCTGCACCTGTGATGCAGACAACCAGCAAAAGATCCAGAAATGCAATACGTCTTTTTCCCACCGGAATCGTTCCGTGTACCAGACGTTCTCTTAAAAACTGATCTAACATGCTTTCACCTCCGGGATTTCTTCTGTTTCCTGATTTTTCGGATCCTGAAGATACTGATATACCTCATATCCGGTCAGGAACAGCACCGTCAATGTGATGAACGGCATATACTGAATCGGCAAAGACCAGTCCTGTGCGATAAATATGGAATATCCCATAAAAGAAGTCAGACTCTGGAATACCGGCAGATAAAATTTCTTCGGATTCCGCACCGCATATAAAATGAGGAATACTTCTGCAAAGAAGGAATATCTTTCATGCATCTGCGGCAGGAAAAATGGTGCCAAAAGTCCTACGAAACCGCCCAGAATCAGAATAAAGTCGGCACTGATCTTTAAACGCTTTCTTCCAATGTAATATAAAACGATCATAAATACCGCCAGTGCAAGCCATACGCCGGCTGTATGATATTCCTCAATAAAATTAGTCTCTCCGATCAAATAGTAGAGATTGCTGTATTTTAATGCCAGAGACCAGCCCTCTGCTTCTGTCTGGCTGAAATAGATCGTCAAAAGCTCACCCAAAGGTCTTCCTGCGATCCATGCCGGAATGATCCCGATACAGTAATTGACCGGAAGCCACAGAAAATGTTTCAGATCGATCTTTTTATTGATCCAGAGGATGATCAGCATCGGTGCCAGCCACAGAGGCTGCAGCTTGAATGCAAAAGCCACCCCAAAGAAAAACATTGCCATGGAAGGGCGTTCTTTGATCAGAAAATATACACAGAGCAGTACCCAGAACATTGGCAGCATATCACACTGGGCCCACAGGGTACTGTTTACCAAAAAGATCGGGTTTAACATAAAAATCCCGTAGGTAATGATCGATTTGGTACGGTTCTTTGTTATTTCATAAATGATCATCGCTGCCACGATGGCCGCCATCAGGTCAAAACCGCTCATCAGCAGTTTAAATCCGGTCATACGATTGATCGGAAGAACACTGATCAGCCATAAAAGATACACGAACGGCGGAGCATAATCATACCAGTCTCCTGCCAGTGCATGAAATCCGTCCTGATACAAATGCTGGAACCAGCCTTCCCACCACAGTGTCCAGTCACCGGACACAACATGTCGAAATTCCAGCCGGATCAAAACGCTTAAGATCGTTACACCCACGATCAGTAAAATATCGGAAAGTTCCCACTTTCTTTGTTTCATCAATTTGCTCCTTCGTCTAATTCTTTTTCAATAATAAATTTCGGACGTTCTTTTGTTTCCATATAGATCTTTCCAATGTATTCTCCAATGACACCGATGGAAAGAATCTGCAGACCCCCAATGGCCCAGATGGAAACAAACATGGAAGACCATCCAATACTCGTATGTCCTGTATAGTGTCTCACCAGAGAATATACCAGCATGCAGAGGCTGATCAAAAAGATCAGAAATCCCAGGCTGGTAATCAGACGGATCGGTTTAATGCTGAAGGAGGTAATTCCGTCCATGGCGAAGCTGAGCATTTTCTTTAACGGATATTTAGATTCTCCGGCAAAACGCTCTGCTCTTTCATAATAAACGCTGTCAGACTTAAAACCTACCATCGGCACAATGCCTCGAAGAAAGAGATTGACTTCCTTGAATTTCAGCAGTTCCTCCACAGCACGACGACTCATCAGACGATAATCTGCATGGTTGTACACAATGTCCACGCCCATAAGCATCATCAGTTTATAGAAACCCTGGGCAGTGAATTTTTTAAAGAAGGTATCTGTTTTTCTCGCACTGCGCACGCCATATACGACCTCGCAGCCCTCATAATATTTTTCCACAAAACCGTCAATGGCATTGATGTCGTCCTGAAGATCTGCGTCCATGGACACGATCATATCTGCATGCTTTACTGCAACCGAAAGTCCTGCAACCAGCGCATTTTGATGTCCCTTATTTCTGGACAGCTTTACTCCGCTGTACATTGGATTTTCCGCATGAAGCGCTTCAATCATCGGCCAGGTCATATCCTTGGAACCGTCATCGACAAACAGCACCTTACTCTTTTCTGAGATCAATTCTCTCTCATAGAGCTGCTGCATTTTTACTGCTACCTGTTTGGCAGTTTCCCGAATGACCGCTTCTTCGTTATAGCAAGGGATCACGATATATAAAATATTTTTCTTATCCATTTTCCTTACCCTAATAAATCCTTTAAATATACGTCCAGCGCATCTTCCCACTGTGCAAAGGAATGGTCAGAAGTCAGCTTGAACATACGATTTTCCAAAACAGAATATGCCGGACGCTTGGTCGGTGTCGGATATTCTTCTGTTGTAAGATGTTTCACCTTCACGTTCTTTCCGGCTTTTTCAAAGATCTTTTCCGCAAAATCTGCCCAGCTGCACTGTCCTTCACAGGTTCCGTGGAAAACACCGTAATTGGAAGTCGGCACAAGACTTACAATGGCTTTGGCAAGCTCTAAAGCACTGGTCGGGCTTCCCAGCTGGTCTGCCACAACACCAACCTCCTCTTTTGTTTCCGCCAGACGGAGCATGGTCTTTACAAAGTTGTGTCCATCTCCATACAGCCATGCTGTACGAACGATAAAATATTTTTTTGCAAACATTTTAACAAATTCTTCTCCGGCAAGCTTTGTGCGTCCATAAGCACTCTGCGGTGCCGGTGTATCACATTCCACATACGGTGTCTTCGCATCTCCTGCAAACACATAGTCTGTAGAAACATGGATCAGCTTTGCATCTACCTCTGCTGCCGCGATGGCAAGGTTTCTCGGTCCGATGGCATTGATCTTAAATGCCAGATCTTCCTCGGTTTCACATTTATCAACTGCTGTGTAAGCAGCACAGTTGATGATCGCATAAGGCTTGATCTCTCTTACATGTGCAAGTACTGCCTCCACATCTGTAATATCTAATACATCAACATCTGAATTGATCAGTTCATATTCTGTACTTTCTGCATACTGTGCATTGATCGCACGTCCCAGCTGTCCGTTGCAGCCTGTCACAATGATCTTTTTCATTTTATTTTTCCTCCTGAAGCTTCTTTTCTAATTCTTCGATCTTTTCCTGCATTTTTGCAAGTTCTTCCTGTCTGTCCTTTTCTTCGATTGCAAGGCGCTGGGTTAAATTCCGCACCTTATTTTCCAGCACCGAGGTTTCGATGGTCTGGAAAAAAGCTTTCAGGATCAGGATCAAAATAAAGAACAGGAAAATAAAGTTTACCGGCAGCTCCATTCCGATCAGTCTTGTGAGCATGGCCACAAGAAACGGAAACAGGCTGAAGATCAGCAGGATTCCGGAAAATACGATCCAGAAGATCGCATATTCGATCTGCAGCTTGGACTGGCGGATTCTTTTCATAATATAATAAGTCATCAAAACCGCTCCGAAAATCAAGAGCACCTGAAACACTGGTGACATACTAGACCTCCTCCACTACGATTTTTTTCACTTTTTGTCGTTTTCTGAAATTTTGGATCAGCAGAATGGAAATGAGCATACGCATCATATACATGACAGAACGTCCCAGCGTCAGATAGCTGGTACCTGCCACACGCTCGTCCATCGTCACCTGAACCTCTGCAATGGTTGCCCCCTGCTTCAACAGGTAGGAAACCGTATCCGGCTCCGGTCCGTAGTTCATATTCAGGGCAAATTCGGCGATCATTTTTTTACTGAACATCCGCATACCGGAAGTCGGATCCTTCACCTTATGCCCTGTGGTCAGTCTCATGGCTGCCGAGATCAGATTGCTCCCCAGCATTCTTAAAGACTTTGGTTTTTTCTCTGTTACAAAGCGGGAGCCGATGACGATATCATAGCCCTCCTGCATTTTTTTTAACATTTCCCCAATGTATTCCGGTCGATGCTGACCGTCTGCATCAAACTGAATGGCACAGTCGTAGCCCTTCTGATAGGCATATTTTAAGCCTGTCTGAAAAGCTCCCGCCAATCCTAAATTTACCGGCAGGTCGATCAATTCGTAACCTTTCGCACGACAGATTTCCGGTGTAGAATCAGCAGAACCATCATTGATGATCACATAGTCATACTGGGAATAATTATTTTTCAGGTTTTCAATAACCCGCACAATATTGTCCTGCTCATTGTAAGCAGGAATGATCACTAAACATTTCATAACTTACATTGTACCATATCTTTCCTGACATTTCTACACGAACTGTCTCAAAACACGCAAAGTTCGTAACAAATCTGTAACAAATGCAAATTTTATACCATTTTCTTTTAAGGCACGGTGTCCTTCCCTCATGCCCTCCAGATACGCCCCAAGGCTGTTGGTACTAGTTCCCCCATGGGCCATTTTAATAAGCACCTCCGGAAGATAGGACAATTTAACCTTCTTGTCTTTCAGGATACGGATCATAAACTCGTAATCTGCAGAAATGCGGTAATCCGTTTTATAAAGACCGTAGGTTTCATATACCTCCCGCTTCAGGTAAAGTGTCGGGTGTCCCGGCATCCAGCCTGTCCGGATCGAGCCCTGACCGTTTCGCCATTTTCGAACGATCTTCTCCCCGTCCATATAATCCAGATCGCCATGAACCCCGTCGGTGCCTTCCTTTTCCATAACTGCTACCATTTTTGAGATTACATCCGGTGCTGCAAACTGATCAAAGCAGGTACCGATATAATCTCCGGAAGCAAGCTTTAATCCTTTGTTGATGGCATCATAGATTCCCTGATCTTTCTCTGAAATCCAGATCAGCCGGTCGCCAAAAAGCTTTTCCGCTTCTTTGATCACGTCCATTGTATCGTCCGTAGAACCGCCGTCAACAATGATATATTCAATGTTTGGATAATCCTGCGCCAGCACCTGCTTCACGGTTTTTCGCAGTGCTTCACTGTCATTGTAAGTCGTTGTAATGATTGATACTTTCTTCATATAGATTTAAATATTCTCCAAATCTGTCATATTTATTGTAAAGGAGCGCACGCTTTCTGCATGCTTCTCTCATAGTTTCTCTTTGTTCGCAAATCTCGATCACCGCATTTTTTAATGCCGTAAGATCCCTCTGAGGAACGATTCTTCCGCAGCTTTCATCAATGGCTTCGACACTTCCTCCGGTTGCAAAGGTTACTACCGGCGTACCGCAGGCCAGTGCTTCCAGATTCGTCGTCGGGAAGTTATCCTCCAGCGTCGGATTCACATACACACTTGCCTTAGAATAAAGCTGCATCAATTCTTCCACATCTTTCGTATGCTCGATTCCGATCATACCTTCCGGCAGTGATTTTTTCTGCTTTTTGCTGACACCTACTACGGCAATCTCATATTTTTTCGGATCCAGAAGCCCCCGAAGCTCCGTAAAATACTCCAGACCCTTTCTCTGATCCCACACATTGGCCACGCCGAGGATCAGCTGTCTGTCCTGTTGTTTCACCTTCTGCGGCACAAAACGCTCCAGATCGATTCCGTTTGGAATGACTCTGACCGGATATTCCGAAAGGAAAGATTCCTTTACCAGATTTCCCAGCCACTGGGACGGGGTCACGATGGTCAGACCCTTCACGCCGGTAAATGCTTTCTTTTTCCGCACAAAGTTTTCTTCACTTCCGTCCCGGAACAATGCATACGGATAGCTGTTCCGATACTGGGGACAGTTTCTGCAGGCCGTTTTCCACCGGTCGCACTGCACCAGGTCAAAATAGGCACAATGCCCGGTAAAGCTCCAGCAGTCATGCAAGGTCCACACCACCGGTTTTCCACATTGTTTCAGATAATCAAACAGGATCTCCACATGAAGATAAAATCCATGCACATTGTGAAGATGAATCAGATCCGGATCATAGGCCTTCAAGGCATCGACCAGCCGCAGAGTCTGCTCTTTAGACGCAAACCCATGGGTTCCCGTAAAAAAGGTGGAAAGCACATGCATACCCATAGAAAGATCCGTACCGATCTTTTCAGCCGGTATGCCTTCCGGTGCCGTTCTTCTTCCGTAATAAATTTTACCCTCGTGCCCGGCCTTTTCCAGGGCATGGGAAATATCCACTGTGATGCGGCCAACGGAACCGTTGCCGCACACTGTATTGATCTGTGCTATCTTCAAAGCAGCTCTCCTATTCTCACTTTAAATCAACTCGCAGTCCCAGACAGCGACACCGCTTTCCTGGAACACGCTGTGGATTCTCGCTCTTAAGTCTTCTTTCGTATATCCTTTTTTCAGGATCGCCTGCAAAAATCCGCCGCCGCCGGCGCCGCAGATCATCTTCGCTTCCAGCATGTCTTCCACGCTCAGGAAAATCTGCTCAATACAGGTATTGGTACAGCCGCCGTCCAGTCGTTTGGAAAGTTCCCAATGATCGTTCAGCAGGCGTGCAAAGGCATCGATATTGCCTTTTTCCAGTTCAAATTTCATCAGAACTGCACTTTTCTGAATTTCATAGAGTACCTCTATGGAATTTTTCTTAGAACCGATATAACCGCCCACAACCTCACGAAGCAGGTTTCTTGCAAGTCTTCTCTGTCCGGTATAGATCAGGACAAACCGCTCCTGCAGTTCTTTTCTGGCTTCTTCCGGAATCTCAATGTGATCTACCCGGATATTCTGTTTGATTCCCGGAGTTGTATGCACCAGTTTTACTCCCGGAGTCAGGCCGCCCACCTGATCCTGCCAGCCGCCGCCGGTGCTCATGATCTGTTCCATACAAAGAACTCTGGAATAGAGTTCATTTTCACTGATTTCTTTGCCGATAAATGCAAAAAGTCCTTTCACGCAGGCTGCCGCCAGCATAGAGCTGGTGCCAAGGCCGGAGCCTTTTGGAATGCCGCGCACTGCGGTAGACAGATATAAACCGCCGCCGACTTTATCCAACAGCTGCTGCAGCTGATAGTCTCCCTCTCTTGGAATGATGCCGCAGGCAATCAGTGCCGCTTTATGGAGGGCAAAGGTATCAAACGGATCATGGCAGTTCTGCAGATCCTTCATATCGGTAAATTCATCTTCTGCCCCTAAATCTGTGCTGGCAAGCACGACTGCCGGCTTGGAGATCCGTTTCACCTCCACAACGATCGGCAAAACACCGTTCAGGCTGATCGCTGCATTGAGGACCGTTCCGCCATGTTCATTGCAGTAAGGCGGAGTATCAGACCAGCCGCCGCCAAAATTCACTCTTACCGGAAGCTCTACCGTCACTTCCTCCTGATTGATATGATATACGTCTTCGCAGTCAATATCAGAAACCACCGAATCATACAATTCCTTACAGATATACTGGAAGCATTCATTTTCCAGATCCTCGCTCAAATGACCTTCTGTCATTTTGGAAAGATAATAGTAAATGCGCATTTTTCTTCCAAATTCCGCATCTTTGGCAATCTCTAAAAGTTCTTCCAGATGACTTTGGGAAATACCCTTTCCGCCAAAGGCTTTGGCTGCTTCTTCAATCTCTTTTCTCTCATCAATAGCCTTTAAAAATCTGGATACACGAATCTTCTTTTCTAAGTTTTCCTGCCATGCCAGCATCTGTGTCGTATCTGCATCATTAAAGCTTTCATACAGGCTCATTCGCTGACTGTTTCGGTAAGCTTCTGTCACTTCAGCCCTTCCTGCCAGCACTTCCACCAGCTGAAGGCTCTCCGTCACTGCTTCTTCGATAGAATCACAGACCGGATAAAGCTTTGCAAACCAGAGGTAAGGTTCTTCCTCTCCCCAGATTTCTTTTTCTGAAAGCTTCAAAAGCTGGGAAAGCTTTTTCAGACCGGTTCCAAGAAACGGTGCATCCTCCCCTAAAAAGCCCTTCGGATTATCAAAGGTACCATAGGCACGTACCACAAATTTTCCATTGCGAAGTTTCAGACCGTGAAGGGTCACGCCTGCCGGGACTTTTTTGTCCTTTAAGGTCACTCCGGAAATGACACACTGCTTTTCTATCTGTGTTTCTCCATATAAATAGCTATCTTCAATGTAAGACTGAGCGCTGACTTTTGCACCTTCCTGAATGTAGCTGTTGCTGTAAGCACAGTTGCCGCCGTTGCCTTCGATTCCGAACACCTGACTTTTCCAGTTCAAAAATTCATAGTCCTCGATTCCTTCGGTTACCAGATGAAGGAGCTCTCTGGTGGTTCCGAAATGGATAAATTGTGCCGGAGACAGACATAACAGCTTCAGGCTGAACGGATTTAAGGTCTCCCATAAGATTTTTCGGCATTCCTCCAGTTCTTCGCAGAAGCTTCCTTCCGGCTTTTCCTTCAGATACTGTTCCAGCGTAGACTCGCCGGCCAGTGGATATAAAAAGTCTCCGTAAAAGCTGATTCTTGCTTTTTCATTGACAAACTGTGCAAATTTCTTTTCGTCGATCTCTCCCTCAGTGCTGATCAGACCAAACAGGGCATTTAAAAGATTATGATCCAGCATAATGGCTCCGGTATCAATGTCCACGTTGCCATGATCATTGACCGCACCGACCTCTGTCAGTTTTTCTACTGACATTTTGTGCAGAAACTGTCTGACATAACCCTTTTCGTCCCCTAAAAATACGCCATGATTTTTTCCGGTCTCCACATGTTCTTTGATGGAAATGGCTGCGGCACCGTTAAACTGAAAATCGATCTGCAGCGGATTGAACAGTAAAAGAACGTCTCCGGATAAGATCAGCATTCCTTCCTTAAATCTGGAAGGCATTCCTGACATTCCAATGATAAATTCATCAAACAGAGTAGAACGTCTTCCGTCCGGAAGTTCTCTCGGTACCGGAGAAAACAGTTTTCCACAGGCAGAATACTGCGGAACCCTTTTGGAATCTCCGCCGGAATGAATGACCAGGATCCTTTTGTCTTTAAAGCAGTCTTTGGAACCGCTTTCCTCCCGGATATATTTCATAACATTAAAGGTCGCTCCGCCGGAACCTACTCGTTTTCCGTCCGGATCCGGCAATACCGCATATTTTGTCTGAGTCGGCAAAAGACCTTGTTTTAATCGAAAATCAATCTGGGCTTCAAATGCTTTTGCCTGATCCTCATTAGAGGCTGTCAGGATCACATAGTCCCAGTGGATAAAATATCTTTTTTTCAGGGATTTCTCATAGTCCGTCCACGCATCTTCGTAGCTCTGACTTAAGAATAAATTTTTCATTTTTTCAGGTTTCATAGGAACTCCTCCTGTGTTATACTGTCCTCATGATTCTATAGAAAGTAATGGCAGCTTCCCTAGGGGCTGCTGAGGACATACTTATGGTAATAATACAACCTTCCGGCGGTTTGTGCAATAGAATGCGTGTGATAAATTCCTCGCTGGAGCTTGCAAAACGCAAACATACCGGGCTTCTCGTGCTGTGGTATTGTGCAGACGAACTGAATGCACCGTTTGAAGCACTGTTTCAGCCGACCGATGAATTTCGGGTTATCAACTTCACTTCCCTGAAAGATCTTCGGAAGCTTTGGTATCAGTTGACTGCCCGTACACGTATCAGTAATGAAGACATTGAAGCTCACACCACCGACGGGGTTCTTGATCAGGATTTCTTTGATTCCATCAAGCTTCCTGCTTATATTTTTACATGGGAGCACTTTTTCCATGCAGACGAATATTTTAAACTTTTTAAGCCGACAGCCGATCTGCAGAAACGGATCGATGAAGTGACCAAAAATTTCACCGCCGATATGGTCAGCGTCCATATCCGAAGAACGGATCAGGTCAACTCCATCGCCTACAGCAAAACAGAAAACTTCATTCATTTGATGAATCAGGAAATCGAGAAAAATTCAAACGTAAGATTTTTCCTGGCAACCGACGATAAAGACGAGGAAGCCCTTCTTCGAAAAACCTTCCCGGGACGCATCGTTTCCAATGAAAACCGGACACTTCGCCGGGATTCTCTGGACGGCATGTACGATGCTCTGGTAGATCTCTACTGTCTGGCAGCATGTAAAAAGCTGATCGGAAGCTACTGCAGCTCCTTTACGGACACCGCAGCTTCCTTAGGCGGCATCCCGAAAAAAATTGCAGGGATCGATCAATGATCGATCCCTGCTTAATTTTTAAAGAACAGTTTGCAGATCCAGTAACAGATCTGATACTGCTTCGCCTTCATAAGCATCAAAAATACTCTGATCGTAACCGGCAGCTTATCCATGGTGTGTGTATCCAATGCATTTCTCACGTCTTCATCATTACAGTATCTTCGAATGATTTCCAAAGCTTTTATTGGGCCTTCCGTATTACGGATTACACCGTTTTTCAGTCCGATCACAGCCAGACCGAGAAAATCGTTAGTAATCTGCGGTGCAAAGTCGAATACATTCTTTTCCGCACTGATCTGCTTCATTCGATGATCCATGATCTTAATCTTCTGAAGATAATCCGGATCATATTTTCCCGTCATAGATTTTTGATTAAACCAGTAATGATATGGATAAAAGTCTTTTACCACAGACATGCTCTTCGCATCTAAAATTACCGGAAGTGTCAGCTGCATATCCTCTCCCACGCTGACTTCCTCTTTGCAGAGAATGCTGTTTTTCTCCACCAGTTCTCTGCGGTAAAGCTTTGTCACCCTTGCCGGCTGCAGCATTCTGCCGAAAAATCTGCCGTCATTGAGAAGCTTCGGAAAGAGTTCTTCCAACTCCCGGCGGCTGTAATATTCTTTTTCAAAGCCGGAAATCTCCTGTCGTTTCGGAATCGACAGATCCTCATAATCAAAGGTCAGTCCGCAGACCACCAGATCGGAATTATACTTGCAGGCGGATTCCCACAGCCGCTGATACATATCTTCCTCAATCCAGTCATCGCTGTCCACAAATCCAAGATACAGCCCTTTCGCTGCCGCAGCCCCCGCTTTCCAGGCACTGGTCAGTCCGCCGTTTTTCTTATGGATCACACGAATGCGGTCGTCCTTTTTTTCATACGCATCACAAATGGCACCGCTGCCGTCTGTGGCACCGTCATCTACCAGAATGATCTCCAGATTCTTTTTTTTCTGTGCTAAAATACTGTCAATGCATCTTGGCAGCAGTTCTTCCACATTGTACACAGGCACAATGACACTGATATCGGTCATATTTTCTCCTCTCCACTCAAAGCATCCTTAGGAATATTTTTCCACATTGGACATGTCAGCCACAAATTTGATCAAAATTCCGTAAATTTCCGGAAATGAAGCAAACAGTCGGTAGCCGATCATGGTCTGTTTTGGCAGAATTCCGTATTTCTTTATCAGTCCAATGCTGTTTCTCACGCCATAACGGATCTCCAGCATTTCTCCTTTTGCCTCCGGACAAAATTTTTTGCACTGATAGTAAAGATCAATGCTTCCGTCATTGCAGGCTTTGATGGCCGGCACCACCAACTCCCGATAGTCTTTTTCTATAAAATACTGTACCCGCTCCTTATTTGCAGTGCGCCAGTCCAGCTTTTTTAACTGAAATCCGTTTCTTGTAATGCTCGTTCCGCCGCTTCCCACAAAATAGCCGTAAAGGGCGTTGTCCACATGCACACATTTTTCTGCCCGGTCAAATAAGCGGTAAGTGGTGGCTTCGTCCTCGTGAATGCGTCCCTCCGGATAGCGGATTCCCTCAAACAATTCCTTTTTATAAAGCTTATTCCAGGCTACCACATAATACGCTCCGGTCTGAATAAACAGATTTCCCAGCATTTCCCGACCGCTGCAGCAAACAATCTTTGCAGAAGCATCATAGGCTTCCTTTATCTCGTCCCCATGCATGTATTCCCAGCGGCATTGGCTAATCTGGGCATCGTACAGCTTCATCGCCCGGTAAAGGCTCTCTAAAAAATGAGGAGACCATTTATCATCACTGTCAATAAAAGCGAGATATTCTCCCTTCGCATGGTCGATTCCGGTATTTCTGGCTCCGGACAGCCCTCTATTTTCCTGATGGATCACCCGGATCCTTGGATCCTTCTCTCCGTACGCCTCACACATCTGCGGACAGTTGTCCGGTGAGCCGTCATCAATCAAAAGAATTTCTATATTTTTGTAGGTCTGTGCAAGGATCGACTCCACACATCTTCCCAAATAAGCTTCTACTTTATAGACCGGTACGATCACACTGATCAATGCTTCCATATCCACCTCGCTGCTGTTACCACACCTTTTCTAAGAACACAGATCGGATAAATCAAAGACCACAACCGATGCACAAAGCACCACTGCAGGATCCGGTAATCCAGTACGGTGACTTCTGCGATCTTACAGCATTCCATAAATCCCGGATCTTTGGAAAGCCTTCGGATTGACTCTACTTTTTCTGCCTTCGGCATCTCCCGGTCAAAAGGAAGGCGCTCACAGTCATCGAAAAATTCCATGACAAATTTTCCCGCAATCACAGGATTTGTCTCTTTTTGGCCGGAGATTTTCTCCTCATAGGCCTGCACCCGGTTAAATACCCGTCTGGCAAGCTCCAGTTTATTTTCTCTTTTTTTCGTCGATAAGGTATTTCCTTTTTCTTCCTGAATGTAATTGATCAAAGGATCTCCGATCACAGCAATCTTTTCACATTTTTCCAGATAATCCATGTTAAACAAAAGATCTTCTCCCAGACTCAGGGAAGTATCAAATCTTCCTGCCAGTTCCTTACAAAACAGCTTGTTCCATGGCATATTGAAAAAGCCTTCCTGATAAAGCTTTAAAAAATGAGCTTCATAGCCTTTTGTTTCTCTGGTTTTATAAATTCCCGGATTGGAAGGACGTTTTTCCACATCTCTGCCTACATACCAGTGATGAAATCCACAAATTACAAGTTCTGCATCGCTTTCTTTGTGGGCTTTCCACATTTTTTCACAGTATTCCGGCAAAACCGTATCATCGCTGTCCACAAACATCAAAAACTCACCGGAAGCTTCCTCAATCCCTCTGTTTCTGGCTGAGGATACCCCGCCATTTTCCCGTTTGATCACCTTCACCCTGCTGTCCTTTTCTGCATAGGCATCACAGATATCTCCACAGGAATCCGGAGATCCGTCCACCACACAGATGACCTCAATGTCTCCATAAGTCTGTGCCAATAGACTTTCCAAACAGCCTGCCAATGTTTTTTCACTTTTATATACCGGTACTATAATACTGATCATTCTTTGATTATCGTCTCTCTTTTCTGATAAAATGTACTTCCTGCCGGAACATTTCCTTTTACAATACTTCCTGCGCCGATCACAGCACGATCTCCGATGGTTGTTCCCCGTAAGATCACTGCGCCGGCTCCTATCCACACATCATTGCCGATCCGCACCGGAGTTTCCACATAGCTTCCCCAGTTTTCACAGCCTGCATGGTCATGATCCACGATCACCACATTGTTGGCGATCTGGCATCGGTCACCGATCACGATTTCCTTTTTGCAGGTAATGCTGACATTCTGATTAAAAAAACATTTTTCCCCGATACTCAGCTGACCGCCTTCCACACGAAACACTGCATTTCCTCTGGTAATCTGCTCTTTTCCAAAGCGTGCAGTGCCGTTTTTCACTTTCAGCACTGTAGACGGACCAAAGGCCTGAATCCATGGAAGGGTACATTTTCCCGCATATTTTATTTTCCACCAAAAAACCTTCGGCAGGGATACCAGTACCCGCCAGTAAATCTCTAACATCATTTTTCCTCTTAAGAGCGGTGCAGCATACTTTGAAGTTTATCCAGCACCATTGCCCGCTCATTCTTTCCAAGCACAATGAAAAAGTTCAGTCCCAGCGCAACGACACCCATAAAAATGCCGGACGCAAAAAAGCTGATCCAATGATCCATCGGCAGGAACAATTTGCTTACAAATGCAACTGCCGTGATCATTCCTATGGACGCAAATCCCAGGAAAATGTCATGATAAAAGGTGGTCCATTTGACCTCCAGACATTTTGCCGCATAGATCGGCGTAAAGATCATATTTCGGATCAAACCTACAACTACACTGACTCCTGCAATGGCATATAGCCCCAGATCTGTATTTTCCAGCAGGACAAATACCAATGCGGTGGAGATCACGCCGCTGGCTACGATCACAATGGAATTCAGCTTGATCTTTTTGGTAATGATAAATACCTGATAAAGCACCTGAATGCTGGCACTGACAAACAAAACTCCCATGGAAAGCACTGCCAGATGGTAGATCAGCTGTACTTCTTCCGGATCCTTATACCAAAGCCAGAGTTTGAAAAACTTATCCCCATATGCCGTCACAAAAGCGATCGGAATGCTCATCATAAAGATCATGATCCTGTTGGAGCTTTTTAAAACGTCCATCAGTTCCTGCTTGTCTCCCTTGGCATAAGCGATGGTAATACTCGGCGCAAACACGCCTACCAGGGTACCCATCAGGCCCGAAAGGGTTGTCGGTACATACTTTGCCATAACCAGCAGGGACATAGCCGCTTCATCGATAAAAATATTCGAAATAAAAGTATCCAGTCCGTCCAGCAGCATCTGTCCCAAACGGGTCACAGAATTCCATGCTCCCAAAGAGATCAGTTCTATGACCTTTGGCCAGCGGAAATTCTGCAGCCGGATCTTGATTCCCGGCAAAAGCTTTTTCGTAAAGCCTGCATTGGCAATGGCCAGGATCACCGTACTGACTACCGATGCGATCCCCACATAAAACAGATACGGGGTACAGAAACGGTAAGTCAGATAAAGAATTCCCACACGTACCAGTTCTGTCACGATGGTCACGATGGACGTCAGTTCCAGACGGTTGGTGCTGTAGGTACTCACACTGAACACCGACGTAATGATACTGATAAAAAAGTTCAGAAATACAAAGGCAAACAGAATCTGAACATCTGTTAAGGAAGCCTGCGGTACCTGGAATAATCTTCCTACAAACACAATAACAAACAGTGCCGGAATCAGAAAGATTCCCGCCATGATCATATTGGCAAAGAATACCGATGAAAAATATTCATTTGCTTCCTGTTCTTCCCCTTTATGAAGATGAATGGTAATATAACGGCTCGCCAGCGTATTTAACGCTGAGACAATGATCTGCGCCCACTGCACAAACTGATTCGCCATATTGACAAAACCGATGGTATTTGGCAGCATCGCATCAATGATCGGTGTCAGAACAAAGCTGACACCCAGATTCACGACAAAAGAGACCAGCTGCGCCGTCATATTGATCGCTAATCGTTTCTTATCCAAAAAAATCCTCCTTCTGTAATTCCAAAGCGGAATGGGTTCCCGGAAATTTCTAGGATACCACGATCAGCGCTTTGATCAGATAGATCACTGCAATGAGCTGGAGGCAGACTGCCCCGCAGAAGATTGCCCGATCTTTATTTTTATTTAGTAAAATGGTCTGATTTCTTCCAAGCAGACTGACAAACAAAAGCAGCGGTGTGAAATATCTTCCCTGCACGCCTTCCACCGATACATAACCGTACGGTGTCCAGGTCAGCAGCATTCCCATCAGGATCATTCCCACACTGCACAGGCAGACGATGGAGATCCACCACTTCTGACCGCCTGTTACATACTGTTTTTCTCCTCTGATCTTCAGCATGGAGATCAAAAACAGGATCAAAAATCCAATAAATACGACTCGGGAGATCTCTATCTCCACCCAGCCCATCTTCTGTCCAATGATGGATTCCAGGTAAAATTCCGTTTTATCTGCCACCGTATTGGCAAGCATCTGGATCAGCTTCCATGGATCCTGCAGAAAATATGCCACTGTATAGCCCATGTCTACGGCATTTCCTGCTGTTGCCCCTACAGCACTGGTTTCTGCCGTAGTCTCCAGCACCTGAGTTACGGTACCGGAATTTCTGTTAATATAGCTTAGCAGGGCAATTCCCATGAAAGAGCCTGCCGCTGCGATCTTTTTCCAAAGAGCTCCGAATTTTTTTGTCGGAATCAAAAGGGCTGCCAGACAAAGAGGCAGATATACCCCGCTTTTTCCGTAAACCAATAAGGCACACAGCACCGACACCAGAACTACCTCTGAAGTTTTCAGCGGCTTTTCCTCGTAGGTCATGCTGATAATATAGGTGCTGAATAAAAACAGCACACTGATGATCACTGCATCATAGGAAAAGGAATTGCACTGCTGAATGGTCATCGGGAACAATGCCAGTACCGCCAGCGGCATTTTGCCGAAAGGCAGCTTTTTCATGCACCACCAGACACAGACCGCAAAAAATGCCAGATTGCACCATCTTGCCAGCATCAGCATCGGAATCGTTCCGAATCCTAAAAGTCTTGCCAGCGTCATACCCAGCACTGCCGGAAAATAAACAAAGAGCGGCGCATAGGTATTGGCTGTTGCATTGGTCACCACCAGGCTGTCGTCCTGTACACCCTCCAGCGTATGATGGTAGACAGTGTAATAATTGGACAGCGTCGGTGTTTCCGTAAGCTTCAGCTTCGTATCGTCCATTCGTTTTGCAATGGTAATGTCACTTCCGGTATATTCAATCCCCAGAAGATCATTGCTATATCGATAAGTCATATCAATGTGCGTCCGTTCGTCCGGAGACATATACGGCAGCAGCAAAAAGTTGTAGATCAGACCGAGGAACAGCAGGCTTACCAGCACTGTCGTCTCAATCCTGCATTTCTTTATAAATACCATCCAGTAAAACAGCACTGCAAAAAGCTCGGCTGCCACAAACATAAAGAAAAAGTATTTTTTCAGGAAAATGTTAAAATATTTGTGTACCTGTGTGAGCAGTTCTCCCTGCTCGGTTGTATAAATTCCAAGCTCTGTACCTTTTAGTTCTTCCGACGGAACCAGCCGGATTTCAAAGGTGTGTGCTTTTGAGTCACGAATCTCGTGAGAAAACAGGAAATTGATGTACTCTCCATCAATGGCTCCTGACATATCCATCTCATTTTCACACAATACTTCTCCTGTTGTCAGATCAGTTACAGTTCCCTTTAAGGTTCCTTTTTTCTCTGCATCTTCCGGAACAAACAGCATCACCCCAAGTCCCGTCAGCGTTTCCTCCTCACAGGTTACCCGCTGTACCAATGCTTCCTCTGTTTTTGAAAACAACAGTTCCTTCGGCTCTGCTGCCGTAATGATCTGCTCCCGCTCTGTCGTATTCATGACAATGCGGATCTGGGTATCATAAACATAAAAGAACAGAACTGCCACGATGCTCACCGTCAGAAGTGCTCCAAGCACCAAACGATATTTTTCATAAAAGTTCTGTAGGATCCGAAGAATTTCTGATCCCTTTCCTCTCTTTTCCTTTTTCTGCTCACTGGTCGTCAGAAGCACGACAACTCCAAAAAGGGCTGCCATCATAGCAGTCAGAACTGCTGATCTGACCTCTCTGATCATCACAGAAAATCCTGCATTGTACACCAGCGGATAGGAAAGCTGTTTTCCGTTATACCAGCTTTTAGCTCCGGTTTCCGTTGTCGAATTGAGCCAGAATCGTGGACCCTGGGCACAGTCTTCTGTCGTCAGCTCCACCTGCACCTGTTCACCGGTGTAATGATCTACCGAAACCTGTACGAACTGATCCACCTCAATCTCATTTAACAGGATACTGCTCTCTGTCAGAAGTTTTCCGGAATCTCCGGCAAACACCTGGATTTTCAGTTTTCCGTCCAGCACCAGCTGGTCGGTATTTAAATAAAAGCCAATAGATGTCAGTTTCTTTGACTCTACCGGCAATGTAAACGTTAATCGATCGCCTTCGTTTAAATAGGCACTGCGCTCTACGATCTGACGTCTTCCCAGATTTTCAAGTCCCTCGCCGACCGTTGTTTCTGTCGGTATGGCAATCTTTACAGCACAGCACACAACGCAGAGCAGGAAATATGCCAAAAAGACATATTTCCTGTATTTTTTCAACTTCTCTATCATTTTTTATTCCAATCCTGACACAAACAGATTTACCATAGCCTCCAGGGCTTCCTGTTCGTCCACACCTTCACATGTAATTTCCAGTTCATCACCGGTTTTCACACCGGCTCCGAGAACACTCAGCACGCTCTTTGCATTGGCACTGACATCGCCATGGGCAAAGGAAATGTGAGATTTATACTGCATGGCTGTACGGCATAAGATTCCTGCCGGTCTCAAATGAAGACCCGACTGATTATTAACTGTTACCTTCTGTTTTACCACTCTCGCCACTCTCCGTTCCACTTTGATTTGTGTTATTTTTATCTTCCTGTGTTCCGCCGGACTCATTTTTATCGGTTTTATTGTCCGTTTCCGTCTGACTGTCTGATGGTTTCTTATCCTCAGAACCACCTGACGGCTTCACAACAGGATTTTTGTCCGTATTTGTATTTTTATCGTTGTCCTTCCCGGTATCCTTGTCAGTTTCTTTGTCTGTATCCTTGTCTGGTTTTTCGGATTCTTCGTCCTCCTCCGGTTCCACGTAGGTCACTTCCACGGTTACCAGCACAGACGCATTCTCAGCATCTTCCAAAATGATTCCTGACGGGAGATATTCGGTAATGTCCACAACCAGCTGAAGTTCCTCGTCAATACCTTCCACATCTACTGCACTTCCCGGAATCTCCAGACGGGTAATTCCCGAAAGCACCTCTGCGGTTCCGGCAATATCTACCGTTTCCGGCTTACAGCTGATATCAGTCACTTCATAGTTTTCTGCCGGTGTTCCGCTGTACTGGAATTTCAGCGGTACCGTCTTGGTATTCAGCAGCGAAACCGTAATGTCAATGCCGTCACTCTTTCCTACAAAGTTCAGATAGGTCGTATCGATGACAGTGTCAGCTCCGTCATAAAGATTTAACGTACAGGTCTTCACCGTATTTCCCGGAAGTCCGGTTACATCGACCAGTGCTTCCACCAGACGGATCCGCTCCACAATGGAAACAGGACCTGTAATCTTGATCACTGTCTGCTCAGGTACAAGACTTCCCACAACCATGCCATCTGCCGGTTTTCCCATATATCTTACAATCACCGGGAACTGCTCAGTGGCAGAATCCTCCACGCTGACCTGGATATTGTATCGGTCCAGCGTTACATCTTCTGCTACCGAAATGCTTTTGTTTCTGCACTCCACATTGATTCCAACCAGATAGTTATATTTCAGATCTTTTTTCATATCCGCAGTCAGGATAAAATCCTCCTGACGCAGCTTATCCAGCACAGATTTTCTAGCACGCACAGTTACTTTCACCACATTGGTGTTATCTTCCACACGGAACACCTGTCCGTTTTCCGTAATAATATCCGTATTTAGTAAAGTTACTTCTTTAGAAAAGGTTTTCGTTCCTTCGGCATCGCTGATATTGACAACCGCAAGCCACAGGATCACTGCAAGCCCAATGGAAAGAAGTTTTAAAAAAAGATTATCCGTCAATTTTAGCTTCATCTTTTTCCCTTCCTTTCCACAGTCTGAAACGCTTTCCTTCTGTTGTTCTGTTCTGCAGACCGCTTAACTGCTCCCGTAAGATCTCCGGTGTTACATTCCGTTTGATCTCGCTGTATTGTGCAATGGAAATGGCTCCTGTTTCCTCGGAAACGATCACAGTCATGGCATCGCTGACCTCACTGATCCCCACTGCTGCACGATGTCTGGTTCCAAGCTCCTTGGATAAGGTCATATTATCTGACAGCGGCAGATAACAGGTTGCAGACACCGCACGATTTCCCCGCACGATCACTGCTCCATCATGAAGCGGTGTATTGTGTTCAAAAATATTTAACAAAAGCTGGCTGGAGATCTGTGCGTCCAATGTGATACCGGTACGCTCATATTCTCCCAGCGGAACATTGTTTTCGATTACGATCAGTGCTCCGGTCTTTACCTTAGACATTTCCATACAGGCCTTTACAATGGCCTCGATGGTCTTGTCATTGAACTGATCCTCTTTTTCCTTGCCTACATCCAGCGTAAAGATATCTGTCAGAATATTTTTCTGTCCCAACTGCTCCAATGCTTTTCGAAGTTCCGGCTGAAACACGATGACCAGCGCAAGGATTCCGATATCAAACACGTTTCCGGCAAGCCAGAGGATCGTATCCATCTCCCAAACTACAGCAAACAGAAGAAAGACCAAAATGACCGCAAATCCCTTTACCAGTGCCCAGGCACGTGTCTGCTTGATCCAAAGCAGTACATAATAAATCAGAACAGCCAGAATAATGATCTCTACTCCATCTGTCCAATCAATGTTTTCCAAATTGATGGAAGTTAGTTTTTCAAATAACTCCGTAACCCGATTCATCTTTTCTTCCTTTCTTCCATCTTTTCTTTAAGAATCGATCCTTTTGACCGTTTTTGTCTGCTTTTTCTGACTTACGATCTTTTTGACCGTTTTCTTCGGTTCTGCGATCACATTTTTCGGAATCGCCTTCACATAATAATAGTACTCATCGTCCTCAAACTGTACCCGTTCTGTTCTTGTATAATCTACACTGAATACGAAGAACTTCACAGCAAATGCCAGTGCCGCAGATACAACATTTCCGATCATCAGAGCCGGAATTGCTACACTTACTCCCGGAAGAAGGGCACCGATCAAATGTACCACAATATTAACTGCCATACCGATCCCGATCGCAATCTCCCAGGAATGATCCACCGAAAGTCTCCTGATAAAATATACTACCAGCACCGTCAGCACCATAGCCATAACACAGAGGAACATGCTGCGGTTATTTACCAGGCTGTCAATCAGTGAGGCAACCTTTGTGGCACTGCCTTCGATTTCTCCGGTTCCGAGACTGGTCGTATTTTGACTCATATAATCGATCAGATAAGAAATCACTATTCCGCAGCCTGCCGGAACCGCTGCAGCCGGACCGTACAAAAGTCCTCCCAGAAGCGGAACCACATACGGAATCTTTAAAAAATAGCAAAGAGGGGTAATGAGCAGCAGGATCCCCATACGGGAACTGATCCGAAAATACAAAAGATACATAACTGCGATCAACCCTGCAGTCACTGCACAAGCCTCCATGGAAAGCGCATATGCATGCGCGATCAGCATGACCCCTGCCATTACAACCATGGCATTTAAGGGCAGAAACGCACAGATCAAAGCCAGTACGACTGCAATCAGCGGATTTCTCAGCTGATGCATAAACCCTACCTTTCCATTTAAAGTCAAAAAGCAGGTCAATGCCAGTATAAATTTGATCACCGGTTTTACATACACATCTTTTCTTGCGTAAAACCGCTTTACAAATCCTCTGATCTCCAGTAATGTTGCCATCATAATCGTTTCTCCTCATCTGCTTCCGGATCCATGGAAATTTTCTGGATCGTGTCCGCAGTTTCCTGTATTTCATAAAATCTGTGAATCTTTTTCAAATGGTCATGAAAGCCCTTCACACTCTGCTTTGCATGATGATATTTTTGCGTATAGTATGTATAAACTGCAATCTCATAGACCGCCATTCCCGCGAGATAAAGAAGAACAGCGCTCTTCAAGAGCCCTTCCAGATACTCCGGACGGCTGACCATCAGCATCAGTTCTTCAATCCTGCTCATCGCCCACATCGCTCCCAGAATCAGGAAGGCAAAGGTGTAAGCAATCCCGGATTTTAAAAGCTGGAGTCCCAGATAATCTCCCCGAAAGTAGCTGCTGATTCCAATATTCTTTTTTTCCGGTCCGTTTTCATAGGCCGCAGCCCTTGTCATGTGCTTTACTTTCTCCTCGTTGATCATAATAAACTCCCGATATTTTATCTTATCATATTACCACATTTAGCTGTTTCTTCCAACACATATGGTTAAAAAAAATATATTCTTTGTTTGATTTTCCCTTAGGATTTCCGAAATTGCATCAATGGTTGCACCGGTCGTGTAAATGTCATCAATCAGAAGGACTCGTTCATAGGATACCCCTGTTTTGGTCACTGCAAACGCTTTTTTCAGATTTGCTTTCCGCATCTGGCGGGTCAGTTCCTTTTGAGGCGTCGTTTTTTCTGCACGGATCAGGTAATCGGTCACCACCGGAACCTTCATCAGCTTTCCAAGTTCTTTCGCCACCAGTTCCGCCTGATTAAATCCTCTCTGCCGTTTTTTCAAACGATGCACCGGCACAGGAAGGATCACGTCCGGTCTGCAGGTCTTTAAAAAATAGCTGCAGCGACTATACATTTCTTCTGCATAAAACTTTGCATATTCCCGCCGGTTATGATACTTAAACATGGAAATGGATCGCCGCATAACCGGATCGTAGGCAAACACTGCCGCACCCCGGTCATAGGCATGGGCAAACCGCTGACAGTCACGACAGTATTCCTGCTCCGGACGCTCGATCTCTTTTCCACATTTTTTGCATTTCGGTTCCTTAATGTAACACAATTTTTTCTTACAGGAAGGACAGACCCGTCCTTTTCCCCGGACAATGTTATGACATACCGGACATCTGGCCGGATATAAGATTTCTAAAATTCCCATATTCTTTCTTTCAGACCGCTGTATCTTGTCTGCTCATTGATGTTCTCTGCCATCTGGTAAAAGGTATCCTCACTGCCTACCATGGTCACACAGCGTCTTGCTCTGGTCACCGCAGTATACAGAAGGTTTCTGTTCATCAGCATTCTCGGTCCCGGCCAGATTGGCATGACCACTGCCGGATACTCACTTCCCTGCGATTTATGAATGGTAATGGCATAGGCAAGTTCCAATTCATCCAGCTGTTTAAAGGAGTAGTCCACCTGCCTGCTGTCATCAAATTCTATGGTCATGGTTTCGGCATAAAGGTTCATTTCCCGAATAATTCCCATGTCACCGTTAAAGATCCCGGTTCCCTTATCTAACGGAAGACCATAGCGGTTTCGAACCTCCCATTCCAGCTGATAGTTATTTTTGATCTGCATGACCTTGTCTCCCTCCCGGAAGATGGTTCCTGCATGTTCCTTTTCTTTTTTCTCCGGTCCCGGCGGGTTTAAATACTGCTGCAGGATCCCGTTTAACCGTTCTACCCCCAAAAGTCCTTTTCGGGTCGGCGTCAGCACCTGAATGTCATAAGGTGATGCATCCACATACTTCGGAAGCTTCTGCTGGATCAGCGTCAGCAGCACCCGTATGATCACGTTAGGATCACTGCGTTTTAAAAAGAAGAAATCCATGGACTTGTTGTCTAAAACCACCCGTTCTCCTTTGTTGATCTTATGAGCATTGACAACAATGTCGCTTTCTCCTGCCTGACGGAAGATTTTCGTCAGCATGACCGTCGGAAAACGCTCTGACTGAAGCAGATCTTTTAAAACAGCTCCGGCACCGACACTCGGCAGCTGATCCTTGTCTCCTACCAGGATCACTCTCGTTCCTACCAACACCGCTTTCAGCAGGGCATGGAATAACGAAAGATCTACCATGGACATTTCATCAATGATCAGCACATCGGTTTCCAGCGGATTTTCTTCATTTCTCATAAAAGTTCCTTTTTCGCCGGATTCCGGGCCTCCCATAAGTTCCAGCATTCGGTGAATGGTGCTGGCTTCATAGCCGGTCGTTTCCTGCATACGCTTTGCCGCACGCCCGGTGGGCGCCCCCAGCATAATATCCAGTCCTTCGCTTTCAAAAAAGCGGATCATGGCATTGATGGTGGTGGTCTTTCCGGTTCCCGGACCTCCTGTCAGCACAAAGACACCGTTTCTGACTGCTCCCAGAACGGCCTCCCGCTGCAGGGTATCCAGTTCCATTCCTGCGTTTTCTTCAATCTTCTGCAGCTTCCGCAGGGTTTTTCCTTCATCATATGAATACGGCACATTCAGATCATGAAGCATTTTGGCCGTATTTAATTCCATATAGTAATAGCTGGCAGCATAGACACGTTCTTCTGCTTCCTCCAGCTTAATGATCACTTTTCTTTCAACGCACAGATTCCCCAGCTGAATATCGATGCCGCTTTCCTCTACCCCCAGAAGTTCCACTCCTCTGCGGACCAGTTCCGGGCGCGGAAGATAAGTATGACCTTCTCCCACTGCCTGTAAAAGCACATAGAGAAGTCCGCTTCGAATCCGGTAGTCAGAATCCGTATGTATCCCGATCCGGGCTGCGATCTCATCTGCGATCTTAAATCCCACACCGGAAATATCCTCCGCAAGACGATACGGATTTTCCTGGAGGATTCCATACATCTGTGCACCATATTTTCCGTAGATCTTTACCGCAAGGCTGTTGCTGATGCCGTACTGGGTCAAAAAGATCATTGCCTGACGAAGTTCTTTCTTTTCCTCTACCTGAACGGCGATCTCTCTTGCTTTTCGCTCACTGATCCCTTTGATCTCCGCAAGCCGTTCCGGTTCTTCTTCCATAATGCGGAAGGTATCGGAACCGAATTTTTTCACGATCCGTTCTGCCAGTGCCTCCCCTACTCCTTTTACCGCACCGCTGCCAAGATAGCGCTGGATCGCCACCACATCTTCCGGCGGACGAAGCTCATAAGAGGTCACCTGAAGCTGGGTTCCATACATCGGGTGATCTACCATCTTTCCTTCTGCACTGATAAAATCCCCTTCATTCAAATATCCGAAAACACCGGTACAGGTAATCTCCTCGTCTTTTCCGACCAGTTCAAAGACCGTATAGCCGTTTTCTGCATTTCGAAAGATAATGTGTTCTACATACCCTTCCATCGTATTCCCCCTAAATAATCGCAAAGGGGCACAACTTACGTTATGCCCCCAACATATCTACTTTTATTCTATCGTTTTGATTCCGGACAACATTTCTACATATTTTCCGGTTCCGACAGCAACACATGTCATCGGTTCTTCCGCAACGATCGTATTGATGCCTGTCTTGGATTCGATCAGTTCGTCCAGGCCGCGGATCAGACTTCCGCCTCCTGTCAATACGATACCGCGGTCTGCGATGTCTGCTGCAAGCTCCGGCGGAGTTTTTTCAAGAACGCTGTGAACCGCTTCCACGATCTGTGCAGTCGTTTCTTTTAAGGCTTCTTCTGTTTCCGTTGATGTCACTGTCACAGTTTTCGGAAGACCTGTAACAAGGTTACGTCCGCGAACATCTAATGTATCTACCGCTTCTTTCGGGAAACAGGTACCCACTTTGATCTTAATATCTTCTGCTGTTCGCTCCCCGATCAGCAGGTTGTGTTTTTTGCGCATAAAGCGAACAATTGCTTCGTCAAAATCGTCTCCGGCAATCTTAATGGAAGTGCTGACTACCGTACCGCCTAAAGAGATGACTGCGATATCTGTTGTACCGCCTCCGATATCAACGATCATGTTTCCGCATGGTTTTGCAATATCAATCCCTGCACCGATTGCTGCTGCGATCGGTTCTTCAATGATCGCAACTTCTCTGGCACCTGCCTGATAGGTTGCATCTTCTACTGCTTTCTTTTCTACTTCTGTTACACCGCTCGGCACACAGACTGCGATACGAGGTTTCCGGAATCCTTTTTTGCCAACAGCTTTCTGAATGAAATGTTTTAACATTTTTTCTGTTACTGTATAATCAGAGATTACTCCCTGACGCAGCGGACGAACCGCCACGATATTTCCCGGAGTTCTTCCCAGCATCAGTCTGGCTTCCTCTCCGATCGCTTTGATCTTATTTGTATCTCTGTCAAATGCTACAACAGACGGCTCTTTTAAAACAACACCCTTGCCCTTGATATATACAAGAATGCTGGCAGTTCCCAAATCAATCCCAATATCCTGAGATCCGGTCATACTTTCAAACATATACGTTTCCTTTCTTGATGCTCTCTATTTTAATTATTGCCATAGTCTCTCAATTCTTACTTATTATATACAATAATTTCAGAAAATCAAACTATTTTTCTTTTAACATTTCTTAATTTTCTGTGAACATCAAAGGCATTTTCCTTTGCATTGGCATATATTATGAGTAATAGAGTCAAAAAGAGTGAGTATTTTGCAAGGAAAACTTCAAATCAATGTCGTAACGATCATCGGAAGCCGTCCGGTGACCGGAGCCTCAGTGCAGATCTCTGTCACAGGCATTCCGGACAATGTTCTTTTTACCCTGACCACCAATGAATCCGGTCTGACCGACGAGATCGAACTGGAAACACCGGATATTTCCTACAGCACCTCTCCCAGCGAACCCCAGCCTTATGCGGAATATACCATCGACGTCACTGCCGACGGCTATGAACCTGCAGAGGTTTCTTCTGCGGAGCTTCTTCCGGATACCACAGCGATCCTGGAAGTCCGCATGACCCCTCTGGCAGAAAGCCAGCAGTTTACCAGAGTCGTCATTCCGCCTCATACCCTGTTTGGAAACTATCCGCCGAAGATTGCGGAACCTGAGATCGTTCAGTCTGCTGAAACCGGGGAGATCATCTTAAACCGGGTGGTAATTCCCGAATACATCATTGTCCATGACGGTGTTCCCACTGACAGCACTGCCCAGAATTACTGGGTACGTTACCGGGACTATATTAAAAATGTGGCCTCCAGTGAGATTTATGCCACCTGGACCGATGCCGCCATCCGTGCCAATGTGCTGGCGATCATGTCCTTTACCCTGAACCGGGTTTATACAGAATTCTACCGCAACCGCGGATATGATTTTACCATTACCTCCTCCACCGCTTTCGACCACAAATTCGTCTACGGAAGAAATATTTATGATACCATTTCTCAGGTGGTTGATGAAATGTTTGGAAATTACCTGGCACGCCCGGGCATCAAACAGCCGATCCTTACCCAGTACTGTGACGGCGAACGGGTAACCTGTCCCAACTGGATGACCCAGTGGGGCTCTCAGGATCTTGGAAAGCGAGGCTACAGTGCCAGTGAAATCCTTCGCTACTATTACGGTGACAGCATCTATATTGCAACTGCCGAGGAAGTTTCCGGAGTTCCCCAGTCCTATCCGGGCTATGACCTGGAAATCGGTTCCTATGGTGAAAATGTGCTGGTCATACAGGAACAACTGAATACCATTTCCGATTCCTATCCGGCAATCCCGAAGGTTTCCGAAGACGGGATCTACGGAACTTCTACTGCAAATGCTGTGCGAATCTTCCAATCCGTATTCAATCTTCCCCAGACCGGCGTCGTAGATTACCGCACCTGGTACCGGATTTCAGAAATTTATGTGGCAGTCACCCGAATTGCAGAGCTAAGGTGATCCGTAAAGCAGTCAGATACAAAATAAGGGAAATCCCTTCGTCCGGGATTTCCCTTTTGTAATCATTTTATGCTTCGTCCAATGTTTCCATTTCTGCCAGCCAAAGTGCCGCACATGCATCACTCGGCATACGCAGATCACCTCTCGGTGACATTCCTACGGAACCGACCTTCGGTCCGTCCGGCAGGCAGGAACGTTTGAACTGCTGTGCAAAGAACCTGCGATAGAAGGTACGGAGCCATTTTTTAATGGTTTCCTTGTCATAAACACCTGCAAACGCAGTCTGTGCCAGCAGATAGATCTTCGCCGGTGAAAATCCATGCTTTAAGATATAGTACAGGAAGAAGTCATGAAGTTCGTAAGGTCCTACCAGGTCCTCTGTCTTCTGAGCAATTTCTCCATCCTTCGGCGGCAGAAGTTCCGGACTCACCGGAGTATCCAGAACGTCCAGAAGAATTCCTGCAATCTGCTCGTCCTGACATTTCTGTGCATAATAGCGGACCAGATGGCGAACCAGTGTCTTTGGAACCCCTGCATTCACGCCATACATGGACATGTGGTCTCCGTTATAGGTTGCCCAGCCCAATGCCAGCTCCGACATATCTCCCGTACCGATTACCATGCCGCCCAGCTGGTTGGCAATATCCATCAGCACCTGGGTTCGTTCTCTTGCCTGAGAGTTTTCGAAGGTTACATCATGAACACTTTCTTCATGACCGATATCTGCAAAATGTCCCCGCACTGCATTTTTAATATCCACTTCCCGCAGGGTTGCTCCCAAACGTCTGGTCAGCTCACAGGCGTTGCGGTAGGTACGGTCTGTCGTTCCGAAGCAAGGCATGGTCACTGCCGTAATCCCGCTTCGGTCCTTTCCAAGCCTGTCAAAGGCCAGGGCTGTTACCAGCAGTGCCAGTGTCGAATCCAGACCGCCTGAAATTCCAAGTACCGCCTGACTGCAGTTGGTATGCTCCAAACGTTTTTTCAGACCCATTGTCTGAATCTCCAGAATTTCCTCACATCGTTCTTCCCACACGTTCTGATTCTGTGGAATAAACGGGGACTGACTGATCGGACGGGTCAGCAAAAGCGGTGTCTCTTTCATTTCAAAATCTACTTCCAGATACTGATCCTCCACCGGATCCTCTGTCTGAAAGGTTGTACTTCTTCTTCGTTCTCCTACAAGGCGTTCCACATCGATTTCCGTATAGGTTGCGCCGCTTCTGTATTTCTCAGATTCTGCCAGGATCGTACCGTTTTCCGCGATCAGGTTATGTCCGCTGAATACCAGATCTGTGGTGGATTCCCCTTCTCCTGCTGAAGCATAGAGGTAAGCACAGAAAAGTCTTGCAGACTGCTGAGAGATCAGCTGGCGTCTGTAAGCACTCTTTCCTGTTGTCTCATCGCTGGCAGAAAGATTGACAATCACCGTTGCTCCATGAAGTGCATGAGAAACACTTGGCGGATTCGCTGTCCAGAGATCCTCACAAAGCTCAGCTGCTACCACCAGATTTTTTTCATTTTCACAGGTAAATAACAGGCTTGTACCAAACGGAACCATTTCTCCTTCCACATCAATGTACTCATAGCCCGGTTTTCCCGGAGCAAACAAACGGCTCTCCCAGAATTCTCCATGATTCGGAAGAAATGTCTTTGGTACGATTCCCAAAAGCTGGCCGCCCTCAAAAACAGCCGCCGCATTGTAGAGTTTTCCTCTGTGTTCCCACGGAAGTCCCACAAAAAAGAGACCACCCAAGGCTTCGCTGACCTGAACCAGACGAAGAAGTTCTTTTTTTGCAGCAGCGATCAAAAGTTCCTGTGCAAACAGATCGCCGCAGGTATATCCGGTCAGGCAAAGCTCCGGAAATACTATGATCCGGGCACCTTTTCCGGAAGCTTCCTTCATCAAACGTTCAATTTCCGTTCCATTGTATCTCACATCAGCAACCTTGATTTTTGGTGTAATGACTGCTGCTTTGACAAACCCGTAATTCATACTATTTACTCCTTCTGATCAGCTCTTTCAGTTCTTCTACCGTAAATTCATATTTTGTATTACAGAAATGGCAGGCAACCTCGATTGTTTTTCCGTCCTGCACCATTTCGTTTAAGCTTTTGCGTCCTACGCTGATAAGCGCTTTTTCCACACGTTCTTTTCCGCAGTTACAGTAAAACTGTGTCGGCATGGTTTCAGTGATCTCCAGACCAAATTCACCTAACAGTTCTTCCAGGATCATTTCCGGTGTATAACCTTTATCCAGCATCGCAGTTACGCTGGTTACCTCTGCAAGCTTCGCTTCCAGTTTGTCTACCACTTCTTCTGACACAAACGGCATCAGCTGAATGATAAATCCGCCAGCCTGTTTTACCGTATTATCCTTGTTCATCAGAACCCCCAGGCCAACTGCCGAAGGAACCTGTTCACTGGTTGCAAAATAGTAAGTCAGGTCATCGCCGATCTCACCGGTCTTTAACTCACAGGATCCGTTATACGGTTCTTTTAATCCCATATCCTTAATGACGTTTAAAATGCCAATGCCCATCGCACCGCCGACATCCAGCTTTCCCTGGGCATTCGGCGGAAGCATTGCTTCCGGGTTATCCGCATATCCCTTTACATTTCCTTTGCTGTCCGCAGTCACTGTCAGACCGCCCAAAGGACCGCTTCCCTTCATCTGGAGCGTCAGGATATCCTTTTCTCCCTTCATCATGACACCCATCATGGCGCCTGCGCTCAAAAGTCTTCCCAAAGCTGCCGTTGCAACCGGGCTTGTATTATGTGATTCTCTTGCTTTTTCCACCAGTTCTCTGGAGGTTACTGCAAAGGCGCGGATCTGCTGATCTGCCGCCATGGCTCTTACGATATAATCTCCCATTTTTACTCCTGTCTGGCAGGTCTTCTGCACACAAAATAAATGCGCTCAGAATCCTCTGCCGGTGATTTTTTTGTAAATGCATCGTACACATGGAGAAGCTCCAGACCGGATTCTTTTATCAATTCTTCCACTCTTTTCTGCTCATATGCACGCTGCAGATGTGTTTCTTCATATTTTCTGTATCTTCCGTCTTCTTCGCGGACAAATAAGGACAGATCATACTGGTTGATCTCCTCCTCGGCATCATAGAAGTTTTCCCAGATAAAACTGGATTCCTCCCGATCTTCCGCAAACGTGTTGTCCGCAAGGATCTTTTCATATTTGTATCTGGTGTTCATGTCAAAAATGAAGATTCCTTCATTGTCCAGATAATTGTGAACCAGAGCAAATACGTCCTCCAGATCCTCATCGTCCAGAAGATAATTCATGGAATCGCAGATGCTGACTACACCTTTTACGGTTCCGTAAAGTTCAAATTCTCTCATATCCTGCAAAAGATAAAGGATATCCAGACCGGATTCTGCCCGTTTTTCCATGGCAATTTCCAGCATTTCCTCAGAATTGTCCACACCGATCATGTCAAATCCGGCTTTTGCAAGAAGCTCCGTCCCGCTTCCGGTACCGCAGCCCAAATCCAGCAGGATTCCCTCATGAATCCCTTCCTCTGCCAAAAGTTCTCTCACATAATCCGTCCATTCTTCATACGGTATATTGTCCATAAACAGATCATAGACCTCTGCAAATCCACTATACGCTTCCATAGGCACTCCTTAAATGGCTCTTGTGGCATGTTTCAGCCATGTACGTTCTTCTTCCGTCAGTTCTTCCGAAAGTTCCTGATAAACTCTTGCATGATATTCATTCAATAACTGTTTTTCCTTTTCGTCCAGCATCGCAGGCTCTACTGCATCCAGATCAAACGGTACCACTGTCAATGTTTCAAAATCCAGAAATCTTCCGTATTCTGTCACTTCTGCTTCTTTACAAAGGATCAGGTTTTCCAGACGGATTCCATGAGCCCCTTCCTGATAGAAGCCCGGTTCATTAGAAACGATCATACCCGGTACAAAGAAAGCATTTTCACCGTAATCCGGTCTTCCCTTCCAGTTGATCCTTGCCGGTGTTTCATGAACATTCAGCACATAGCCGATTCCGTGACCGGTTCCGTGATTATAATCAAGACCTGCTTCCCAAAGCGGCTGACGGGCAACCATATCGAGATTTTCACCGGTACAGCCTTCTTTAAATCTGACTGCTCCCAAGCGCAGGTTTGCTTTGAGCACTGTTGTAAAGTGACTCTTTTCTTCTTCCGTTACCGGACCCATTGCAAAGGTTCTGGTAATGTCGGTTGTTCCCTCCAGATACTGTGCACCGCTGTCCACCAGCAGAAGACCGGAAGCTTCAATCTTCGCATTGCTTTCCTCTGTCGCTCCATAATGGATCACTGCTCCATGAGGGCCATATCCTGCAATGGTTGAAAAGCTTTCTTCTACAAAGCCCTTCTGTGCTTTTCTTAATTCCAGTGCACGTTCTGCCACAGAAATTTCTGACATTTCCACTTTTCCAACGTTTTCTTTTAACCAGTACATGAATTTTGTCATGGCAACACCATCTTTTTTGTGTGCCGCTCTCATGTTTTCCTGCTCTTTTTCATTTTTTATACATTTCATGGCAGCTACCGGAGTCATTCCCTTGATGATCCGAACCCCTGACGGGATATTTTCCATCAATGCATAGCTTGTCTTCTGATCATTTACCCAGATACTTTCTGCTTTCAGAGTCTTCATATAATCGTATACATTCAGATAGCCGTCCAAAAGAACGCCGTCCATTACAAGCTTCATTTCCTGCTCTGCATTAAGAGATCCTCTCTGGATAAACAGACGCACTTCTTTTTCTGTAATAAGACAGAAGGACAGTACCACCGGATTGTAAGCGATATCGTCACCTCTCATGTTCAGCAGCCATGCAATGTCGTCCAGGGAAGTCAGAAGAAGGCTCTCTGCAGATTTTTTCTTCATTTCTTCTCTTACCAGCGCAAGCTTTTCTTTAAAAGAAGCTCCGCAGTTTTCGTCTTCCAAAAACCATGCCGGTTTTCTGGATAATGCAGGACGGTCTTCCCAGATTTCTCCTGCCAGATCTTTTTCATAAATGACCTGAATCTTTGTATCGCCCAAGGAAGCCTTTAAATCTTCCATAAATCCTGCGCTTAAGCATCTGCCGTCAAAGCCCAGTGTCATCTGTTCCTGTAAATGCTCTGCCAGATAAGCGATCAGGGTTGGAACACCCTCTGCACCCATTTTCATCAGCTCGATGCCCGTTCCTTCCAACTGCTCTGCCGCCTGCAGGAAATATCTTCCGTCAGTCCAAAGTCCGGCAAAGTCCTGACCTACCAGCAGCGTTCCGGCACTTCCGGTAAATCCGGAAATCCAGCTTCTGGTTTCAAAATGTGCACCTACATATTCTGATGCATGGAAATCATCTGTCGGGATCACATAATAGTCAATCCCGTACTCTTTCATTTTACTTCTTAATTTTTCTATTTTCATTGCAGATTCCTTTCTGTCTTTTTCATTCTATAAAAATATAATGGGATCAATGGGATCAGTGCAGCAATCCAGGCTGCCGGATCACAAAAGCAGATTCCTGCATATCCAAATCCTGTTCCGATGATCTTTACCAGAACGCCTCTTGCCAGGAGTTCAAAGATTCCGCCCAGCATTGCGTCAAGTCCATAACCAAGTCCCTGCAGGGCATTTCGAAATACGAAAATGCTGGCAAGGAAGGGATAAAACCAGGACGCGATCCTGAAATATTCCTTTGTTAAAGCGATCACCTCTGTCTGGCTGCTTTCCACAAACAGCAGTGCACCCACGCCGCTGAAGGCTCTGGCAAACAAAAATGTCAGCACAACAGTACCCATCAGCAGGATCATGCAGTCTCGAAAACCTTTTTTGATCCTTCCAAAGTCTCCGGCTCCCGCATTCTGACCGCAATAGGTTGCCATGGCAGTTCCCAGGGCAATGTATGGCTGTCCCACCAGGTTCTGCAGCTTTTGTGCCGCCGTATAGGCCGCAATGGCGGCTTCCCCTAAAAGATTTAAGGCAGACTGTACGATCATGGTTCCCAGTGCTGTAATGGAAAACTGCAGTGCCATCGGGATTCCCATTCCCATAAGCTTTTTCGCAATTCCGAAGGAAAATGCCCGTTCTTCTTTCTCAGGCTTCATTACCTGCGGATATTTTTTCATCATAACGATAAAGCACAGCACCGCTGATACGATCTGAGAGATCACCGTTGCGTAGGCAACCCCTGCTACTCCCATTTGGAAGGAGATTACAAAGAGCAGATCCAGACCAATGTTTAATACGGAGGACAGGATCAAAAAGTACAAAGGCGTTTTGCTGTCTCCCAAAGCTCTTAAGATCGCTGCCAGCTGGTTATATGCCATCATCGTGAAGTATCCCGCATAAATGATTGCCAGATAAGTGGCTGCTCCCTCAAAGATCTCCGGCGGTGTATTCATAATGTGCAGGATCTTTTCGTTGATACAAAGCAGCAGCACTGTAACCGCTGCGGAAACAATCAGCGTCAGATAATTTGCCATGCAGACGTTCTGCCGCAGTCCTTTTTCATCCCGGGCGCCAAATGCCTGCGAGATCACTACTCCAAATCCTGTGGTCAGCCCCATGGCAAGTCCCTGTACACAGAACATGATCGATCCGGTGCTTCCTACCGCTGCCAGGGCATTTACGCCCACAAACCGACCGACAATGATCGTATCTACTATATTATAAAACTGTTGAAACAAATTTCCAACAAAAACCGGTATTGCAAATGATAAAATCAATTTTATCGGATTTCCCGATGTCATGTCTTTTGCCATACTTTATTCTCCCTCACAAAATGGCTCTGCCACACGCGTAGCAGAGCCATTCTTTTTCCTTGTTATTTTGCAGACAGGTATTGTTCAATACTCTGAATCGCTTCTTCCTCATCTGCACCATCTGCAGTTACAGTGACCTGTTCCCCCGGAGCAAGTCCCAGGGTCATCATACCCATAATACTTTTTGCATTCACCTTTTTGTTGTCGGCTTCCACGTAAATACTGCACTCATGCTGGCTTGCTACCTGCACCAAAAGTGCTACCGGACGAGCTTCCAATCCAGACTGGAGCTGAATTGTCATATTTTTCTTAATCATTTCGCTTCTCCTCCTTACGACTCCTCAAATCTTCTGCGAATTCACTCAGTTTTTTCAATCGATGATTCACCCCGGATTTTCCAAGAGGCGGATCCATCTGTTCCCCTAATTCCTTCAGCGTAGCTTCCGGAAATTCCAATCGTTTTCTGGCAGTCTGTTCCAGGCCTTCCGATAAATTCTCAAGCCCAATCGTACTGCTGATAAACTTGATGTCCTCCACCTGTTTTACTGCGGCAGAGATTGTTTTCCCCAAATTAGCAGCTTCACAATTTACCTGACGGTTAATGGAATTTCTCATCTCCTTCACAATACGGATATTCTCAAACTCCATTAAAGCCGCCGGTGCCTCCATGATCCGAAGCATGTCAGCAATCTGTGCGCCTTCCTTTAGATAAACAACATAATGCCCTTTCCGGTCGACAATCTTTGCATCTAATGCAAAGCCTTCCAAAAGCTCTTTCATCTCCTCCGCTTCCTCCAATGAAGGAAATACGATCTCCAAATGATAGAACTTCTCCGGATCACTGATGGAGCCGGAGCGCAAAAAGGCATCCCTTATAAGTCCTTTAGTTGACATCTTACTTGTTTTTTGCCTTAAAGTAAAGTCTTTTCTTGAAATTATCGCTAATTCTTCCTTGACTTTTGAAGAAAATGACATATTTCTCCTCACAATCTAGGTAATATTTCCAGCCCGTTTCGCATCTTTCTGAATGTCACGATGTTCAATCTTGATCGCATACTGCTGATCGTCCTTCAGTGCTTCATACAGCTCCGCTGCGATGGTTACTGAACGATGTTTGCCACCGGTACAGCCCACAGCGATCACAAGCTGGTTTTTCCCCTCACTAATATAATTAGGTATCAGAAACTTCGTCATATCTGTCAGTTTCTTCAAAAATTCTTTCGCCACATCAAAACCCATGACATAATCATGTACCAGAGCATCATTTCCTGTCAGCGGTCTCATTTCTTCATAATAAAATGGATTCGGCAAAAATCTTACATCAAATACCAGATCCGCATCGCTTGGAATCCCATATTTGAACCCAAAGGACAGCACAGTGATCACCAGGTTTTTAAACTCCTTATCGTCCACAAAAATACGATCCAGCTGCGCCTTTAATTCTCTTGTCAAAAGATTACTCGTATCAATGATGTAATCCGCATGAGCCTTCAAAAATGCCAATGCCTTCCGTTCTCTGGCGATCCCGGTCTCAATCCGTCCCTTTGGAGCCATCGGGTGCGCCCTTCTTGTCTCCTTATAACGCTTGATCAGCACCTCGTCTTCACATTCCATAAAAAGGATCTCATAGGGATATCCCTTTACGGTCACTTCCTCCAGGATATGCTCCAGCTCTCCCAGGTCACTGCCGCTTCGGGCGTCGACACAAAGTGCTACCTTATCCATTTTTCCGGCACCGGCATACGCCATTTCCATAAAGATCGGAATCATGGCAAACGGAAGATTATCCACGCAGAAATACCCCTGATCTTCCAACATTTTTCGTGCGGTGCTCTTTCCCCCTCCGGACATGCCGGTCACAAATACAAATCTCACTTAAAATTCTCCGATTCTCTTTACTTCCGGTTCCAATGCTACGCCAAAGGTTTCCTGTACGATGTCTGATACTTCTTTCATCAGCTTCATAACATCTTTGGCAGTTGCATTTCCGGCGTTGATCACAAATCCACAATGTTTCTCTGACACCTGGGCGCCGCCGACACGGTATCCCCGCAGTCCTGCGTCCATGATCAGTTTTCCTGCGAAATATCCTTCCGGACGTTTAAAGGTACTTCCCGCACTTGGAAATTCAATCGGCTGTTTAGTCTTTCTCTGTACAGAAAGCTCCTCCATACGTGCCTGAATCGCTGCCGGATCTCCCTTTTTCAATTCCAGCACCGTCTCCAGCACAATGTAGCCTTCTTTTTCCACTACACTGCCCCGATAGCAGAAATTCATTTCTTCCCCGGTTAAGGTTTTGATCTGTCCCTCTTTTGTCAGCACAGTCACTTCCCTGACCACATCTTTCATTTCTCCGCCGTAGGCTCCGGCGTTCATGACCATGGCTCCGCCGATGGTTCCCGGAATTCCCGAAGCAAACTCCAGACCGGTAAGTCCAGCCTTTCCGGCTTCCTTCGATACCCGAATCAGCATGGCACCCGCTTTTGCTGTAATCTTTGTTTCATCGATCGTAATCCCGGAAAAATTTTTACACAGCTGGATCACAACGCCCCGATAACCTTTGTCACCAACCAAAAGATTGCTGCCGTTTCCCAAAATAAAGTACGGCACCTGTTCCTGACTGCACAGCTTTATGACCGCTGACAGTTCCTCTGTTGTTTCCGGCATTACAAAATAGTCTGCCGGACCGCCGATCCGAAATGTGGTATGGGACGCCATGGGTTCTTTTTCTAAAACTTTTTCTGTTCCAAGCAGTTTTTGAAGTTTTTCTAACATAAATTCTCCAATCTAGGATTCTAATGATTTTTTCACATAGATGCCCGTATAAGACGCCGGATTTTTGGCAACCTCTTCCGGTGTTCCGGTCGCAACGACCGTACCGCCGCCGTCTCCGCCTTCCGGACCCATATCAATGATATAATCCGCCGTTTTGATCACATCCAGATTATGCTCGATCACAACCACCGTATTTCCGCCTTCTGCCAGTCTTTGCAGAATTTCCACCAGTTTATGAACATCTGCAAAATGCAGTCCTGTCGTCGGTTCGTCCAATATATAGATCGTCCTTCCGGTGCTGCGTCTGCTCAGCTCTGCGGCAAGCTTGATCCGCTGTGCCTCCCCGCCGGACAATGTGGTCGATGGCTGTCCCAGCTTAATATAGGAAAGTCCTACATCTGCCAGTGTCTGGATCTTTCTGGAAATACTCGGAACATTTTGGAAAAATTCCACAGCTTCCTCCACCGTCATATCCAGAACATCAAAGATATTTTTTCCTTTATATCGCACATCCAGCGTTTCCCGGTTGTATCGTTTGCCCTGACAAACTTCACAAGGCACATAAACATCCGGCAAAAAATGCATCTCTATCTTTATAATACCATCTCCGGCACATGCTTCGCAACGTCCACCTTTCACATTAAAGCTGAAACGTCCTTTTTTGTATCCTTTTGCCTTTGCATCAGAGGTTGCCGCAAAAAGGTCACGAATCTGATCAAACACGCCCGTATAGGTCGCAGGATTGGATCTTGGTGATCTGCCGATCGGTGACTGATCGATATCAATGACCTTATCC